>DJBG01000043.1 GCA_002429965.1 Hungatella sp. UBA5982
GACAATGCAAATGCTCCGCTCCGGTATCTGCTCATGCAGCTTTATTTCTACGATTTCTCCCTTTTCAAGGGCCGGTTGGGCCAGCTCTTCGGGAACAAATCCAATGCCTAAGTTCTGCACGATTACCGGAAGAATTAAGTCAATTCCCGCCACTTCAATGGCCGGCTGCATAACCAGGCCGCAGGAATGGTAAAATTCCTGAAAAAAGGCAAAGGTAGTTGTGACGTTGGACATGGTTATCAGCGGAAGTGACGAAAGTTCCGAAAGGTAACTGGTTTTTCCGCTGTATTCCCCATACTTCTTTCCTCCCGCCAGCAGGCTGCAAAAGGTCTTTACCTTGACTGCCTTTATGTTCTCATCACAGTAAAACGGCGTTGTAATAATTCCTAAATCAATTTTCCCTGCCTTTAGTTCGCTTAAGGTCTGAGGCGTGTTATAGGTGAAGATGTTTAACCTGACCTGGGGNNAGGAATGCATAGCCATCTGGGTGGCTCCCACGTTAATCTGCTCACTCTGTTTACCCAGGCTCTCCTTTAAGGCTTCCTCTCCCTGCATAAACTGCATACAGGCAGGAGCCACATAGCTGTAAAGCAGTTCACCTTCATTGGTCAAAACAACGCCCTTTTTCGACCGTATAAACAACTTGCAGCCCAGCACGTTTTCAAGGTTCTGTATATAGCAGGTCACAGAAGGCTGACTGGTTAAAAGAGCATTGGCAGCCCTTGTGAAATTCTTATACTTAGCCACATAATAAAAAACTTTATAATGTTCAAAATTAGCCGACATACCGAATCCCTCTTTTCTTTTATTGTTTTTTCCTATCTGTATCCATCAGATATTCGTATCAGTATCCGGATTGACAAAGGCTCCTTCCTGCTGTTAAACTGTTTCAAAAGGAGGGGTTGCCATGATAGGAACAAGAGAGCAGATTGAAATGATCCTCAATAAGAAGGTACGCCCGGCTTTGGCCGAACATGAAGGCAACGTCACGGTACTGAGCCTGGAAAACAACATATTGAAAGTCCGGTTAACCGGCAAATGTTCCGGATGCCCCGCTGCCGGCCGCACCAGCGAAGAACTGATTGCGGCTGAAATCAAAGCCGCATTTCCCTCTGTCGCAGATGTTGTCCTGGTAGAGGAAACAAGCCAGGAATTACTGGATGCGGCAAGGAAACTGCTTGGGCTCTCTTCTTAAAGACAAGTGATACCTTTCCGGTCCGGATGATATCTTTCCGGACCGGAAACCGGGCATTTCTGCAGGACCCGGCATTTCTTACATACCATATATCCAAAGATATTACAAGGCTTTTCCGCATTAAAACGGCTCCGAAAAACACCTTTCCAATTCACACTCCCAAACCTCCCTGTCTAAATCTATTTAAGCTCCGCCTTAATCCCTGATCTTTTGCCTGGTCATAGGCAGCCAGTATCTCCTGCACTTTTCCGGACCCTCCACCAATGTATGAACATAAGAATCCCACCTTTGTTACTCCCTTCAAGTTACTTTTTTAACATTCTTGTTTATATTTTAACACTTTTTGCCTTTGTTGAAAAATACTAATAATTGATCGCTTATGATAGGATTTTTGAATGAAAAAGCATAAATAAAAAAACCGCCACTTTCGTGACGGTTCTAAACATGACCAGATTCAGGGGCAGATTATCATCTGTCTTTTTCTTTTAGCCAAAAACGTAAAAATCCACATAGCCTTGGATCATGGGATAAGGCGCGCTGTTGTTTAAAGCACCTTACTCAAAAAGAGTTTCAATCTGTCATTTTGCGGATTTGCAAAAAATTCATTTGGTTCGTTTTCTTCCAGAAAATAGCCGCCGTCCATGAACATGACGCGGGTTGCTACTTCTCTGGCAAACCCCATTTCGTGAGTGACTACGACCATGGTCATCCGCTCCTCAGCCAGCTCCCGCATTACATTTAACACCTCGCCTACCATCTCAGGATCAAGAGCGGAGGTCGGTTCGTCAAACAGCATGACATCCGGATTCATGCACAGGGCACGGACAATGGCGATACGCTGCTTCTGCCCGCCGGATAACTGATTGGGATAAGAGTCCGCCCTGTCGGCAAGGCCCACCTTATGAAGAAGCCCTAAGGCCTGCTCTTCCGCCTCCTGCCTGCTGCGTCCCTGAAGCTTCATGGGAGCAAGGGTTAAATTCTTTAAAATAGTCATATGGGGAAACAGGTTAAACTGCTGGAACACCATTCCCATCTTCTGACGGTGCTTATCAATGTCGGTTTTCTTATCTACAATGTCCACGCCTTCAAACAGGATATGTCCCCCGGAGGGTTCTTCCAGACGGTTTAAGCAGCGGAGAAATGTGCTCTTTCCTGAACCGGAAGGTCCTATGACGCATACTACGTCCCCTTTATAAATATCAACGGAAATGTCCTTAAGCACTTCTGCGTCACCAAACTTCTTACCCAGATTCTGTACCTGAATCAGGGGATTTTCCATTCTATCAATGCTCACTTCTATGCAGCCTCCTCTCCAGTAATTTTACGAGATATGAAAATACCATAACCATAACCAGATAAATAATGGCCACTGCAATCAGAGGCATAAACGCAGAATAGGTACGGCTCTTGATGATATCGCCGCCCTTGGTCAAATCCTGCAGCCCTATGTATCCTGCTACAGAAGTCTCCTTTAACAGGACGATAAATTCATTAGCAAGAGTAGGAACCACATTTTTAAAGGCCTGGGGCATAACGATGAACCACATGGTCTGGGCGTAATTAAAGCCCAGGCTGCGGCCGGCTTCAAACTGTCCCTTTTCAATGGAACTGATCCCGCTCCGGAAGATTTCCGCCACATAGGCACCAGAGTTGATTCCAAACGCCAGAATGGCCGTAGGCACCTGGCCCGGATCAGTGGACGCAAAGATGACAAAATACATAATCATAAGCTGTACAACCACTGGCGTACCCCGGATCACCGTCAGATAAACGCTGCAGATTGCATTTAGTATTTTCAGCTTATGGGTATTTTCATAGGTTGATCGTATGATGGCAACCAGTAATCCCAGTAAAATACCGATTAAAACTGCAAAAAACGTGATCTTTAACGTGTTTTGCAGACCGCCGGTAATGTATTTCCAACGGTCATCTACGATAAAATTCTGATAAAAATCATCTCTTAGCTTTTCCCACATGGCACTCTTCCTTTTTTATTATTCCGCGGTAATGTATTTATCCACGATCTTCTTCAATTCACCGGATTCCTTTAATTCCTTAATGGCACTGTTTATCTTGTCTAACAGCTCTTTGTTGTCCTTTTTAACGGCGATTGCATATTCTTCCTCGGTAAATGCTTCGTCAAGGATCACCAATCCGGCATTTTCCTTTACAAATACCTTTGCAGGCTCACGGTCAATGATGACTGCATCTATTTTGCTCTGAGTAAGAGCCATAACTGCTTCCATTCCCTTATTAAAACGCTGAACGTCCGCATTCTCAATATCATCTGCATAAATATCGCCGGTGGTGCCGGTCTGTACACCGATCTTCTTTCCCGTTAAATCATCCGGTGTTTTGATCTCGCTGCCTTCCTTAACAATGATTACCTGAGCTGCTTCTGCATAAGTATCGGTAAAATCAACATTTTTCTTACGGTCTTCGTTAACGGTCATACCTGCAGCAGTAAAGTCTGCCTTACCGGACTGAACAGCCGGAATTAAGGAATCAAAGGCCATATCCTGAATTTCCAGCTCCACACCCATCTTATCAGCGATTGCCCTTGCAATATCTGCGTCAATTCCAACGATATCATTTTTATCATAATATTCATAGGGCGGAAATTCTGCATTGGTTACCATGACCAGCTTTCCTGCAGCTTCTTTCTGCTCTGCAGCAGTTGTCCCTGTCTCTGTCTTTGTTCCGGAACCTGCACAAGCAGTTAATAAAGCTGCCATGCATACAACACCCATCATAGCAATTACATTCTTTTTCATAATGATTCCTCCTCTTATATACACAAATATGCATAATTATTAAACAAAGTGTCAGTTATACATTATATAGCATTTTCGAAATTAATCAAGTACTTCATAAGAAGAAGATTCTTTTTTCTCCGCGTTATTTTCATTTATCTTGCATGATTTCAGGCAATCCTATATAATATGGCTTATCGGGACCTGCAAAGCACGTTTTGATAAAAGGGGTGCTTTTTAGCCCGTCAATCCGATTATCGAAAAATCAGAAGCATGAAAGAAAGGTCTGTAATTGCTTATGAAGGATTTCCTTGAAAAAACAGCGTGGCCCATGAATCCTCCGGCCCCTTATTCCCTGTTCCACATCGTATTTATCGCCATAGGGCTTGCCTCTGTTGTTTTTCTGGCCTATTACACCACCAGAAAAATCAACAACTCAAAGCTTCCCCGGCTGCTTTTTTTCTGCGGCCTCCTTCTGGCTGCCACCGAATGCTGGAAACAGCTTTTTTTATATTATGTGGTAAATGAACAGACCTACAACTGGTGGTATTTTCCATTTCAGCTTTGCAGCCTTCCCATGTATTTCTGCCTTATCCTGCCGCTTGTCCCTTCGAAGGACGGTCAAAAAGTACTCTGTACCTTTATGCAGGATTTTAACCTTTTAGGAGGCATCATGGCATTGGCAGAACCGTCCGGGCTTTTTCATCCTTACTGGTTTTTAACCCTTCACGGCCTGATCTGGCACCTGCTTTTGATTTTTATAGGGCTGGTCATCGCATTTTCCCGTCTTTCCGATACCTCACTTTTGGGATTCGTGCGGACGTTACCCCTGTTTTTTATCAGCTGCATCATAGCTACCATTATCAATCGTACGGCAAAGCCTTTGGGCCAGGCGGATATGTTCTACATTTCTCCGTATTACCCTTCGGCCCAGATCGTTTTTCATGAAATTGCGTTAAAATACGGCATTTCCATAGGAAATGCTGTCTATCTGTTTGCCACCTGTCTGGGCGGCTTTCTGTTTCACATAATATTTTGTAAATTCCGATTGCTCTCCGCCCGGACCGAAGCGTAACCGGGCAATGCAATGGATATCATGACTTCAGGAGGAATCATTACATGTCAGACATAACATCAAAAAGAGTGGAAGAAGCTCTTAACAAGCATGCAAAGGGGTATAATTGTGCACAGGCTGTCTCCTGTGCTTTCTGTGATAAAACAGGTCAGNNAGGCGCCATCGGGGCTGCTGCCATACTTTCCGGGCTAAAGAACAGCTCTGCCCGTCTGGACCGGCCGGATTCCAAACGGACCTCCCACGAAGCGTCCAAAAAATGCCTGTCAGACTTTAAGGTACAGAACAAAAGCGTAATCTGCAAGGATTTAAAGGGCGTGGATACCGGAAAAGTTCTCCGTTCCTGCAATGACTGCATCGCAGATGCCGTAAGGATCATAGACCGTGAATTATTTAAAGGGGAATGAAGTACGTATGTGGAACCTCCAATAAGCCTGATAAGGCCTATTGGAGGTTCTTTATCTTTATTCTTATCTTTATTCTTATCTTTCTCCTTCAACCGGCTGCTTTCTGGCCGCCTTCACATCTGAAAGGAACTTTTTCCACGCATCCTCGTGGGCCACAAAGTACCTTGGACAGTCCTTTCCCGTAGCATCGTAATGCCTTATCACATCTTTTTCCGTTAATCCCAGATTCCTGCAAAGCCAGGCTGTCAGCTTTACCAGGGAATCATAGGTTGCTTCGTTAAATTTCCCTGTCTCATCGGGATGGCAGCATTCAATGGAAACCGTATCCACATTTTTTTCCTTTGACGTGGCATAAGCCACCTCGTAGATAGGGATTCCCTGAAGGATTTCCCCTTCCAGCCCAATCATAAAATGGCTGCTGGCCGAAATCTTCTTATCTCCTGTCTGATCCTTAAGGCTATCAAAATAATTTAAGTTCTGTTTGGCCGTTGTACCTGGATTTGCTACATAATGAATTACAATACCATCAGCCCTTTTCATTTCTGTCCCAGGTCTTGAGTAAGGATTTGTTTCGATAAAGTCTTCCTCCACCCAGTCCGGCATAGGAATCCTCTTTAAATCCACATAGTTTTTAAAAAACAGCAGATTAATCCCCCATACGATACTAGCAAGGGCTATGGACAGAATGAATACTCTGACCACTATGTAGAAAATCCGCTTTCTTTTTTGCTGCCTCTTTTGCTTTTGCCGCCTGTCTCTGGCGCGGCGGCGGCGTTCCAGTTCGTCATAGCTTTCTTTTGTCTGATTCTTCATATTCCAAACTCCTGATTATCCCTTTTTCTAAGTTTACGTCTTTCCTTAGGTTAAAGTCAATCAGAAACAAGTGAAAGCAGCAAATTAAATCCCCCTCATTGTAATAAATATTCTCAGACCAGGCCTTCTCTGTGTGGAGGTATGCCACAGCCAGGGGCAATGGATTAGAGGAGGAAGCAGAGAAAGCCGGTCCCACATTCCGTTATAAGAAGTCAGGACCGGCTTGTACCGCTCTACTTCTGCCCAATATTCTAATATTTTAGGATTCAGGCTGCACAGCCTACTAATTCTTCCGGTGACGCTGCTGCATTGTGACAAACAATCTCTACCTGCTTTCCAATGCCGATGAACAAAATTCCCATCAGCGATTTTCCGTCAATAACCAGATGGTTGTAAATGACATCAATATCAAAGCTGCACCTTTCGGCCCTTACTACAAATGCAACCAGATCTTCCACCGTGGAAAATGTATGTTTCATATTTCTCATCTGTGGCACCTCCTTTTTCCCGATATACTTTGTGTGTCTTTTTAATAAAAATAAATCGGTTTTTCATAGAAAAATATGCACTTTATCATATATGTTCCTATTATTTCCATAGCATTGGTGCTTATACGGGAAAAAATGAAAATTTTACTAAAAGTACTACCCAAAATCATATTTCTCGTGTATAATTGTATCGTTCGTCTTTTTCATAAGGCAAGGGATTCATGAAGTGGTCATAACGAACCTGACTCGAAATCACGTAATCTCCGCATAAAACTGTAAATTCACTACATGGAAGCGTATCGAAGTGGTCATAACGAGCCGCACTCGAAATGCGGTTGTCCGCAAGGGCACGTGGGTTCGAATCCCACCGCTTCCGCTATAAACCCGCATAGGAGCACGTTCTTCTATGCGGGTTTTCCTTATGCTTTTTTCAACTTGATAACGCGGGGCCGCTCTCCGACAAAACAAAAACCCGGCTGCATAACACAGCCAGGTTCATAATCTTGATATATGCTTTTCTGTTACATCGTATGTTCAATCACTCATAATTGAAAGAAGATCGTCAGGTTTTTCTAAATAATAATCTGCCTGTATTTCTCTGGAAAGACTGCCCCAGCCCGCCAAAGCAAAATCAACCTTGGCACTTTTGGCACATTTCCTGTCATATACACTGTCTCCAATATAAAGCAATTCGTTATTGCCCGCTTTTGAGACTTCCATATATTTGAAAAGAGGGTCGGGATCTGGCTTGTGTTTAACCGTATCATCCGCGCAAATGATAGTTGTGAAATATTTGTTAATATCAAATGGTTCAAAATCCTGCTTAAATTCTTCTCTTGTTTTTGAGGTGACAATACCCAATTCATAGCCGAATTGTACAAGGGTGTCCAGCAACTCTCGTATGCCCTGAAAAATACATACCGTATTACTAAATTTGCACATACAGTTATCCCAATCACTTAGAATAAACGAAAGTGAACTGTCCGGGACATTAAGTTTTTTCAATGCGTCTTTTCCGGGAATACCCAAAGCAAATGTCAGTTCGCAGATTTCTTTGTTAATCCCGGTTACGGCTAATAAAGTCTCTTGCAAAGAGTGTAGAACTGCATATTCAGTATCAATCAATGTTCCGTCAATATCAAAGACAATATGCTTATATCTCATATATGGCCTCCTCCGCGCTTAATCATTACTATCTTATGTTCAAAAGCATCTCATACTGACTCACAATAGGTTCAAACCCTAATCTAATCAGAAAATCTTTCGTACATTTAGATTCGTCATCTACGTTAAGAACACTGATTTTATGTGATTCCGTATGTACGATTAAATCAGTAACAATGCTTCTGCCAATTCCTTTCCCTCTATCATTTTTATTTACTGCAATTTGAGGAATATCTCCTGTCTTTTTATTAATGATACCATATCCAGCAATTGTGTTATCATAATGTACAATAGCATATAGAAATTCCTCTGATACAGCATGAATGGAATCAATTGAATTTTGCCACGAAGGTTCAAAATCCCAAAATTCTCTAAATTGTTCCCAAGCCATTTGGTCTGTATGCTCAACTTTATGGTTTTTCAAAGGAACAAAACTTTTTTTATCCAATTTAAAGCATGAAAAATTCCTTTGAATCTTGAATCCTTCTTTTTTGTATAATTGAATTGCAGACCCATTGGATCGAATAGCCTCAAGTAAATACTGTTCTATTTGTTTTTCTTTAAGTATTTCTTTGACATTCAAGAGCATGTTACTTGTAACACCTTGTCTTCTGTAATCAATGATAACACCTGTCCCAATATCATACACCGTTGTTTTTCCGTTGAAACTTCTAAGTCCATTAAGAACAAAACCAACCAATCGATCACTTTCAAACGCACCGATCGATATCTCAGGAGCATACCCTCTTCTTTGAAGCATTTGTTTGAATGTTTCTANNGCATTCCGAAATGCTTCGTGAAGTGTTTCTATACTTGTTTTATTTAGAGTTTTATAGTCTAGCATTTGTCTTCCTCTCCTATTTGCTAAACAATTCCGGTTGCTCCAATAGATCATTATAGCTTTTTTCGCCCCTTAATTTCATATACTCTTTAAAAAACACTTCATTGTCATATATATTTTGGCTCATGTATTACTCTCCTTTGTTCTTTTAATTAGTTACATCCCATAATCCCCTATGATGCATCATAGATGTTCTCGCCTTTATTTAATTATGCATGTGACAAAACAGGAAACATCGTTTGATTATTCACAAACCAATTATCCTTTCCTTTAAGAATAAATAGAGTCGTATCCTCTTCTTCGAGAATCTGTGAATGAAAAGCTGCCTGTTCCGCAGGAGTGAAGCCAAAAACCACAGTACGTATTTGAGGCTCTGCTGCTCTGGATATCACGTCAAGCATAGCGTGGTCACCGTTGCTAAATATATCATAACAGGTTAAAATCTCATTTTTATTTGAAGCAATTATTACAGCATCAAAATCTTCCAGAAAGTACACACAATCTTTCATAGATGAAGTACAATAAAACATTAGTAATTCATAGTTATCCTCTATTGTAAGCGCAGAGTATGGGTTGGATTTCGTGTAATACTGCTTTAATAAAGCACGATCACTTGCACGGCTCATGTCAAGTTTCTTTACGCGTCCTTCTGTTGGAGTGATCGGACTGCTGCATTGGTATTCAACGGCTTTTACAAAACCAAATTTAGGGTAAAAATCAAGAACACTGTCATTGGCAAACAGATACATGGTATCGCATTTTTCTCTCCATTCACTTAAAATTCTTTCAATTAAGTATCTGGATAACCCCTGGTTTCTATAACCAAGGTCTGTCATAACCGTGCCAATCTGGATGCATCGTTTTTCCTGCCCATTGTAAAGGGATTTTAAAATATTCACAGATGCATTAGCGATTACCTTTCCATCATCAATCAAGGAATATGGAATATATTTATCTGTCCAATATCCATTTTGATAAAATTCTTCAAAAGACAGTCCAAAGGTTTTTTCAGCTAAACTGTTATAACTACGCCGTAATGCATCATTTTCACTAATGCTGTTGGTTAAGATATAATTCAAATAACAGCCCTCCTTCTCTTCCCACTTAAGCTATCATGTTTTTTCAGCATACAAGCTGGTGATTTTTTTGCACATCATGGAAAAGGCTTTTACTTCCTCTGCCGTCAATGCTTCTTCAATATAATTCATGATTTCATTTCCAAAATCATCGACACGGTTTAAAAAGGCTTTTCCTTCACTGGTTAGTATAATATTATAGGAGCGGCGGTCATTAAGCTGCCTTTCCTGTAAGATATACTTTTTTTCCAACAGCCGTTTCGTCAATTTTGAAATGCCCGACTGCGAGATTCCTTTCATTTCGGCAAGTTCTTTTGTGGTTTTTGGCCCTTGATTACTCAACGTATCAAGTATATAGTACTGTGCCGTTGAAACGCCTTCTACGTTGAATCGGTTTGAATCTGATACAATCATACACTGAAAAGGGACATAACTTTCTTCTAATTCTCTCATTGCCATAAAGCCGATCTCCTATATTTTATTAATATATTTTTTCAGGGATTTTCCTGTCAAGGAATCTTTACAATTAATTAATTCTCCCGGCAACCCTGTATACATAATTTTACCGCCATGCTGTCCGGCATATGGGCCTAAGTCGATGATCCAGTCTGCCTGGCAAATAATATCCAAATTGTGCTCAATTACAATAAGGGTGGANNTCAACTGTTTTATATCAGCCATATGCAAGCCTGTTGAGGGTTCGTCCAAGACATAAACCTTCCCGCCGTTTTCAAGCTCGGAAGCCAGTTTTATCCGCTGCAATTCTCCTCCTGAAAGTGTGTTCAATGGCTGCCCCAAAGAAATATAGGTGATTCCAACATCTGAAAGCCTTTTAAGTACTGTTCTTATTTCTTCTTCCCGAAAAAATTCCAAGGCTTCCGATACGGTCATTTTAAGAATTTCACCAATATTTTTACCTCTTAGCTTATACCCAAGCACTTCGTCGGTATAACGGTTCCCGTGACATTCTTCACATACTGTAACGATTGTATCCATAAACGCTAAATCTGTATAGGTAACACCTAAGCCTTTACAAACCGGACATGCGCCTTGGGAATTGAAACTGAACAGGGAGGCGCTGACACCGTTGCTTTTTGCAAAAAGTTTTCTGATAATATCAAAGATACCTGTAAAGGTTGCTATGTTGGAACGCTTTGATGCTTGTATTCCCTTTTGGTCGATAAATACAGTTTCAGGATAAAATCGGGGCAGCACCTGATTGATAAGCGTACTTTTTCCTGAACCGGCAACCCCTGTCACAACAGTCATTACTCCTTTGGGTATTTCAACTGAGAGGTTCTTTAAATTGTGCAGCGTTGCATTGTGAATGGAAAGCCAGCCTTTCGGGGTACGTGTACCAGATTTTAATTCAGGCCGATAAGACAGATAATTCCCCGTCAATGTGCCAGATGCTTTTAACCCCTGTAAATTCCCTTGATATACTATTTCGCCCCCATGAATTCCCGCGCCGGGTCCCATGTCAATCACTTGGTCTGCAATCTTGATTATATCANNACGTCAAAAATATAAGTAAGGTCCGTCAAACTGCTGCCCAGTTGGCAAACCAATTTGATTCTTTGAGATTCCCCGCCCGAAAGAGTGGAGGTTTGTCTGCTTAAACTCAAATAATCCAATCCAATGGATACCATTTGCTGCAGACGATTCACCAATTCTGAAACGATTGTAGCCGCCACTGGAGCATTGATTAACTGGATAAAACCTAATAGTTCGTTTATCTGCATATCAGCGCATTCCGCTATATTTTTACCGTTCACTTTGCAGGATAATACTTCATCATTCAGGCGGGCCCCGTGGCAGTGGGGGCAATCCTGCTTTATGACAAAGCCCTCAATTTCTTTGCTGTATCTAACCTTTTCGCCATCCTCTTTTTTGAGAAAGCTCCGCTCGATCCGTGGAATCACCCCTTCATACAATGAAGTTTTAGGCCATTCGGGAAGAGGATCTTTCACCTTAATGCCGTCAGCGTAAAGCAGCAGCTCCAGTTCTTCGACGGAATAGTCTTTTATTTTTTTATCATTATCAAAATATCCAGAATAAATATAACGGGTCAGTCGCCAGCCGCCGGGTTCAAAAGTCGGAAAACGGATTGCTCCCTCATTTAAGGATTTATTTTTATCTAACAGTCGTTCAATATCAACCGCTTCAATCTTTCCTAAGCCCTGGCAGCCGCCGCACATCCCAGCCGGATTATTGAACGAAAAAACATCGGAATAGCCGGCAAAAGGTTTTCCAATTCGTGAAAACAACAGACGCAATAAAGAATAAATATCTGTAATCGTGCCTACCGTTGACCGTGCATTGCCGCCCAACCGTTTTTGGTTGATTATAAAAGCTACCGATAAATTTTCGATTGTATCCACATCGGGTTTTCCATAATGGGGCATACGGTGACGGATAAAACTGGTGTAGGTTTCATTTAATTGCCTTTGGGATTCTGCTGCTATTGTATCGAACACTAAAGACGATTTACCAGAACCGGATACTCCTGTAAAAACCGTTATTTCTTTTTTGGGTATCAGGACATCTATGTTTTTTAGATTTCGCTCTCTTGCGCCAGATACCCGTATATCATTATCAGACATAATTTTACCTTTCCATTATATATTTGACACAGTCAATATATGAGTGTCTCAACTATATCTTATCATCATTTTTACTTCTTTGCAATGATATAGAATAGAACTTTATGGAAATATATTTACCTATCCTGCTGAACTATGAACAAGCATACGACTTCCGCGCTTTCGGATAGACGATAATGAACAAAAGCAAAGAACGGGCTGAACGCATGAAACCCTTTAAACGCACATAAAAAGCAGATACTGCGCGAAAAAGGCGGTCCCCAGCATGGTTCTTCGCCTTTTTCTAATCAACCTGTTAATATTCAATTGTCACTCAATTTGAGATGCAGTATTGGAAATGGTCTGCCTTGTTCATCAAGCTCTGACCTGCTAATGATATGAAATTTCATGTGTTTATAAAATCCTATGCCCTGATCATTCTGTTCATTTACATCTACATATTTTGCATCTAAGTTATCTACAGCATAACGAATAAGCTTCTTTCCGATTCCTTTTCCTCTGGCCCTATCATGTATAAACAGCATCTCAATTTTATTGTTGGCTACACCTATGAAACCATGAGCAGTATCATCAACATAATAACAATACAAATGTTCAATTTCTTTTAATCCCTTTACAACTTCCGGTTTGATTGCCTGGATGTCACTTTCTGACAAAAATGTATGAGTTGCTGCAACAGCAGATTCCCAGATATTTAGTAAATCATTTATTTTATTCCTGTTATTTATGGAATGAATATTTGACATTTCATTACCTCCTGTTCTTACAAGCTCGCTCTCATTATATTGACTATTTGAGTTCATGTCAAACAAATACCGCGGTGCGCATCCATGAGATGTTTTCCTCCTGTCATAAAAACTTAAATTGTATTCTGACAGATTTCTGTTAGAATAAGGTTATAAAAAATTGTAAATAGGGGGAAGAAAAATGGCAAAGATTATTAAAGTCTATAAAGAGCATTTACCCTCATTGCGTTTTATTGGGAAATGCTATACCAACGCTGACAGAGATGGTGGATTTGGTCACAAATGGATGGAATGGTTTCAAAACGGCTGGTTTGAGGAGCTTGAAAAACTGTGCGGGGATCCAAATATTGAAAACAGTTTTCTGGGCTTTATGCGCTGCAACAGCAGCAATTTTGAAAACACTTTTGAATACTGGATTGGCATGTTCCTTCCATCAGATACATCTGTTCCCGATGGTTATGATTTTATAGATTTGGACGAGGCCAGCATCGGTGTATGCTGGATTAAAGGCAAAGAGGATGACGGCAGCATCTATGGCATGCATGATGAGTGCATTCTTAAATTCCAGGAATATGATATGGGTAATTTTAAAAACGATAATGAAAAAAGAGCTTATTTTTTCGAAAGGTATAACTGTCCGCGATTTTCCGAGAAGGATGAACAAGGTAATGTTATTTTAGACTACTGTATTTACTTGTCAGAACAATAGGCTGAAAATGATCTGGCAGAACCCCCGCGTAAGCCAATGGTTTACACGGGGATTCTTATGCTCTTTTGCAGTGACTGTTCTCAATAATGGCTAAAATTCCTTTCAACCTTTTATAATATATTTCGTGTAATTAGATGTAAGTCAAATTAAATGGATTTTTGCAGTCCCTGCACATCCGTCCCCGCAATACTGCTCTGATTCATTTATCAGAAAATATTATTGAAAATTCCGCATCTTGTTTATTCTATAGATAAGGAAAAGATTTTGCTCACTAACAGCTAAAAGGAAAGGATTATGGTATTTAACATGCAAGAATGGATCATAAACACGATGAACCAATTTGGATATGCTGGCATTGCCCTGTTGATTGCAATCGAAAACATATTTCCACCAATTCCGTCTGAAGTTATTCTCACCTTTGGCGGATTCATGACAACAAAAAGCAACTTGAATATTTGGCTGGTGCTTCTTTCCGCCACAACCGGTTCGACTGCCGGAGCCATCGTTTTATATTACATCGGACGGTTGGTAACGCCGGAACGCTTAGGGCGATTCATCGACAGATGGGGTTTTCTTCTTCAATTGAAGACACAAGATATATTAAAAGCGGAAAACTGGTTTAACCGGCGGGGAAGCCTTACTGTCTTTTTCTGCCGGTTTATCCCTATTGTCAGAAGTCTCATCTCCATCCCCGCCGGAATGGCAAAATTGAAAATGAGTAAATTCTTGTTTTATACTGTATCGGGTACGGCAATCTGGAATGTTATACTTATTAATCTGGGGGCTTTTGCCGGAGAGAAATGGAGTATCATTGCAGATTACATCAACACATATTCCTATGTTGTTTTTATCCTGCTGGCATTTGCAGGTGTGGGTATTATCATCTGGCTGATGTGTAGAAAAAAATCAAAAAAAGTTTAGAAACTGACTAAAAAAGCTGCGGGCTTTAACCTGAAAATAAATCAGTCAAAGGGAGGTGATGTTTTGAATGATATTGAGCTAATCAAATCCTGTCAAAAGGGGGACAGCTTCTGTTCCGGCTGCGGTAATAAGGTTTTGAAGAGTTAAAGAATACCTTGGTGCAGTATAGTGGAGTATGGTGGATGTAAGTGTGTAAGGTAAGGATGAAATTGGGCCGTTGCAATTTTTCCGGTGCAACGGCTCTTTGATATCATTTAATCTTTTATAAAAACCTGAGCCATATGAATGAGAAAGCCCAGTGTACGCAGGAAAAATACACACCCTGCAGCCACGTATACCCAGGGATGATTCAACGTTCTGAGTAACCATAAAAGCAGCATCACAGCAGCTGCATCCCGCATATACCGTCCAAACAGTAACCCGGCTTTCTCTTCTTTTAGGGACAGGGACATATCAGCGCTTATCAGCCATCGCCACCTTGGAGAAGAAAAAACAAAGGAAAGAAATGAAAAAAGCACAATTCCATAAATCATGATATCAATCCATTCTCTTTTAGAAATTCCTGGGCTACAGCAGCAGGTGACTGCTGTAATTCATCCACTTTGTAGTTCAGTTCAATCATAACCTCATTGGTTAAAAATGGTGCCAATTCTTCCATGATACCGGCGATTTCCGGACATTTCTCCAATGCGTCCGCCCGAATAATCGGAATTGCAAAATAGGGTGGAAAAAAGTTCTTATCATCTGCCAGCGTTTTTAAGTCGAATTTTTTTAAAAGTCCGTCCGTGGAGAAGGCATCAATGACATCCACCTCACCGCTTCCCAGAGCCATATAGCGGGGAGAAGAGTCTAAGGTAAGGTTTTTTCCTATTTGGAAACCATATGATTTCTGCAGTCCGGATAATCCATCCTCCCGGTTGGAGAATTCAAACGTAGTACCGGATGTCAAGCTTCCGCTTATTTTAGCAAGATCACTTATTTTATCCAAATGATACTTCTCTGCCGTTTCCTGAGTTACAGCCAATGTATAAGTATTATTAAAGCTCATCTGCTGAAGCACTTCCAGATCAAGCTGCTCCTTATACTCTTTCTTTACCGTCTGATACACTTGTTCCATATCACTGATAGGCGGATATTTGAAGATGTCAGTGTATGAGGTACCGCTGTAGTCAATATAAAGATCAATATCTCCGGTCTTCATTGCAGCAAAGCATACCTGTGACCCACCCAGGCTCAGTTTTCTGTTTACGGTGATATCAGTTCTGTCTTCTATTAAATCCGCCACCATATTCCCAAGGATCTCCTGCTCCGTAAAATCCTTGGAGCCGACTGAGAGTGTACGCACATCCCCTGATACACTGCCAACGGATGTGAAAAGAAATATAGCCGCAATAAGCATCGCAGCCGCTCCAAGCATTGCCTTTTGGATATTCCTGCTTTTTTTCTTAACCGAGGCATCTCCCTTTTGAAGGCTGACCGGCGTTACCAGCTTTTCAATCAGACCAATCAGAAAGTCTACCATCAATGCCAATATACAGGCAGGAATAGCGCCCGCCAGGATTTGAATGTTATTCACCGTCCGGATGCCGGAAAACACCAGATATCCCAGGCCGCCAGCTCCAATAAACGCAGCCATGGTCATAAGCCCCACCGCTGTTACGGAAGCGATCCTCACTCCTGCCATAATGATCGGAAGAGCAAGGGGAATCTGCACCTTAGTCAGCACCTGAAACGGCGTCAATCCGATTCCTCTGGCAGCCTCCAGCGTCTGGGGATTGATATTATCAATTCCTGTATAGGTATTCTTAATAATGGGAAGAAGAGAATAAAGAACGACTGCAACAATTGCAGGAATGATACCGATTCCCAATAGTGGGATCATGAAGCCAAGCAGTGCCATGCTGGGAATTGCCTGAATCACGTTTGCAACTGCTAAAATCGGTTTACTGGCTTTTGCCGCAAAGGAAATAAAAATTCCAAGGGGCACTCCTATCAGGATGGCCAAACCCACCGATACGGCAGTCAGCTTCAGATGTTCGATCAATAATGAAAGGATCTGGGGATGATTGCTTATTATATAATTCCAAAAGTTCATTCTACCTCTCCTCCTTCATAGTCAAAATATTGCTGACTCAGTGTCGTCACCAGGCTGCTCCGGGTAATGAGCCCCTTAAGGCGCCTTTGGTCATCCACCACCGGAACTGTTGACACCTGGTTTTCCGTCACTATTTTCAGTGCATCCAGTATACATTGGTCCGGTAAAAGGGCAGGGAAGTCTTCATACATAAATTGTTCTGCCAACTGGGTTCTGTCCTCTATACCTCTTAATCTGCTGGCCTTGACAATTCCGGCCAATCGCCGGGTATCCCTGTCCACGATCAGAAGGCTGTCAACCTTGTTTCTCCGCATCTTTTCAATGCATTTTAAGACAGATAAGTCTTTGGTGGCAGTGATTGGCTGCTCGATCATAATGTCGGACACCTTGATGTATTCCGGAGAGGACCAGATCCTGTTTTTTCCTACGAAGCTTGAAACAAACTCATCCACAGGATTGTTTAAGATATTCTCCGGCGTGTCATATTGCAGAATATCGCCATCCTTCATGATGCAGATCATATCCGCAATCTTAATGGCTTCATCCATGTCATGAGTCACAAAAACAATCGTTTTCTTTAATTTTGCCTGTAGCTGCACCAGCTCATCCTGAAGATCTGATCTTGTTATGGGATCCAGGGCCGAAAAAGGCTCATCCATCAGGATAATATTCGGATCAGTGGCAAAGGCTCTGGCTACGCCTACCCGCTGCTGCTGCCCACCGCTAAGCTCCGTCGGATAACGATTCAAAAACTCATCACAGTCAAGTCCTACCATCTGCATCAGCTTCTTTGTATTGTCTTCAACATCCTTGGGCAGCATCTTTTCAAGCTTTGNNATTTTCCTTAACCGTCATATGGGGAAACAATCCCGTCTGCTGGATCACATATCCGATTTTCCGCCGCAGGGCTACTTCATCCATGCTGCCGATATTTTTCCCGTCAATGGAGATCGTACCCGATGTGGGTTTGATCAGCCGGTTGATCATTTTTAAAAGTGTGGTCTTTCCGCAACCACTCTCACCAATAATAGCCACCAGGCTTCCGCTATTTATCGTAAATGTAATTTGATTCAGAACCTGCTTTGTCTTATAACGTTTGGAAATACGTTCAAATTGTATCATATATCTCCCTCCTTTTTAGCAAAGTAACAACTTAATTATATTATAAAGTTGGCACTTTGTCAAATTTCAAAAAAAACGCCTGAAGCAAAATGACTTCAAGCGTTATGATAAAACTCTCATTTGGACGGATATAGAAATTCTCTTACACGATCAGGGGTGTCATCCTGTGTTATGAAATATATGGTATCATTTTCCGAAAGAGCAACGTATGGCCCGGGGGATTTTATGACAGTGTCATTCCTGCTGACTGCGATCACCGTCGCCCCAGTCCGCTGCCAAAATTGGATNNATTGCTGGTGATCCGTATCTCAAACGGCATAAATGGATTCATTGACCGGAAATGAACGGAGGCCTCTATCAGTTCCTTCAGGCAGTCATTTAAATACTCCATTTCCTGTTTTTGGCGGCTGACACTCTTTAAAAGATTCTCTTTGATTGTATCAATGGTCTGCCGCTTACTGTTTTGCTGAATGTACTCTGCTGCTTTTTTCTGGGACTTAATGATGATCCCATTCCCCTTTTCTGAGGTTACGATCCCCAGATCACTGAGTATGCAGATCGCCCGCCGTGCAGTCTCCGGAGATACGCTGTACTGGCTTGCCAGGGAGGAACGGGCGTAAATCTTCTCACCAACCTCATATTCTCCATTGGCTATCCGGGCTGCCACCTCTACGGCAATTTGCTGATAGCGGGGAATTGCTGCTTTATGCTTAATCTCTATGTCCATGTAAATCACGTTTCCTTTGCCTATTGTAGTATAAAACAACACCAGTATAGCCTAAAACGTGATACAAAGCAAGGTGAGGTTAATTCCATCCCATCTTTCCTTTTAAGATCATTTTCTTTTATGATCATTTTCCTTTTTCAGCATAAGACAAATCATTCACCGTTTCAACTGTATATATGCCATCTTTGACAACCACTTTCGATACACTGGCATTTTTAAGCCCTGCTGCCGGCACTTTAGCATTTGCATCGACTGTAGAAAGAAAAGTTCCGATGCTTAATCCGTGAGAAACCACAAGAACGTCAGCATAGCCTTTGTCCATGGATTCCTTTACGATATCGCTAAATGCCGCCTGTAAACGGGCTTGTATTGTGGCAATATCTTCCGCAGGCCAATTGCCCTCTTCCTCAGCCTTATCCTTATCCAGCTGTGCCAGAGTATCTGCAAATGATGCAACCGTGTCCATGAAACTTCCGGTCTGCATAGAAGCCTTCATATCCTCCAGTGTCATGCCCTGCGCTTTGGCAATTGCTCCCCACATCTCATCATTTGGCATACCTTCATAAGTGCCAAAGTTAAACTCCCTAAGCCTCTTGTCTTTATGAATCTCAAGATTCTGGCCCTTTTCGTTCAGTACAATTTCTGCCGTCTCAATGGCCCGCCCGCTATCGCTTGTGTACACAGCGTCAAATTCAACTCCTTCTAATTTTAAGCCACGTCCCAAAGCGCTTGCCACCTCGATACCGGCGGGTGTAAGCGGTGCATCGATCCAGCCCTGTGAACGATCCGAAGTATTTAACATGGTCTTACCGTGACGTGTAATATAAAGTGTCACCGTATCAATCGCTGCCGCAGACTCTTTTGCAGATGCTTTCTCTGTTTCAGCCTTTGTTACTGCCGTTTCAGTCTTTGTTACTGCCGTCTCCGGCTGCTTTACAGATGCCGTCCGGCAGCCTGTTAAAAGCATGGTTCCTAGTAAAAATGCTGACATATATCCGGTAATTTTTTTCATTCTTTATTTCCTCATCCCCATTATTATATACTCCTCATGATCATTTCCCCCGGATAGCTGCCGGCCCGCCTCCTCTCGACAGGCATGGCAGCATTCCATCCGGTTTTAATAGGTCAGATCCTCCCCATTGGTAGCAATGACTTTTTTATACCAATAAAAAGATTTTTTTCTGGAGCGTTTTCCGGTTCCATTTCCTGAATCATCCAGATCTACATAAATAAACCCATAGCGCTTACTCATTTCTCCGGTGGAAGCACTTACTAAATCAATAGCCCCAAGGCGTATATCCCATTAAATCCACACCATCGATTTCGACCGCATCTTTCATAGCTTCAATATGAGATTTTAAGTAGCCAATGCGGTAGTCGTCTTCCACATATCCATTTACATCAGCTACATCTTTCGCACCTAAACCATTTTCCACGATAAACAGCGGCTTTTGGTAACGGTCATACANNAATACATTGCCTTCAGTTGTTCCCGCAGCAGTTGGATCCCCGCTGGCGACTCTCGACGAATAATACGAAAAAGAAATGAAGTCAACCGGTGTTTCTTTCAATATTTCCAGATCACCATCTGTTATATCCAGTTTAATCTTCTCCCGTTCAAAGCGTTTCCAGGCATAATCAGGATACTCGCCTCTTGCCTGCACATCAACGAAGAAATACCCCTCTCTATCTCCTTCAAACGCCGCCCATACATCCTGAGGCTTGCAGGTGAATGGATAATATTGTCCCGCCGCCAGCATACAGCCCACCTTATTCTGCGAATCGATCTCATGAGCCATTCTGACTGCCAAAGCACTGGCAACCAGTTCATGGTGAGCGGCCTGGTACTGAATCTGCGTTCTGTCTTCCCCCTCTTCAAAATATAAGCCTGCCGCCATAAAAGGCCCATGGAGAATCATGTTGATTTCATTAAAAGTAAGCCAATATTTTACCAGTCCTTTGTAGCGTGTAAATACGGTCTTACAATAATTAACAAAAAAGTCTATGACCTTTCTATTCCTCCAGCCGCCGTATTCTGCGATTAAGTGCATAGGACAGTCAAAATGTACCAAAGTAACAAGCGGTTCTATACCATACTTGCGGCATTCTTTAAAAATAGTTTCGTAAAATTTCAGCCCTTCTTCATTGGGAAGGTCATCGTCCCCGTTCGGAAAGATTCTGCTCCATGCGATGGTAAGACGATAAGTTTTAAAACCCATTTCTCCAAATAATTTAATATCATCAAGATAGTGATGATACATATCAATAGACTTTTTTGCCGGGTAGTAGTGTTCCTCATCAAAATCAAACATTTTCCTGGTTCCGGCAACGACATCCCAGCGGTCTTTGCCATGTGGAACCACGTCCACATTGGCAAGGCCCCTGCCTCCCTCCGCATATCCTCCTTCGCATTGGTTGGCAGCAGTTGCACCGCCCCATAAAAAATCATTTCTTAACGCCATATGATAACTCCTTTCCTCTATACTTTTCTGCTCATATGCCTGAGCATAAAGATTATTGCCGGACAGCCGCTCTCTCAATTCCTATCAGACAATCCTCTGTAGTCACCTTCTTTTCTTTCCACAAAATCATACTGTCATGTTCACCCAGATTGGTAATCAATACCGGTGTCACCAATGAATATCCTTTAGAATGTATAAAATCCTTATCAAACTCCAATAAGACCTGGCCTTTTTTTACTCTCTGTCCCTGCTCTGCCTTAGCGGTAAAACCTTCACCCTCTAATCTTGTGGTATCCATTCCAATGTGAATCAGAATCTCCAGACCATTGTCAGCTATAATGCCCAAAGCATGTTTTGTATGGAAAAAAGCACTGATCACACCATCTGCCGGAGAAACAACAACTCCTTTTGATGGCCTTACCGCAATACCCTTTCCCAAAGTACCGCTGGAAAATGCAGCATCTTCCAGACTTTCCAGTGGAACAATATCACCTTCTACCGGAGAAAGAACCTCTATGGAAATAGTCTTTGCAGGACTATCCTGTGTCCCTGCCGATGCATCGGTACCCTCGCTATCCTCTGCCGGCGTCTCTTTATCATTCCAGAAGAAGAAAGTAAGTAAAAATCCAACCAGGGAAGAAACGGCGATACAGATAAAGGAAGTAACCATTCCGCTTGCATCTCCTGTTGCAGTATTAATATAGTTTACCACACCAAAGATTCCAAGGCCGCCCATGGTATAAGAAGTTGCATTCATAGTAGTCATAATAGCTCCGCCTACCGCACCACCGATCATGGAGTAAATAAAGGGCAGTTTTTTCGGAAGGGTAATACCATAAATCGCAGGCTCCGTCACACCGCAGATACCAGAAACCACGGCGGGAATACAAAGTGATTTTGTTTTCTTATCCTTGAGTTTAAAGTACATGGCAAGCACACAGGCTGTCTGTGCAAAGCTTGCACCATACATTCCGCTTAATACGTTGATATATCCAAGTTCAGCCAGCTGAATGAACGCCAACGGAATCAAAGCCCAATGGAGGCCAAAAATAACCAATACCTGCCAGAAGAATCCCGTCAGAATACCAAATAGGATTGGAGAAGCTGCAAAGAGGGAAGAAAATCCTGAGTTTAAAAAACTTGTCAGGATAGATATTACCGGTCCTATGACCAAAAATCCCGCAACCATGGATACAAGCATAACAACAAACGGAACAAAAAAGTTTTGGAGCATCTCCGGAATTACTTTTTTTGCAAATTTCTGCACATAGCTTGCAAACCAGACCACAATAATAACGGGAATTACACTGCTTAAATAGTTATTCGCTACCCAGGGCACCCCAAACGCCTTTAAGTAATAAGCGCTGTGAAAAACGCTTCCTTCAAACAGCACACCAAGGATGTCTCCTCCTGACAGGGCAGATAACTGGATGCCCGGATAACACAGGGCCGCACCAAGGGCCATGCCTGTCATCCTGTTTACATTAAATTTTCCCGCTGCAGTAAAGCCAATGATGATGGGCATAAACTGGAACACAGAATCACCTATGGCATTAAGCATTGCATAGGTGCCTGACGTAGTGGAAAAAACGCCGAGAAATACCAAAAGTGCGCATATACCCTTTATAATACCTCCTGCTGAGAGAATCCCTAAGAATGGCTGGAAGCAGCCGCTGATCGTATCAATCAGCTTATCAAACAGCTTTTTACTGCCTGCATCCGCTGCTGCCCCTCCTTCACTGCTGATTCCCGCCGCCTGACAAACCTCTTCGTACACGGCAGGCACATGATTGCCGATAACCACCTGGTATTGTCCGCCGCTTTTCATAACCGTGACGACTCCGTCCATTTTCTTTAAAACTTCATCGTGTGCCTTGCTCTCATCCTTTAACTGAAAACGAAGGCGGGTAATACAATGGGTCAAAGACGCAATGTTTTCTTTCCCTCCTACTTCTTTGACAATTTTCTTTGCCAGTTCCTCATATTTTCCCATGGCAAATCTCCCCTTTCTAGTCTGTTTTTATATTATCATCATTGATCTTAATGATATGGATCGCCAGGTATAATCCTTCCTGTTCTGTAAAGCAGTAATGATAATGGCTACAAAAAAAATCCCTGATTTTTTTCACACACTGAAACGTATCTTCGTAACGTTCGCTTAAATGGTCTTTTAACATCCCGCTCATATCGGCATCATTTAATTGTGAGCCCTGAAAAACCCGTTGAGCAAGAAAACGCAGATGAGTCACAAAACGGTAATAAGCATAACTTTCTTCGTCATAATCGATTAAAAAATGATATTTCACGATATTTAGAATCTCACCGATGAGTTTTGTTATCTTCCCTGCATGTTCCATGCCTGATTCCAATTCCGCATTGACAAAATGCATGGCAAGGGTTGCTGCTTCATGATCATCATACCAGGTATCATAGAGCTTATTAAATTCAGCCACCAGCTCCCTGCTTAGACGGAATTCATCCTGATACATTTTCCTGATATCCCAGAGCATTCTGTTTTCCAGATAAGCTCCCAGCTTCCCACGCTCAATCATGCTGTTTAAATGGTCTGCCAGGGATATGACAAGAGAATTCTGCAAAGTACGGTTTAGATCCTCTTTGGCTTTCGTTACAAAACGGCCGGCCAATTCAAAAATCGTATCCGGTATCTCTGAAAATAATTGCGTATACTGCGCAAGCTGTGACCGGTCTTCCAAAATGAATATTTTATCAATTAATTCACGTGATATCTCCTCATTTTTATGGGATAAATGAGCGATTCCTTTTCCCATGACAACCAGTTCACGCTCCTGTCCGTCTAAGACCAGTGCAGCATTATTGTTTAAAAATTTGACAATCTTCATCTTACTGATCCCCCCAAAAAAGAAAACCCGCCTGATTCCAGGGATAAAAATCCCCGGAACCAAGCAGGTTTCGTATATGTTCAAGCCATATTCACGATCCAACTGTGCTTCCTGATATGATAATAACTAGTTTTCATCTATTTACTTTTTGATTTGGATTTACTTTCTATCTGCGACCACCCCCTTAACTGTTGGATAAATACTAACATGTCGATTTTTAAAAGTCAACATTTTTTTAATGGTTTTCTTATGCATTATGTTAGTTTTTTTTAACATTTAATTAACTTGAGAAATATCATCATCACTTTTACTATTAAAATTGGTTTTTTAACATGTTTTTTCAAGCTAAATGACTGCCTCATTAAAGTGCTTCAATACGATGCAATTCTATTACAATCCAGGATACTTCTCTGTTTATCGTTTGATAGATTCTCATAATCCAACAATAAAACATAACTCTATTAAAAAAAATCCAGTATCGGTTGACAAACGAAAAATCAGTGCATATAATATTCTGTAATCTCTTTGCACTGCATTACATCCGATTTTGGATGCGAGATCAACGGTACAAACTGAGCAGGCGATGAACCTTTTTGCAAAGGTCATGGGGCCGGGCCGCCTAATAAGTGGCAACAGATTGCAATTATTGCACATCTGTGGGACAGTAGTATGGTTTATGAGAAGCTTTCTTCTCATAAAAAGGCGTAACTTTTCGCGCCGTCCATCCGATTATGAAAACACCTCTTTGTTTTCATAATATGTTCCATAGGTGTGTTTTTTCATACCAAAATGGAACAAAGACCCCGTAAATGGAGTGCCATAGAGCTATCAAACGAATGCCGAAAGGCTAAAACGGAGGTAACTTTTATGACAAACAACAAAGGACACAAGGCGGGTTTAACCACCGCCGAAGCAAAAAGATTGCAGGAGCAATACGGCAAAAACGAACTGACACCGCAGAAGAAGGAAAGCTTCTTTCGAAAGGTTTTTCACATTATCTGTGAGCCAATGTTTTTGCTGCTGATTGTTGCTGCAATTATCTATTTCATTCTGGGTGAGCCCAGAGACGGTGCCATCATGCTCATTTTTGTAGTGGGCATCATCAGCATCGATGTCATACAGGAATGGAAAACCGACAAAACCTTAAAAGCCTTAAAAGATCTGTCTGCCCCTCATGTGACAGTAATCCGTGACGGCAGGGAACAGACCATTGCCAGCGTTGATCTTGTTCCCGGTGACTTTATGATGATCTGTGAGGGTGTCAAAATTCCTGCAGACGGTATTATAGTAAAGTGTAACGACTTATGTGTCGATGAATCCTCTCTCACCGGCGAAGCAGAGTGCGTCTGGAAATTGCCCGAAGAAAATGCCGGCCCGGCTGCCGACTACTGGCGCAGGGATTATTGTTACGCAGGCACCCTGGTCACCCAGGGTACGGGGACCGTTTGTGTGGATAAAATCGGCGTTGCCACCGAATATGGCAAAATCGGTGCAAATGTGGCCGCAGCTCCCAATGAGGATACCCCTTTGCAAAAGCAAACCCGCAGCCTTGTTACGCTTTGTGCCGGCATCGCCGCTGTTCTGTTTACCCTTGTAGGAATATTCACATGGTTCAATATACCGGACCATGCCTTTCACGACCGGCTGATTGAAAGCATTCTTTCCGGCATTACCCTTGCCATGGCGATGATTCCCGAGGAATTTCCAGTGATTCTTACGGTTTTTCTTTCTATGGGCGCATGGCGGCTTGCAAAAAAACAGTCTTTGGTGCGTAAGCTGCCCTCCGTGGAAACATTGGGTGCTGTATCAGTACTTTGCGTAGATAAAACCGGCACCATTACCATGAATCAAATGACAGTGCAGGAGGTATGGGCACTGGATGGAGATGATCATGCCTTATGTGAGACCATGGGATTTGGCTGTGAAACAGATGCTTATGATCCCATGGAAAAAGCCATGCTTTCCCACTGCGGCAGTCTTGGCATCACCAAGGATCATCTTTTCAGCGGAGAACTGGTCAGTGAATACACCTTTACCAACGAGCAGAAAATGATGGGGCATGTCTGGCGCAGAAATGAAAAACTGGTCATTGCAGCAAAAGGTTCTCCTGAACGGATTCTTACCATCTGCAATCTCAGCGATGAAGAAAGGAAAACCGTTGACCATAAAATCATGGAAATGTCCATGGAAGGTCTTCGTGTAATTGCAGTCGCCGCTGCAAACCTCCAAAGCGAAGCAGAGATACCGGCTGAGATCACCGGCTGCGCCTTAACACTCTGCGGACTGATCGGGCTTGCCGATCCTCCCCGTGAAAGTGTAAAAGCAGATATTGCCGTCTGCAGCAAAGCCGGTATCCGTGTGGTGATGATTACGGGTGACAACGGCATCACCGCTTCTTCCATTGCAAAAAAGATCAATATGCTTAACAGTGACCATATCATTACCGGTGATATGATAAACGAAATGAGTGATGAGGAGCTTCGTGAAAAGGTAAAAGATGTTTCGATCTTCTCCCGTGTTGTGCCGGAACACAAAATGAGGATTGTTAGGGCATTTAAGGNNACGGCGAAATCGTTGCCATGACAGGTGATGGGGTGAATGATGCCCCTGCACTGAAATACGCCGATATTGGCATTGCCATGGGAAAGCGGGGCAGCGAGGTTTCCCGTGAAGCCGCCGGCTTAATTTTAATGGATGATAATTTTACCACCATCGTAGAGACCGTAAAAGACGGAAGACGTATTTATGACAACATCCGCAAAGCGGTTGGTTATGTATTTACCATCCACATCCCGATTGCATTTGCATCCTTGCTTGCCCCTATGCTCGGCATCGCACCCACTGCTCTTTTGCTGCTGCCGCTGCATGTTGTGCTGCTGGAGCTGTTGATTGATCCGACCTGCTCCATTGTACTGGAGCGGCAGCCTGCTGAAATGGATATTATGGAGCGCAGGCCCCGTGATCCAAAAGAGAAGCTTCTCACTCCGGCCCTTCTTTTCAAAAGCGTCCTGCAAGGACTGGTTATATTCGCCGTTTCATTCGGCACATATTATACGATACTTGACGGCAATGAAGCAAACGCACCCACAGCCCGTGCAATGGGGCTTACCATTATCATGCTTTCCAATCTCTTCCTGGTGCAGGTGAACAGCTCTGACCATGATTTTGCAGTGCAGTCCATAAAACGTCTTGCAAAAGACAAGGTGATGTGGGCGGCGATCTTTGGAACATTTACAATGCTGGGGATCATTCTGTATTCTCCGATCAATACATTTTTAAAGCTTGCTCCCCTGTCTGCTTCCACGCTTTTCACTGCTGCAGGCATCGCTGCTTTTGCGGTATTCTGGTATGAAGCAGTAAAGCTGATAAAAAAGATTCAAAAAAAATGATGTAATATTATTATTTATCAGGTTCCAAAGCCAGGCAATAAGTGTTAAAATATACAATGCAAAGATAAAAACACAGTTCCGGTTGGTAGTCCGGACGCAGCGAGAGCTGTCAGTAACCTGCCTCCTTGGTTGTCCGTTCTTTGTAAGGCATATAAAAGGAGGGTTTTATCATGAGAAAGACTGGTTCCAGGCTGACTGTATTCTTTGAGGAGCCGTTTTGGGTGGGCATCTGTGAGCGTGAATTTGAAGGCAGATATGAGGTTTGCAAAATCACCTTTGGAGCGGAACCCAAGGACTACGAAATCTACGATTTCATACTCAAAAACTACGACAGGCTGCGGTTTAGTCCATCTCTGGAAGCGTCATCAATGACTGAACGGCGCATCAATCCCAAGAGATTGCGGAGGGAAATCCATAGACATCTGCAAAACACAGGGGTCGGAACAAAGGCGCAGCATGCTTTGAAGCTTCAACAGGAGCAGGTAAAATCGGAACGCAAATCCCATTCCCGTGAACAACGGGAAGCTGAGAAAGAGCGCCAATTTGAACTGCGGCAGGAAAAACGCAAGGAAAAGCACAGGGGGCATTGACCTCCCTGTGCTTTTTTTACTTTATCAATTGATACCTTAAACCATAATCCGTACTATACCATATCAGCATCCCATAGCCCCTTTTGGGAATGCGCACATTTAAATTCCATTCCGGATATTGCTTGATGATCTGGATCCGGTCACTTAAAGCCAAAGCCACAAAGGAAATGTAATGTTCTTTATCCATGGGATGTTCGCTGGTGATATACCAGTCACCTTCCAGCACCTGGACAGTCAGCATTTCGTTTTCTTCCGCTTTTTTCAAGGTCTGGGCCGCTAACTTTTTGCCGCAGCATGAAACTTCCGCTTCTCCTGTGCAAAGCGTTATATTATGGCATGAGGGACAAATAAAATATCTCGTATTTTTCATATTACCTCCTGCAAAATTGTTGGGTGTCATATCGCCGGCCAATAAATTCATTATATCAATTCCTAGAAGCTGGGAAAGCTCCGGAATAAGAGAAATATCAGGCAGGCCCAGGCCCCGTTCCCACTTGGAAATGGTTTTATCGCTAAGGTTCATTTTATCCGCAAGTTCCTTTTGTGTCATGCCATGTTCCTGCCGCAAGGTGCGGATTATGCTGCCTACTTTACTGTTTTCCATGATTTACCTCCTTATCTGGAATCAAGGGGCAGGGTTCCGGTTCTTTTCCAGCCATAATTCCAGCAGCGTATTTACATCGTCATAAAATTCACGTTCCGTCTGTGTTTCCTTTTTTTCTATTTCCTCAATAATTTCAAAGGAAAATCCGGATGCTCCGGACTCCTTCCATGCAGCCATCATACATATTTCAGGGCATGAATCCGTTGACACGGAAAATTGAAACCGGTTTTTTGCACCCTGAATATCTGTTGTAGCCCGAAACCATACATCGGTTTTGCCGCTGCATTTTATACAATATACTCCACCAATTACTTTTCTATTATGATACTGCTCTTTCAGAGCTTTTCTTGAAGTTTTATCCATTTTATTTTCACCATCTTTCTGACGTTCAGTGTTTCTACTCCACCTATCATTGTAGTCGTTTGTCATGGGCTTTTCAATCTACGCTCCGTAGAGTTTCTTCCATTATGATTCCCAAACAGAAAAGAACGCGGCCCTATCCAAAATGGTTTTTTCGTTTAAGTTAATCTTTCTTCATTACGTAGTTTGTTAAAATAACGCCTTTTCGCTCAACCTGCTGTTCTTTGAGAACCCTGTATCCCCGGGATTCAAAAAACGGTCTTGCGGTTATGGAAGCATGTGTTGTCACCGTACCATCGGGAAAACCAGCTTCCAGCCTGTCACAAAGTGCGGTTGCAACTCCCTGTCCCTGATAGTCCTTGTGGACATAGAGGCGGTCAAGATAACCCGTATTATCCATATCCCCAAATCCGGCAATCATGCCGTCTTTCACCGCCACAAGGGTATAATGCTTCAAAAACGAATGGTCCCAGGCATCTCTATCCATATCCATTGATGCCCAAGCATCGAGCTGCCCCTTTGTGTAATCTCTGGAGCATATTTCATGGACCGTATCATAAAACAATGCTGCTATTTCCTCAATATCCTTTGAATTATATTCCCTGATTATCATTTTCTCTCCCAATCTATACTATTCTTTTGTCAAAGTTTGACGCCCACAGAAACAATTGCCATAAGCTTATGGATATTTTACCACAAACGTTTCCGGCCTGCCAGCTGCAGTGTTCATTTACCGTAACCAAAAAAGGTATCCCAAAAGGCAATGAATGCCTTTTGGGATACCATCGTTTCTTTAACTGTAACTATCTAAAAAACTGCATGAACTGTTGTGTGATCCCCTGTGTCATGACGTCGGCCATTTCCAGAGCTTCTCTCTCAATGTCTGCAAATACATTGATGCTGTCTTCAAAATTCTGTGTCAGGATATCATTAGCTTCCGCCTTAGTCATTGCCNNCAGGAATGTTGCAATCTGATCTGCGTTGTCGTACCAGCGTTTTTCCGCATCGGAAGCAGCATCAGTATTGCCTTCCTTCATAGCCCCAACAAGTTCATTGGCGGTAGTAAGGTGAGTTGTCAGCAGCTCTGCAAATTGAGCTGCATTATCCTGCCCATAAAACGTAATCAATACTTCTTCAAAATCCTTAGGATTCTGCAGCAGACGGTCTGTTACAAATTTCGCATCCGGAAGGTCAAAAGCTACGCTCTCAATAACCATTCTCGTCCAGTATACATGCTGTAACCACAAAAGCCTCATGTAATTACTTAAGCTTTGTTCCGCCTCGGAGACACACATGATAGGCTGGGGAACAGGCAGCGGCATTGGCTGAGGTTGGGGCTGGGGAACCGGCATCGGCATCGGCTGGGGTTGGGGAGTCGGCATCGGCATCGGCTGGGGTTGTGGTTGCGGCATCTGCGGCATCGGCATCGGCTGCGGCCTTGGTTGTGGTTGGGGTTGAGGCATCGGCATCGGCTGGGGAGTCGGGCAGACTGGTGGCAGTCTGTGCCCATATGGAATACAAATCACCTGACCAATAAACAGATTTGTAGGATTAATACCTGGATTTACATCCAGGATCGCCTCAACGGTAGTCTGAAAACGTTGTG
>DJBG01000035.1 GCA_002429965.1 Hungatella sp. UBA5982
AAAGCTTGCCTTAGTTGGAAAGGAAATGGGCTATGAAGTCAAAGTGGAGACCCAGGGAACTTCAGGAGCTCAGAATATTCTGAGTGAAGATGACATTGCCAGGGCGGATGGAATTATTCTTGCTGTTGACAAAGAGATTGATGAGAGCCGTTTTGCCGGAAAGCAGGTACTTAAAACCAGTGTGGGAAAAGCAATCAGAGAGCCCCGCGAATTGATAGAAAATGCAGTCAATAAAACCAATACTGTGAAGATCAGTGCAAAGAAGGGGGAGGAGCAGAATACGATTTCCTCAAAGGGAGTAAAAAGTATTTATAAGCACATTATGGCTGGGGTATCTTACATGCTGCCCATCGTTGTTGCCGGAGGAATTTTAACTGCATTATCCTTTGCGTTCGGAATTTATGCATTCCAGGAGGAGGGAAGCCTGGCATGGGCATTTTTCCAGATCGGTGCGTCCGGTGCCTTGGGGCTGATGGTACCCGTTCTTTCCGCATATATCGCTCATTCCATTGCAGATAAAGCCGGTTTTGCAGCCGGACTTGTAGGCGGCTGGCTGGCTAATTCCGTAGGAGCCGGGTTTTTAGGCGGTATGCTGGCTGGATTTATAGCCGGATATGTTACTTTGTTCTTAAACAAGTCCATACGTCTTCCTGTGACTTTCCGGGGAATCAAGGATATTCTGATCCTGCCTATTTTGTCAGTAGCTATTGTGGGAATTTTAATGCTGTATGTAATTGGAACTCCCATAAAAGCTTTAAATAGCAGCATTACAGATCTGCTTACCGCTTTAAGCGGGGGAAGTATCATTATAATGGGAATTATTTTTGGAATTCTTTACTGGGATCTTGGCGGTCCTTTTTCCAAGGTGCTGTATGCGTTTGCCGTGGGTATGATTGCAGAAGGTGTTTATGAACCGATGGCAGCAGTCATTGTGTGCGGTATGATTCCTCCGCTGGGAATAGCAGTAGCCACATTTATCAGGCCCCAGCTTTGGACACAGCAGCAGAAGGAAGCAGGCAAAGCATCTTTGTTCCTGGGACTAAGTTATATTACTGAGGGAGCAATACCCTTTGCGGCGGAAAGTCCGTTAGTGGTGATTCCGTCCTGTGTTATCGGCGGAGCGGTTGGAGCAATTGTATCAATGGCAATGAATACAGGGATTGTAGCCCCTCATGGAGGTATTTTCCTCCTTTTGATACCAAATGCCGTTCACAATCCGGTTGGTTTTCTGGTAGCACTGGTTATTGGAACGATCGTCACGGCACTGACGGTAACTGTGCTTAAAACCTATGATATGAAAAGAAAGTGATGGTAAATAGTGAATAATAAAAACGTAGCTGAAATTGTAGAAATAAGCAAAAAGATCCCCTGTGAAAAAACCATAGAGGAACAAATTGAAGTTATGGAGCAATACACGGAAACCTATCAGAAGTACAGCGGTCATTCCCAGGCAAAAAGGGAAATTGAGTGTTTGCAGGTATTGTTTCCTAAAATGTTCAGGGAAATTGAAGATACGGATATCATTGTAGGAAGAAGTGATGTACTGCCCATCGGATTTGGCTGTGTCACTTCCGTAGGCGGAGTCGGTCATTACTGTGTATTTAGTAAGATGGAGAATATGCGCCAGGAGGCCGGTGATCCCATACTGATAGAACGGCTTAACCGTCTGGAAAAATTCTGGGATACCCATGATACCCGCAGTCTCTTTTTTCAGGAAAGACTTACGGAAACCACCCTGGGGAAATTTGTAGATGGGAAATATCCTGCGATTCTTACTGCGCGCCTCAGCGGAATGTATCTGGATTATCCGAAGCTGATCCGTTTGGGGATTCCGGGACTGGAAGCAGAAATTAAAGGTTTTCTGAAAAATGAACGGGATAAAGAGAAGATCGATCTGTACCAGTGCTTTTTAGAATGTCTGCAATTGCTGCGTGTATCAATCAGGCACCATATCAATATGTGCAGAAAGGCAAAGGAAGAAAGCGGAGAGCTAAACCGTAAAAAACAGATGGATGTGCTGTTAGAAGCACTGGAACACCTCCTGGTAAGCAAACCGGAAACCATGATTGAAGGAATTGAGCTGGCCTGGATTTACACAATGCTTTCCAGCGTTGTAAATTATGGGCGTATGGATGTGTACCTGGGTGAGCTTCTGGAACGAGATTTAAGCAGTGGAAGGTATACCGAAGAGGAGGCCATTGAATATTTAAAGTCGTTTTTCAAGCTTCTGGAAGCAAGAAGAACCAATGTAAATGGAAGGGCTATTGTTGGAGGAAAGGACAGGACCAATCCACAGGCAGGAGATCTTTTCTGCAAGCTGGCTATCAAGGCGGTCATGGCAAACCGTGATATAGAGCCACAGTTCACTCTGAGGATTTATGAAGGGATGAACCTGGAAGTTTATGACCTGGCTTTAGAGGCTATAGCCACCGGCTGCACTTATCCGATTTTGTACAATGATGATGTCAATATTCCGTCAGTACAAAAGGCGCTCCGGGTGGATGAGGAAACGGCAAAAAACTATGTGCCTTTTGGCTGCGGAGAGCTGGTTATCTCAGGCCAGAGTGTTGGAACGCCCAATGCCTGCATGAACATGCTGAAAATCCTGAACATATCCCTGAATGCCGGAATTGACCCATGGGACAACAAAGATAAGAGCGGAGGCATCAGGCTGCGGCCTGCCGAAGAATTGTCCAGCTTTGAAGAGACCTATGAACAGTATACCAGGCTCCTTGAGTATTATGTGATTGAAACTGCCGAAGCTCACAGATATTCTTATGAACTGATGAATACCCAGGTGAAGTTTTTGTTTACTTCATTGCTTGTGGATGACTGTATTGCCAGAGGCAGGGCTGTACTCGATGGGGGTGCGCGTTACCTGGGCGGAACCAATGAGACCTACGGCAATATAAATGCAAGTGATTCTTTAACGGCAATCAAATATTGGGTATATGACAAAAAGAAATATACGCTTCGCCAGGTTGTGGATGCAATATACAATAATTTTGAAAATGCACAGGAAATACGAAATGATTTAATTCTTGCGCCCAAATACGGCAATGATGACCCCTATGCCGATGAGATTGCCGCCAGGCTGCATGAATTTGTGTGCAGCAAGGTAAGTGAGCAGGCCGACCGTCTGGGATTCCACTCCTATAACGTGGTGGTAATTAATAATCAGGTAAATACTGAATGGGGCCGCTCAACAAGCGCTTCTGCAGACGGCAGATTAAGCGGAGTTTATATGAATAATGGAAATAATCCCCAAGGCGGTGCGGATAAGAATGGACCTACTGCAATGCTAAACAGTCTGGTGCGGTTAAAGACCGACATTCATGCCGGATCTGTTCAGAATATGAAATTCAGCCGTTCCCTTTTTGACAGCAAGATGGACCACATCAAGGCACTTTTGCGAACCTATTTTAAGAAGGGCGGCGGACAGATTATGATTTCCGTTGTCAGCAAAGGGGAACTGGAAGATGCTTACAGCAATCCTGAGAAATATCCAAACCTATTGGTACGTGTGGGCGGGTTTAGTGCCCGGTTTGTAAATCTGGATCAGNNTATGCACTGCGGAAAGTGCGTTTCTGCCTGCAATTACAGCGTACATAAAATTGTGGAGAATAAACATGTCCTGCAGTATGAAAATTGCACCTTATGCGGTGACTGTATTAAGACCTGCCCCAATCAGGCTCTCGGATTTTACGGAGAGGAAAGAGAAATCGCTTTGATTGTTTCGGAAGTTATGAAGGATGTTGATTATTACAATTCATCCGGCGGCGGAGTGACGATCAGCGGGGGTGAGCCTATGTTCCAGTTTGAGTTTGTATTAGAACTGGCAAAAAGCCTGAAGGCGCGAAACCTTCATGTCTGCATGGAAACCAGTGGGTATGCAAAAAAACATCAATATGAAGAAATTGCTCCTTATATCGATTTATTTCTTTATGACTACAAAGCAACCGGAGAGGATCTTCACCG
>DJBG01000003.1:0-304 GCA_002429965.1 Hungatella sp. UBA5982
AGGAAGGAGACGCACTGGCTAGTGATGTCATGGAGGTTGTAGGCCATTACCTGGGCCTTGCCCTGGCTCAGATTTCCATGGTAACAGACCCGGAGGTCTTTGTTATTGGAGGAGGCGTTTCAAAGGCCGGAGCATTCTTAATTGATTTACTCTTTAAGCATTTTGACAAGTACACTCCTATTTCCCAAAATAAGAGTGGTATTGTCCTGGCGAAGCTGGGAAATGATGCGGGAATTTATGGAGCAGCAAGGCTGATCCTGGATTAAAAGTAAGAAAGGCGGATTCCAAAGAATCCGCCTTTTTA
>DJBG01000003.1:321-7321 GCA_002429965.1 Hungatella sp. UBA5982
TAGGTTTATGAATACAATTTTATTGGCAAAGAGCCTTTGCAATCTCAGCTGCCTTGTTAAAGTCCTCTTCTTCCGGATTCCAAAGACACTTGGCTTCCTCTTCCACCACCGAGAAACCGGCTTCTGTCAGCCGTTCCCGAAGGACCTTAGTTCCCTCTCCGCTCCAGCCGTAACACCCGAACACGGCTGCCTTTTTCCCCTTATATTTCAATTCTTTCAGGAAATCAAGCCATCCTCCCACAGAAGAAAGGATACTGCCTCCTACAGTTGGAGAGCCGAGGGCGATTGCTTTTGATTTAAATACCTCTGTCATAATATCATTTTTAATTGTCTTGGAAATATTATAGATCTTCACCCTGGTATCCGGTGAAATCCGTGCGATTTCAGCGCTGATCTTATGGGCCAGCAGCTTTGTTCCATCCCACATGGTATCATAAACAACGGTGATCTGATCTTCCTGATAATTCTGGGACCATTCGTAATATTTTTCCACGATCTGCAAAGGATTCTCCCTCCAGATGGAGCCGTGGCTGGTTGCAATGATATCGATGGGCAGGTTGAGCCCCTGTATTTCTTCTATTTTCTTTTTCACAAGGGGAGAAAACGGAGTCAGGATATTGGCGTAGTACTTGATAGCCTCTTCCCAAAGCCTGCACTGGTCAGCTTTGTCATTAAATAATTCTTCTACGGCATAATGCTGTCCAAAGGCGTCATTGGAAAAGAGGATATTATCACCTGTCAGATAAGTAGCCATGCTGTCAGGCCAGTGAAGCATTTTCATTTCCACAAAGACCAGCTTCTTGCCGTTTCCAATATCAATGGAATCTCCGGTTTTCACCACCTGGTAATTCCACTCCGGGTGGTGGTATTGTCCGGTAAGGGATTTCACTCCGTTAGCCGTACAGTAAATAGGAGTATTAGGGATTTTCTCCATCAATGCAGGAAGAGAGCCGCTGTGATCCACTTCTCCGTGGTTGGCAACAATGAAATCGATTTCCTTTAAATCAATCTCCCTTTCCAGGTTATCTATAAATTCCGTAGAATGAGGTTTCCAGACCGTGTCGATGAGGACCGTCTTTTCTTCCCGGATCAAATAAGCATTCTGGCTTGAACCATGATTAATAGAGTAATCCGTCCCATGGAAGGATTCCAGCTCCCAGTCCATAAATCCTACCCAGTAAACATTGTTTTTCACTAGTTTTTTCATTATCAATTTCCTCCTTCATATTTTGGAAACAGCAGTGAGTTTTCTGTAAATATATGAATGTACACATCCTTAACCAGCTCCTGCAGCTTCTTGAAGGCCAGGCGGTAAGAAGCGCAGCCGTCATCCGGTGCTGTAAAATCATTGGTGCAGGCGGTGATCTCTTTTATCAGGTTCCCGGCCGCTTCATGTTCATCCTCCAGTTCCCTCACATACCCGACATCTTGATTCCCGGCATAGCTCTTTTTCATATAAGGAAAAATAAGTTTTTCTTCTTTTGCAAAATGCTCCTGAAGCTCTTTTTTCAAATCTGAAAAAAGTCCGTGTAAGGGAACCAGCTGTGCCTGATGGTGTTCGTAATGCGCCAGCAGGACTTTATTGATCAGCTCATCGATTTCTGCCAGCAGGATTCTTTCCTTTGAATGGTGTGTATTGATAATATAATCAATTAAATCAGGGATATCCATCTTTGCCAGCTGTTCCACAGCCAGCACTTGTCTTTTGTCGGATTTATGAGGTTGATTCACAATTTTTTTATTCAGCAGTTCAATAAAGCTTTTTGATTCGATTCCCTGCTTCAGTAGGGCTTCTTCCAGGGCATCCTTTCCGCCGCAGCAATAATCAATATGAAAATCATTAAAGATCTCAACCGCTTCCGGATAGGCCTTAACCACATCAGTTACCTTCATTTTATCTGTAATCATAGTTTTCCTCCTCTTTCCTGACTTCTCTTTATTTCAGAAACGTTTGTTTTGTTCGTAAGGCCAGTATATCCGTAAAAGAGAATAAAAAATGTGATTCAGATCATTATTTAATAAAAATTATTTTTCTAAGTTTCGCTTTCAAAAGCATCTCTTAAAATATCTTTGTTGCGGACGTGGATCTTGCGGTTCCCTTCCAGCTCAATGGCGCCTTCCTTGCGAAGCTCTCCCAGCTTTCTGCTTATGGTCTCTCTTCTGACATTGATATAAGCGGAAATGTCATCTCTGGTCAGTTCAATGGTTTCTTCCTTGATCCGGCTGCTTCTGAATAAAAGAAAACCGGCGACCCTGGCCTTGGCATCGTTTACGGATAATAGCTGCACCAGCTCATTTGACGCCGACAGCTTCTGACCCACCACGTTTAGTATTTTGACTCCGATTTCAGGCTTTTTTAATATCAGCTCCTGAATATCTGTCAAGGAGATGAGACATACTCCGCATTCTCCCAGGGCAATGGCATTTGCTTCAAAAGCTTTCCCCCCGAATATGTTCTGTTCTCCGTAGATATCGCCTTCTGTCAGAATATCAAGAACATACTCCTTTCCTTCCAGGGAATAGCGGCTGATTTTGACTTTTCCGTAACGGATGATCAGTATTTTATCTGCCGGATCATATTCATGAAAAACCGTTTCCCCTCTTTTATAATCCAAATGCCGGGCCTTTGATACCAGTTCCTTCTGCTCCTCTAAGGAAAGGGGTTCAAAAAGAGGAATTTTCGAGGTACACAGTTTGCCGCAGCAATTACAGTTAAGTTCCATGCCGTTCTCCTTTCTGGCATTTGATTGTCTTCTTGATAATTATTTAATAATCATTTTATAATAAACAGGGAAAGTATGGCAAGAGGGTTTTCCATTTCCACAAGTTTTCTGTTATTAACAGAGGATCAGACTCTTCATTATGAAATATGGTAGCGGATGGTTCTGCAAAATGGCTGTTCCGGAGTGGTGAGCCTGTAATTGTCGGGCAGCAGATGCATCACATCCGGAATATCCTGCGCTTCCAGTGCAATGGCGCAGGAAGCGAAAGATGATGCACCGCCGCACAAAGCCATTCCATAGGGTAAAAATCCTCCAGAATATAAAATCAGGGCGGGGGCATCCGTCATCATTTCCAGGGTTCGGCCGGTTTTCTTATCCCGTAGGATGCAGGCCTTTTTAAGCTCTCCGGGCCGTTNNTTTCTATTAAGGATGTAAGCATTATTGTATCCCCTTCCAATGGAAAGCTGCTCCTTGCAGACAGGGGTTTTTGCGGACCGGATCCGGGACAGAAGCTGCCTGGAAGAACGGAAATCAAAGACTGTATCTGCCGCGGGTATTATATCGGACGGAAGATGATCTTTATTATTTATGCACACGTTATTGGCGAATATCTGGATCTCCTGTTCCAGCCCGGAGACAGAAAAATCACCGGAAAGATTCCAGTAGATGTGGTTGGACATATTGATATAAGTCGGAATATCTGTCACGGCGGTGTAATCTATGGTAAGCCAGTTGGTGTCCTCTAAGGTGTACTTGACTTGATAGACCCTGTTGCCCGGATACCCATCCAGGCCGTCAGGCTGGACTGCGGACAGCAGGATGGAGGCTGATTCCAGGCAGGAAGCTACAGATGTTACCTGCCATAGCCGGGAGGACAAGCTATTTACCCCTCCGTGGAGCTGGTTTTTCCCATCATTTTTTGAAAGCTCATATATCTGCGGCCCAACAGGAAGCAAGGCTTCCCCAATTCTTCCGGCATTAGGTCCAAGGGTGGCTCCTGCATAGCAGATACAGCTTTCATACGGCTCCATATTTTCAAAGCCCAGGGCGACTGGATGTTCCCTGCCGCTTTCATCCCTAACGGCAACCTTTTGAATGGCCGCTCCCAGCGCCATTACAGAAACCGTCATGCCAAGGCTGGTAGTCATATCATAAACCGTATAAGAGGTTCCCGCCTGATTCCATAATTCTCTGGTTTTGATTTTCATAAACATATCCTCCATTTAAAACCAGTATAGGGATTTGCCCCCGAAAGGAAAAGGGCAAAAAAACAGAAGAGCAATTTTTCAAAATGACAGAGCAAGAGAAAGCAACGGAAACCCGAATACAAACAGTCTGGCAGACAAACAGGTACGGAAAGAAGGTAACGGAGCCAGTTTGCGGTAAAAAAGTGGATTATGGCAAAATTTTGAACGGATGTTAACTGTTTCATTATATTGAAAGGAGGGACGGCATTAAATGAGAGCAATTTTTCACAATGATTGAGCAAGCCTACATAATGATGAATTTTAGTTAGATGATATAATGAATTTATTAAAAAATTTAAAACTGGAATAAAAAAGGAGGAGGTAAGGCATGGGGAGCGTATTGGAATTCCAGAATATATCCAAATATTTTCCCGGAGTAAAGGCGTTGGACCAGGTATCCTTTCAGGCGTACTCCGGGGAGGTTTTGGCATTTTTGGGGGAAAACGGGGCCGGCAAGTCCACTCTTTTAAAGGTGCTGAATGGGGATTACCAGCCTACCGGGGGTAAATATCTTCTGGATGGGGTTGAGAAGCATTTTCAGTCTCCTCATGAGGCTATTGAGGAAGGGATTTCCGTCATATATCAGGAGCGGCAGATTCTTTTAGAATTATCCGTGGCGGAGAATATTTATCTGGGAAGGATGCCTGTGAACAGGCTTGGGTTCATCGATATCCGCAGGGCAAATGAGATGACGGCAAAAATCATAGAGGATTTTGGCCTTCCCATCAGTCCCACCGCTAAGGTAAAGGATTTAAGTATCGCCTATCAGCAGATGGTGGAGATCATGAAGGCCTATTCCAGAGAAAATTTAAAGGTGATCTGCTTTGACGAGCCTACGGCCTCCCTGTCGGATTCGGAAATTGAATCCCTGTTTAAGATCATCGGGAAGCTGAAGGCAGAGGGGAAGATCATCATTTATGTATCCCACCGCATGGACGAGCTTCGGAGGATTACGGATAAGGCGGTGATTTTCAAGGATGGGCGTTACGTAGCCACGGTGGAGACGGGTAAAGTGCCGGAAGCGGAGCTGATCCGCATGATGGTGGGCCGTGACTTAGGAGATATATACAGAAACTTAGACAGGAACAAGGTGATCGGCGATGTGCTTCTGGAGGTGAAAAACCTATCCACGGACTATGTGAAAGAGAATTCCTTTGTGCTGCGAAAGGGTGAGGTGCTGGGTTTTTCCGGTCTTGTAGGGGCGGGAAGGACTGAGCTTATGCGGGCTATCATCGGAGCGGATGAGGTAAGGAGCGGAGAGATTTATCTGGAGGGGAAGAAAATACGAAACCGTTCCCCTCACGAAGCCATGGAGCACGGAATCGTTCTGGTGCCGGAGGACCGGAAGCTTCAGGGAATTCTTTCAAATTTAAGCGTCAGTGACAACATGAATATTGCCTTGCTGGATACCAATTCCAACAGGCTGGGATTTGTCAGCAGGGAAAAGGAAGAGAAACTGGCGCTTGGAGGAATCCGGGACTTTAAGATTAAGACTCCGTCTCCTGACAAAAAGATCGTAGAGCTTTCCGGTGGAAACCAGCAAAAATGTATTGTGGCCCGCTGGATCAGCACAAATCCAAAGGTGCTCATATTGGATGAGCCTACCAAGGGAATTGACGTAGGTGCAAAATCGGAATTTTATCATATGATTTGCAAATTTGCCAGGGAAGGGCTGGGGATAATTCTGATATCCTCCGAACTTCCTGAGGTGATCGGCTTATCAGACCGGATCATTGTTATGAAATCATTGAGAATCACAGGAGAAATAGCGGCAGAGGAAGCGACTGAAAGCAAGCTTCTGAGCCTGGGTATGATTGGGGAGGTACAGGAATAATGGGAACAATTAAGAAAAGCAGAATCAAGATAAACGGTGACAAGATCGTACTGCTGGCGGCAATCGTGGTGGTATTTGGGCTTTTTACCTCTCTGAACAGGAACTTTCTTTCAGTTACGAACTTGATCAATATCCTGGTGGCGGCTTCTCTGGTGGGGCTGGTGGCAGTGGGCCATACATATTTAATCATTGCGGGGCAAAATGACTTGTCTCCAGGCTCTGTGGCGGCGTTTTCCGGCGTTATGGCTGCCCTGTTGGTAGGTAAGGGAGTTCCTTTCGGCGTTGCGCTGATTTTAACCATTGGCTGCGGGGTCCTCATTGGATTTTTCAATTCCTTTATGGTGAACAGGATTCATCTGGAAGCCTTTATTGCAACCCTGGTGACCCAGTCCATTATCAGAGGCTTTGCCTATATCATATNNGCGGAAAGCCGGTTTCCATCAGTAACAAGACCTTTCTCATCCTGGGAAAGGCAAGGATCTTAAACATTCCTCTTTCCGTATGGATCATGGTGATCTGTATCATCATCTTTGGCATCATCCTTTCCAAAACGAAGTTCGGAAGAAGTGTATATGCCATCGGCGGCAGCATGGAGGCCGCCAGACTTGCCGGATTAAATCCCAAAAGGATCATTACCACCTGCTATGTGATGATGGGAATCCTCTGCTCCATCGGAGGGATCATCTTCGCAGCCCGTATGAATTCCGGTCAGCCGGCGGCCAATGTGAACCTGGAATTTGACGCCATTACTGCAGTTATACTGGGCGGCGTATCTTTCATTGGCGGAGTGGGAAACATGGGAGGAACTATTCTCGGAATTATATTGATCCAGTCCTTTAACACAGGTCTTACCATGGTAAATGTCCCCAGCTTCTGGCAGTTTGTGGCAAAGGGAGGCCTTCTCTTATTCGCCCTGGCAACAGACTATTTGAGAAAGCAGAAGAGAGAGCGGGATTTACTGGCAGCATCCATGAAGAATTTATAGGGGTTCCATGGAAAACCGGCAGGTTTTCTTATAATAGAGCATAAACTAAAACAGGAGGGTTTTAAAACATGAAAAAAACAGCAGCAATTATTTTGGCGGCAGCAATGGCAATGGGGTTGACAGCCTGCAGCGGATTTACCGATGAAAAGCCGGAAGCAACCACAACGGCAGGTACGGCAGAGACAACAACTGGCGGGACCCAGACGGAAGC
>DJBG01000175.1 GCA_002429965.1 Hungatella sp. UBA5982
AAATACAGAACCCGTTCTATGATGGGGCGCTGCCAGGGCGGTTACTGCCAGATGCGCATCGCGCAGTTGATGGAGCAGGAACTGGGAAAGAAAGAAGATCAAATCCAATATGCCAGAAAAGGCTCTTATATGTTCTATGGCAAAGTAAGGCAGGAGGTGGAGTCATGAATGCACAACAAAATGGGATTCAGGCANNATGTGGATGTAGTTATTATAGGCGGAGGACCTGCGGGACTGGCAGCAGCAGCAGAACTTCACCGCCGGGGAATTCATAAATTGCTGATCATTGAGCGGGAAAAGCAGTTGGGAGGAATCCTGCGCCAATGCATTCACCACGGGTTTGGACTGACACGCTTTCAGACTGCCTTAAGCGGCCCTGAATATGCACAGCGTTTCATTGACACAATAGAAGAACTGAATATTCCTTACATAACGGATGCAACTGTGACAGAGGTGACCAGCGAAAGACAAGTGACGGCGGTTTCCAGGGTAGGCATGAGAATGTGGCAGGCAAAGGCGGTAATACTGACCATGGGCTGCCGTGAGCGCACGAGGGGAGCCATAGGGCTTCCGGGAGAGCGGCCTGCAGGCGTATTTACAGCAGGCGTTGCCCAGGCTTATATGAATCTGTTTAATACCATGCCTGCCAGGGAAGTGGTAATCCTGGGCTCGGGAGATATCGGCATGATCATGGCGCGCCGGCTTACTCTGGAAGGGGCTCATGTAAAGGCTGTATTTGAAATCCAGCCTTATCCCAGCGGCCTGCCCCGGAATGTGGAGCAGTGTCTGGGAGATTACGGCATCCCTTTGTATCTAAGTCATGGCATAACCGCAATTCATGGAAATACCAGGCTTACCGGAGTTACTGTCTCTGAAGTGGATGAGAATTTAAAGCCCATTCCGGGGACAGAAAAAGAATATCAATGTGACACGCTCATTCTTTCCGTAGGCCTGATTCCGGAAAATGAATTGTCCCTGGATGCGGGAGTTATCCTGGATGAACGGACTAAGGGGGCCTTGGTAGACGAATATTTCCAGACTGGCACAGAAGGGATCTTTGCGGCAGGAAATGTCCTCCATGTTCATGATCTGGTTGATTTTGTATCCATGGAGGCGGAGAATCTGGCCGGTTCGGTGGCGGAATACGTAGAAAAAGGGAGCTTAAAACCGGCTGCTATTTCGATTAAAACGGATTGCAGCATCGGATATACGGTGCCTCAGAGAGTCAGCGGAACGACAGAATTCACATTATCCTTAAGGGTAAAAAAACCGATGAAGGACTGCCGCATTGTTGTGCGTCAGGATGGAAGAGAAGTGGCTGTTAAAAAGATGAAAAAGGCCATACCGGCAGAAATGATCCGCTTTGGCATCTCTCATGAAAAGCTGGTATCCGGTTTAAATTTGGAGGTGAGTGTGGAATGATGAGGGAATTTACCTGTATTATCTGTCCTAATGGATGCGGGATAAGCGCAGACATAGAAATAGAAAGCGGAGTCAGCGTGATACGATCCATAGATGGCGCTCTCTGCCCCAGAGGGGAGACATATGTGAGGCAGGAACTGATTGATCCGCGCCGCAACATCGCGACCTCAGTTCTGGTAAAAGGAGGAATTCTGCCGTTAGCCAGCGTACGCCTGACAAAACCGATCCCAAAAGACAGGATCTTTGATGCCATGGAAGAGATAAAGAAGTGCAGCCTGACGGCACCTGTTACCGCCGGTACGGTTATCGTGAAAAATGTTCTTGGATATGATGCAGATGTCATTGTAACAAAATCTGTGCCTGCCGGTGAAATGCTGAAATAATAGAAAATCAGGCAATATTACAGCAGCCGTAAAACAATTCTGTTTTACGGCTGCTTGTAGTGTAAAAATGTGGAATTATCTATTCAATGAAATAATCAGCAAATTCTTTCTTTAGTATGGTCTGATCTGCTAGTGCGGTGGATATGTGCCGGATCATGGCTTCGGAAGCTTTTTTCTTATCCTTTTCCTCGATGGCTTTGCAGATGGCGGAGTGATCGCTGATAACACGGTCTGACACATTGATCTGGTAACTCAGCTTTCGCTGCCGGTCAAAATGGGGCATAATGGTCTGCATGGTATTATAGATAAAGGACATTCCGCATATATCGTAAAATTCTTTATGAAAAGCAATATCCAGAGTCAAAAATTTCTCAAAATTCTCCCTAGGTCCATTGGACGCATAATCCTTTTGGAGCGTTATATAATCGTATAAATTATCTCAGTGCTCCTGGGTGATAAAATCGCAGCTCATTTCTGCCAGCGGCCCCTCTATCATTTTCCTCATGGTACAAACCTGTTCCACAATATTACAATCAATCAAAGAAATGAAAATTCCTTTTTGAGGATAGCTTTCGATCAAATGACCATTGGTCAGAGAAAGAATTGCTTCTCTGACCGGAGTCCGGCTGATGTTNNTTTGAAATTTCTATATCAGAGATTTTTTGTCCTGGCGTGAAATCCAGGTTGATGATCTGATCCAGAAGAAACCGAAGAGCATATTCGCGTGCGGATTCTCCCGGGTTTTGAGTAAATTTTTTCGTCATTTCTGCGCTCCTTTGGGTTACGGCGATGTCACGGTGAAATTCGGACATGGTATTTTAAATTAAAATCAATATATTACTTTGAAGAAAAATGGCACAATAGATACAGTATACGGTACAAACAATGTTTTTACCATGGATGAAAATAATAAATATAAATAAAAAAATAGACGTTTATTACATAGAAAACGATTATTTTGGTCAAAATGCATAAAATTTATATGTTTTTAATGGATAAAAGAAACAAAATCCTTGTTAAATAAATATCTATTATTGCTTTTCATTTACTGCTATAGTATACTAACGCCATAAAAATATATTACATAGCGACTAATATATTTTTAAATCAATTCAATTATATTCAGAATGCGCAAGAGGAGGATTACTACATGAGAAGGATGAAAAAAGTTTTATGCATGGCAATGGCGGTCGGTTTGACCGTCTCATCTCTGGCTGCCTGCAAAAGCAGTCCGTCAGGAGCGGCCAAAGCTTCCGCTGCAGGAGAAACTCAGGCAGGAGCCCAGTCAACAGCAACCGGTAAGCCGATCAAGGTGGGAGTTTCCAACATGGTAACAGGCCCCATGGCAGCGGGAGGGCTTCGTATGAAGCAGGCTGTAACTATGGCTTTTGAAGAAATCAATGCCAAAGGAGGAGTGCTGGGTGGAAGACCTTTGGAGATGGTTCTGGTTGATGATACAGGTACTCCCACAGGCGCGGTGAATGCAGTCAATAAGATCCTGGGAGAGAATGTTTCGGTGGCCATTGGTCCTCATACATCACCGATGGCATCTGCAACTCAGGAATTGTATCGGAAGGCAGCAGTTCCTTTTATCAGCGCAGCTACCTCACCGAAGCTTTTAGATGCACAGAATCCATACTTTTTCCGTATATCTGTTTCGGATGGGGCTGTTGGACCGGCTATGGTGGAGTTTGCCAAGGAACAGTTTAGTGCAGGAAAAGTAGGAGCTCTCTATGATACGGATGATTACGGTGTTGCAGCCGACAATGCTACAAAACAGTATTGTGAAAAGAATGGAATTGAGTATTACTCAGAAGGCTTTACAACAGGAGATAAGGACCTGACTTCACAGCTTTCCAAGCTAAAGGGCTGGGGACCGGATGTTATCTTTGACTTTACCCATGACGCTGAAGCGGCTTTGGTTGTACGCCAGCTGGACGAGCTTGGTATGGGAGATCTGCCTCACGTTGGACCCAATGCCCTGGCCCAGTCCCAGACCTATGATTTATGCGACGCAAAACAGCTGGAAGGGACTTATGCATCTACGGATTTCTATGCTGACCAGACCAATGATACCATGAAGAAATTCCTGGATGATTTTAAGGCACGCTGGGGAGCAGATGTGGAACGTTATGCAGCTATGTATTATACGGCAGCTTACTTAACGGCCGATGCCATTGAACGGGCCGGCTCCGATAAACCGGAAGATATCCGGAAGGCTCTTTCTGAAACAAAGGATTTTAATGCGGTATTCGGCAAACTTAATTGCTCCGAGCAGGGAGAGATGAATACCAACCTTTATATTCTGGAGTTTGACGGGGAAAAGAATATGTCTGTAACCAAGCAGGTATCCTTAGACTGATTTTAGCAGGTGAATGAACGGCACCCGGCGGCTTATAACTGCCGGGTGCTAATAACGAGGAGGTACTACATATGCAGGTATTTGTACAGCTTCTCATTACCGGTATTGCCATGGGCTTTATCTATGCTCTGGTAGGTATTGAGTACACTCTTATCTGGAACGCAACAGGATTATTGAATTTCAGCCATGATAAGTTCATCTTATTTGGAGCTTATATGTTTGCCGGTACCTATGTGTTAGGTCTCGGGCTTCCGCCGGTATTGGGAATTCTTTTTGCTGTTCTTACCATGTTTTTGTTTGGAATTGTCAGCGCATTTGTGATTTTTAACCCGCTCAGCAAGCTTTCCACCAATTTATTCGCCGTTATCGGAACGGTCATTCTTGGAAGGATCATGATAGAATCGGTCCGTCTGATCTGGGGCCCGCTTCCCTTTACTCTGGACAATTTCTTAAGAGGATCTATTCACTTCGGTTCTGTGGTGGTTTCAAAAGCCCATCTGGTGATTATTGTGGTATGTTCCCTGATTACCGCCGGCCTGCAGATTTTCANNAAAACAACCAAGACAGGAAAAGCCATGCGCCGTGTATCGGAAAATAAAACGGCGGCTTCCTTAATGGGAATCAATGTTCCCATGAACATCGCTTTTACCATTGGTTTATCAGCGATTGTCTGCGCCACCATCGGAATCCTGGTAATCCCTATCTTCAATGTGGAGCTTCAAATGTCCTCCATGATCGGTTTAAAAGGCTTTGCCTCCGGTGTTATCGGTGGTTTTGGCTACCTTCCGGGAGCGATTGTGGGCGGCATACTTTTAGGACTAGTTGAAATTTTTGGAAGTATGCTGATTCCGTCGGTTTATAAAGACTGCCTGTCATTTGTACTGTTAATTATCTTCTTGTTGGTGAGGCCCTCAGGAATTCTGGGAAATAAGAGATAAGCGAGGAGGAAAGCAATGAAAATAAATAAATCATCGGTATTAATTGCAATAGCTGCGATAGCTCTGGCAGCGGTCCTACCCATGTTTATTTCCAATAACTATCATCTGAATCTGATGATCCAGGTGCTGATTAATATCATTATCGTAGTGGGCCTTAATTTCATTACCGGTCTTACCGGGCAGATGAATCTGGGAACAGCCGGTATTTTCTCTATGGGAGCATATACGTCTTCCCTGCTGGCTACGAGACTTGGGATCAATCCATGGATTTGCTTAATAGCGGCCGTGGGCATGGGACTTTTAATAGGAATGGGTCTTGGCTATCCTTCCTTAAGGGTATCCGGAGTATATCTGGCCCTTACTACCATTGGATTTTCTGAAATCGTCCGTATTCTGATGACGAATTTAACAGGTCTGACAGGGGGCGCGTTAGGTGTGACGGGAATTCCTCCGTTTTCCATATTGGGCCATAAATTCCAGACCAATAAAGAGATTTATTATCTCTACCTGATCATAGCGGTAATTCTTATCTTCAACGCATACAGGATTGTTAATTCCAAATGGGGACGGGCCTTCCTGGCAGTTAAGGATAATCCGGATGCTGTGGAAGCAGGAGGAATCAACATTGCCTCCATTAAGATTCTGGCGTTTACCCTTGCGGCCGTCTATGCAACAGTGGCAGGAAGTCTTTATGCCCATTACGTTGGTTTCATCAACCCCAGTGCGTATAATTTGGAGTATTCCATTAATTACGTTGTCATGCTGGTAATCGGAGGATTAGGCTCTGTGCCAGGCAATGTCCTCGGTGCCATTCTGGTCACTCTTGTGCCGGAATTTTTAAGATTCATGGAAAATTACTACTGGCTTGTATTTTCGATCATCACTCTGCTGTTTGTCATCTTTATGCCAAATGGGATCGTTTCTCTGTTTAAGGGAAAGAAGTGGACGGCAAAAGCAGGGAAAGGAGAGCAGGTAAATGGCAGATAACAGAGAAGGAAAATCCATTTTAACCTTAAATCATGTAACAAAACGCTTTTCCGGGCTGGTTGCAGTAAATGATCTGTCTCTGGATATGAAGGAACGCACCATTCATGCGCTGATCGGTCCAAACGGGGCAGGCAAGTCAACTGCTATCAACATGATCACCGGCCTTCTTCCGCTTACGGAGGGTGAGATCTACCATGAGAATACGAAAATAAGTGGCATGAGTGCTCATCAGATCGCCCGGACCAACTGCAGCCGGACATTCCAGAATTTAAAATTATACCGTTCCATGACGGTAAAGGAAAACTTAATGATGGGAAATATGACAGACCGGAAGCAAGGGTTTGTGCCCTTTCTGTTTGATATTAAGAACGCTTACAGAGAAGAAAAGCTGATGAATGAAAAAGCGGATCAGATTCTGGAGTTTATGGGATTAAAGGATCTGGCAGAAGAGTATCCGTCCAATATGCCTTACGGGAAACAGAAACTTACGGAGCTTGCCAGGTCTCTCATGTCAGACCCCAGACTGTTGTTCTTAGATGAACCTGCCGCAGGGCTGAATCCTTCCGAGCGTGTGGAATTTGTAAACATTATGCTAAAGGTATTTGATTCCGGCATTGATATTTTCCTCATTGAGCACAATATGGATGTTATCATGAATATCAGCAATTACATCACTGTTATTAACTTCGGCGCTAAAATTGCAGAAGGCACACCGGAAGAGATACAGCAGGATCCGGTGGTAATAAAGGCGTATTTGGGCGACCGGTATAAACAGAATATGGCAAGGGGGGCTTCACATGCTTAAGGTAAATGGCATTGACGTATATTATGGCAAGGTTCAGGCTCTGTTTGACGTATCCATTGAAGTAGGTGACAAAGAAATCGTATCCATCATCGGGGCCAATGGGGCAGGAAAGACTACCCTGATGAAGTCCATCATGGGAATCAATAAGCCCAAAAAGGGTACCATCGAATACAACGGTCAGGTCATAAGCGGTCTTCCTCCCCACAAGGTGGTAGGCAAAAAAATTGTTTATATTCCGGAAGGACGGGAAATTTTCCCCAATATGACCGTTCAGGAGAACTTAGAAATGGGCGCTTATTCCGTAAAGATGTCAAAAACGGAAATGGAACGGCATTTAGAAGAACAGTACGATATTTTTCCAAGGCTAAAGGAGCGGGCAAAGCAAAAAGCCGGTTCTATGTCAGGAGGCGAGCAGCAGATGTTAGCCATCGCAAGAGGGCTGATGTCAGACCCCCAGCTTTTGATGTTGGATGAGCCAAGCCTTGGCCTTGCTCCGGTAATTGTTGATGATATGTTTGATGTGATTGTCCGCGTGAACAAGGTGAGAAATATACCGATTGCGATCGTGGAGCAGAATGCATTTATGGCCATGTCCATATCTGACAGGACCTATGTACTTGAGGTGGGCAGTCTGGTTACCTGTGGAGAAAGCAAATCTTTGATGGATTCGGATGAAATCAAAAAAGCCTATCTGGGTGGCTGATGGCTTGTTGTTGACATAATTTATGGAGGTAAAGGAACTATGCGCGCTATCTATTTAGAAGAACCGTGGAAGGTTGCATGTATTGACATTGAAAGACCAGAGCCAAAGGAAGGGCAGGCTCTGATAAAAGTAAGGGCAGCAGGTATCTGTGGAAGTGATATAGGCGCTTTCCGGGGAACCAACCCTTTGGTATCCTATCCAAGGATCATCGGCCATGAGGTTGTGGGTGAGGTAATATACATTCCGGAGGACAACAAAAATGGAATCAAGGCAGGAGACCATGTGATCGTAGATCCCTATCTCTTCTGTGGAGAGTGTTATCCCTGTTCGATTGGACGTACCAACTGCTGTACCGATTTAAAGGTGCTTGGCGTCCATGTGGAGGGAGGAATGTCCGACTATATGGTACATCCGGCAGATATGCTGTGGAAGCTTCCAAAAGATATGCCTTGGGATATCGCACCTATGGCAGAGCCTCTTACCATTGCCCTGCATGGAATACACAGAGGCGGCTTAAAGAAAGGCGAACATGTGGCTATCATAGGGGCCGGCCCCATAGGCCTTCTGGCAGCCATGTCAGCTCTTGCTTACGAGGCAGAGCCTATTGTCATTGACGTTGTAGAAGAGCGCCTTTCTTTTGCGAGAGAGCTTGGAGTAAAATATACGATTCATTCAGCAGAAGAAAATCTGACAGAAAAGGTACTGGAATATACAAACGGACGCATGGCAGAGCTTGTTATGGAGTGTTCCGGCGCTAACCCGGCAGTTCGTTCTGCTCTGGACATTACAGCAAACGCAGGCCGGATTACTCTTACCGGATGGCCGAAAAAGGAGACCCCGCTCCCTACCGATATGATCACCAGAAAAGAAATCGATATCCGAGGAGCCCGTACCAGTGCCAATGAGTTTGAAGAAGCCATTGATCTGATCCATACGGGCAGGGTAGATGTAAGAAAAATACTGACCAAAACCGTTACAATGGAAGAAACTCCGGCAGTGATTGCTGACATTGAGCAAAATTCCGGTAATTATATGAAGGTTAACGTAATGCTTTGACAGATAGCAGGAGAAATTGATTGTTGACAAATGAGCCATTAGAACGTATAATTGTCTGGATCGAAGACAGAAGTATCTGATTTATAACTGAATACGCTTCATTAAGAGGGAGTAGTTTTAATGCATCATCAACATCCTGATTGCCAAAGGGCAGTCTGGTGGTGCATGCCAGACAATGGTTACCAGACTTTTAATGTATTTATTCTGAACTTTTCATATTTTCAGAATAAGTGCATTAAAAGTCTTTTTCTTTTTCTTTTTGGGGCAATAATAAATCAGAGACGGTATGTACATGATGATGCAGGCTGTCCGTATGGGCAGCAGAATGGAGGAAAGTTTGAAAGACTGGTATCAGAAAACAGAGGAAGAAGTATTAGAAGAGCTTCATACGTCAAAGGAAGGATTGAGCACGGAGGAAGCTGCCGGACTTCTTGCCAGCAAGGGAGAAAATATTCTGGAGGAGGGAAAGAAAAAAAGCACCCTTCAAGTATTTGCCGAGCAGTTCCGGGATCTGCTGGTGGTCATTCTGATTGCAGCGGCCGTCATTTCCATGCTTTCGGGAAATGCGGAAAGTACCATCGTTATTGTAGCGGTTATTGTATTAAATGCGGTTCTTGGGACAGTGCAGCATGAAAAAGCCCAGAAGTCCCTGGCCAGCTTAAAATCCTTATCATCACCGACAGCCAAGGTGATCCGGGGCGGTCAAAAGATTGAGATCGCTTCAAGAGGCGTGGTTCCGGGAGATATCCTGCTTTTGGAAGCCGGAGATATGGTAGTGGCTGATGGAAGAATTATTAATAATTATTCCCTGCAGGTAAACGAAAGCTCCTTAACCGGCGAATCCACCAATGTGGATAAGGAAGAGGGGACTCTTGAAACAGAATCGACTTTGGCAGACCGGACCAATATGGTTTATTCCGGAAGCCTGGTTACTTACGGCAGAGCGGTTGTGGCTGTCACCGGAACAGGAATGGATACGGAGATCGGAAAGATCGCCAGCCTGATGAACGCTACAAAGGAGAAGAAAACTCCTTTGCAGGTCAGCTTAGACCAGTTCTCCAGCCGCCTTGCCATGGTCATCATGGTAATCTGCGCCCTGGTGTTCCTGTTAAGCATTTACCGCNNTTTTAGATTCCCTGATGTTTGCGGTGGCTCTTGCAGTCGCTGCCATACCGGAAGCCTTAAGCTCCATCGTAACCATTGTTCAGGCAATGGGAACCCAGCGGATGGCAAAGGAAAACGCTATCATTAAAGAATTAAAGGCAGTAGAAAGTCTGGGCTGCGTTTCTGTCATCTGTTCCGATAAGACCGGAACCCTGACCCAGAATAAGATGACTGTACAGGAAATCTATGTGGACGGCAAAGACTGTAAGCCGGATGAGTTAGATCTTCGCAACCAGCTCCACCGGTACCTTCTTTATGATGCGGTGCTGACCAATGATTCCTCCATTGTGGAGGGAAAGGGGATCGGAGATCCTACGGAGTATGCCCTTCTTGAAATGACGGGAAAAATCAGCTTAAGCCATGATCTCATCAGGGAAATGATGCACCGCTTAGAAGAGCTTCCCTTTGATTCTGACCGGAAGCTGATGAGCACCAAATATCATCTCCATGGGGTTCCTACCGTACTGACAAAGGGCGCGGTGGATGTATTGCTGTACCGGACCACCCGTATCCGTACCGCTGAGGGAGTCAGGGAACTGACAGAAAAGGACAGGGAGGAGATCCTTGAGCAGAATATGAGATTTTCAGAAAATGGACTTCGGGTGCTTGCCTTTGCCTATAAGGAAGTGGAAGAAAACCATGTGCTTTCTTTAAATTCTGAAAACGGTTTTATCTTCATTGGGCTCATTTCCATGGTCGATCCGCCGAGAGAGGAGTCCAAAGAAGCGGTAGCCGATGCCAAACGGGCAGGAATCCGGCCGGTAATGATCACCGGAGATCATAAGATCACGGCGACTGCCATAGCAAGGCAGATCGGTATTTTCGAAAAAGGAGACATGGCTGTGACCGGCGCGGAATTAGACGCCATGAGTGATGAAGAGCTGGACTCAAATATTGCAAAGACCTCCGTATATGCCAGAGTATCGCCGGAAAATAAGATCCGGATTGTGGATGCATGGCAGCGGCGGGGAAATGTTGTTTCCATGACAGGAGACGGTGTTAATGATGCGCCTGCCTTAAAGAAGGCCGACATTGGAGTCGCTATGGGAATCACCGGTACAGAGGTTTCCAAGGATGCTGCGTCCATGATACTGGCAGATGACAATTTTGCAACCATTATAAAGGCAGTTGCCAACGGCCGTAACGTGTACAGGAACATAAAAAACGCCATTCAGTTTTTGCTTTCCGGAAACATGGCTGGAATCCTTTCCGTCCTTTATACATCCATTATGGCCCTTCCTATCCCCTTTGCTCCGGTTCATCTGTTGTTCATTAACTTGCTTACGGACTCCCTTCCGGCAATCGCCATTGGTATGGAGCCTGCGGAGCATGGCTTGCTTAACAAGAAGCCAAGAGATCCTAAAGAGGGAATCTTATCCAAAGAATTTATGCTTAAGTTACTGGCACAGGGCACATTGATTGCCGTGTNNCAGCCAGCACCATGGCTTTTTGTACCCTGACACTTTCCCGTTTGTTCCATGGATTTAACTGCAGAAGCCGCAGTTCCATTTTCCGGCTGGGCTTTGCAAGCAACTGGTACAGCCTGGGAGCATTCCTGGCAGGTGTTGTCCTGTTAAGTCTTGTCATGTTTGTACCTGTTCTTGAAAAGCTTTTTTCCGTTACACCTCTATCGGCCGGCCAGATCGGCATTGTATATGGCCTTGCGGTCATCCCTACGGCAATCATACAGCTTGTAAAAGTCATAAAAGAAAACAGGAAATAATTTCTTGAAAAAAAGAGGTTCAGCCATGAAAAAAGTGTTGAACCTCTTTTCTAAAAATGATAAAATATTTCATAACCTAAAATCTAATATAGAAGAAAGGAACGACATGACAGGACAACTTTCATTAAAAGTAAGAAATTGCGGACCGCTGTCCAGGCGGACGAAATTCCAGATTCTTGCCCTGGTGCCGATTTATTTTATTGTTGCAGGCCTCTTGCTGCAGCCGTTTGATGAAATCTTTAAGGGTATCATAACGATTGTCAGGGAGCCGGATTTCCTGATTACGGATTATTTTGCTATTGGAGGCGTAGGAGCTGCGTTTGTCAACGCGGGTGTATTAACTTTATTAAGCATTGCAATTGTTTATTTTCTAGGTATGGAGATGAGCGGCCATACTATAACTTCATGCTTTCTTATGTTTGGTTTTTCCC
>DJBG01000042.1 GCA_002429965.1 Hungatella sp. UBA5982
ATCAGCTTTTCCGGGAAATGATAGGGTCCATAGTTATTGGAGCATCTGGAAATGGTCACAGGAAGTCCAAAGGTCCTCTGGTATGCCTGAACAAAAAGGTCCGCGCTGGCCTTTGATGAAGAATAAGGGCTTGAAGTATGAAGCGGTGTTTCCTCTGTAAAGAATAAGTCCGGGCGGTCCAAAGGCAGGTCGCCGTATACTTCATCAGTGGAAACCTGATGGTAGCGCTTGATCCCGTAAGTGCGGCAGGCATCAAGAAGGGTCGTGGTTCCCATCACATTGGTTCTTACAAATGCCTCAGGGTCTGTAATGGAACGGTCCACATGGCTCTCTGCTGCAAAGTTTACCACCACGTCGGGTTTTTCCTTCTCAAAAAGGTCAAAAACAAAGCTTCTGTCCGCAATATCCCCTTTTATAAATTTATAATTAGATTTATTCTCAACAGGCTTTAATGTCTCCAGATTTCCTGCATAGGTCAAGAGGTCAAGATTAATGATCTGGTAATCCGGGTACTTATTTACCATATGATGTACAAAGTTTCCACCGATAAAACCGGCTCCTCCGGTAACGATAATTTTCATTTATATAATCCTCCTTCTTTTTATTGGCATACCTTAGCCATGTAATTTGTCAATGTATTTTCCTGCAAGGACATCCATTAAATATTGTCCGTACTGGTTCTTCTTCAAAGGCTCAATATTCTCCATCAGCTGATCCTTTGTGATCCAGTGGCTTAAATAAGCGATTTCCTCCAGACAGGCGATCTTCCTGTGCTGGTGTGTCTCCATGGTGCGGACAAAATTTGTGGCATCCACCAGGGATTCATGGGTTCCTGTATCAAGCCAGGTAAAGCCCTGGCCCAAAAGCTCCACATCAAGCTTTCCTTCTTCTAAGTAAATGCGGTTTAAATCCGTGATCTCCAGCTCGCCCCGGGCCGATGGCTTCAAATTCTTCGCATATTCCACAACCTTATTATCATAGAAATAAAGTCCGGTCACACAGTAATTGCTCTTTGGCTTTGCCGGTTTTTCTTCAATGGATATAGCCTTTCCGTCAGAATTGAATTCCACGATGCCAAAACGCTCCGGATCGTCCACGTAATAGCCGAATACGGTAGCTCCGTCCTTTTTGTTAGCTGCANNCAAAAATATTATCTCCAAGGATCATCGCCACGCTGTCGTCTCCGATGAATTCTTCTCCAATGATAAATGCCTGTGCAAGACCATCTGGGGAAGGCTGAACCGCATAGGATAACCGGATTCCAAACTGGTCACCGTCTCCCAAAAGTGCCTCGAACCTCGGCGTGTCATCAGGGGTTGAGATGATCAGGATATCCCGGATTCCTGCGTTCATTAAAACGGACAGGGGATAATATATCATCGGCTTATCATAAATAGGCAGTAACTGTTTGGAAGTTACCATGGTCAGTGGGTAAAGTCTGGTTCCGGAACCTCCGGCAAGAATAATTCCCTTCATTTTTTTCTCCTCCGTATCAATTTGTGATATCATCATACAGGGTGACGTTAGGTCACTGTCAAGTCTTTTTCCATTAATTTTTCTTTACTTTCTGCAAATAAATGCCCCGGCCTGCTTTGTGATATGGATAAACCCCTTCTTTTCCATCTTCTTCTCGAGAAATTCCCGGAATTCCTCATAACGGTCACTTAAATATTCCTGCTGGTTGCCATGGCAGGAAAGAATGTATTCCATAAGCGCACCTGCGTCCCTGACTTCCAGGCTATCCTTATAATCTTTTCTTTCCAGATCTTTAAAATGGCTTTTTAAAATTTCCTCCCCATTCTCAAGTCCGAACACATCATATAAATTCACTTCGGAAAGAGCGATTCTGGAATCGAATTCCTTTACCAGCTGGCTGATCTCCTTCATATGGTCAGAACCGTAAGTGCTGCAGTAAAAAATGCCCCCCGGCTTTAAAATCCTCTGCACCTGATCCAGTACCCCATCCAGATTCGTTAAATAAAACAGAACATGATTAGCCACTGCGATATGAAAGCTTTCCTCTGGCTTGGGTATCTGGCGGCAGTCAAACACTTCAAAGGCAAAGGAGCCGGGAACACTTTTTAAGTTTTCTTCTACATCCCGGATCATTCCTTCCGAAACATCGGACAGGCAGATCCTGGCATCTGCCGGAATCCTGTCCCTGTTTGCGCACCAAAGTTCTCCGTTCCCGCAACCCAGCTCCAAAATGCTTTTTCCATCCAAAGGTTCCATAAGGCCGTACAGCCACTGGAACCAGCCGGTAGGATTCTTTGTATATTTTTTATGAAGTCCGATTCGTATGCTTATATTAGCTGCATCCTTATACTGTTCTACAAGAGACCGTTCCATATTGGTAATATGGATTAAGTGAAGAATTTTATTCCAGTCCACGGACTGGTTTTCCGTTACCAGCTTTGATGTTTCCGTAAGGGTCTGCTCCACCAGTTTTAAATGTTCAATTCTCTTCCGGATAAGGTTTAACTGAAGCCGGAGAGACCCCTCAACGTAGTCGTTATCATTGTCATTGATGGTAATCGACCGTATCTCGTCCAAGGAAAAGCCCAGGTATTTTAAGGAAAGAATCTTCTGAAGCTTTGCAAAATCGGAATCCGTATAAAGCCGGTATCCTCCCTCGCTCATACCGGACGGCTTTAACAGCCCCTGTTTATCGTAATAACGGACGGTGCGTATGGAAACATTGGCCTTTGTTGCAAACTGGCCTGAAGTGTAGTATTGATTCACCGGCCTTTCCACCTCCTTTTTTCTGAATTATCATATAGGTATTATATAGGGTGACGTATGGTCATGGTCAAGTGAATTTTTAAAGATGGTGTAAAAACATATAGAATCTCCCAAAAACATATAAAATCCCCTGTTGGCTTAAAATATCTTTGAAGCCAGACAGGGGATATTCTTATGGACCGGTCCAAACATTAAAGTACCGAGTCTATACCATCAACTGAAAATTCTCAATATTAAGCATCTTCCCGAACTTCAAGCCCACTTCATTTATGGTTCCGCAGTGAATAAAGCCCAGACGCTCATGGAGGCGGATGCTCGCCTCATTTTCTCCGGTTATGACAGAAATAACCGTATGGATGTCATCCCGTTCTCTTGCAATCTCAAGAATGGCAGAAGCCAGCTTCCCGGCTATACCTCTGCGGCGGTAGTTCTTATCAATATATACGGAAAGTTCTACTGTAGCTGCATAAGCCTCTTTGGGACGGTAAGAGGAAAGGCTTGCATAACCAACTGATTTCCCATCTTCTTCTGCCACGATCAAAGGATGGTTCCCCACATTATGATCCCGGAACCAGACCAATCGCTCCTCCATGGTCTTAGGGTTTAAATCAAATGTGGACAGTCCATGTTCTACTTCATAATTATAGATGTCTAAAAGTTCCGGCATATCTTTTTCTTCTGCGGTTCTGATTATCATATACTTTCCTCCTGGGACTGATTGATTTTATCACATGTTATCATACATCAATCTACTGTCCTCGTCCAATACAAATCGCAAGAAAATATACCCTTTTTATTCCCGCCTTTTTCAGTGCGCGGGTACAGGCCTCTATGGTGCTTCCCGTGGTATAAATATCATCCACTAAGATCACACTTTCCACCTCTTTTATCATTTCTCCCGCCGAAAATGCCTCCTCTAAATTCTTAAGCCTTCCTGCCGGGTCAAGCCCCTTCTGGGGCATGGTTTTTTTATTTCTGACCAGCATTGTGGAGCAAACGGCGATTCCAAGGTGTTCACCGATCCTGCGGGCTAAAAGCTCAGCCTGATTAAATCCCCTTTCCTTTCTCCGGGAAGGATGAACCGGAACAGGAACAAGGACGTCAGCCTCCATGCGCCGGATCAACTTCCCATACCGGGCGCAGATTGCCTCCCCATAAAAATCCAGGTATTCCCGCTTATTCTTATACTTGATTTTCGCCATGGAGCTTCCTGCGTTTTCGTCATAATTTATAAGAGCCCTGCCATGTTCAAAGGTGCGCTTATGTCTGACACAGTCAAGGCAATATTCTATATCAGTACTTATGACCTCTTTTCCGCATTTTTTACATACAGGGTTCTTGACAAATGATAATTTTTTCACACATTCCGGACAGATCAGCCTGCCCTTTGGCATGACGATCCCGTCACAGACCGGGCACCGTCTGGGAAATAACAGATCAATAAAAAAAGATGGGTACATATCAAACGATTCTCCTTAAAAAGAATAGTAATAAAAGAAATAACAGAATTATAAGATGGCAGACCCATGCAAAGCATGCCTGCCCAAAGAATTTACTCAAGTGACGGGCCGAACGAACATGACAGCATGTTCACCCGGCGGCCACCGCGAAAACGGGAAAAACACGCAGATCGTGTTTCTCTCGCTTAAGATAATTGGCTGATTTCGCAGATCCGGTCTTTTAAACCCGAATATCTCCGCTGCTCCATTTCATTGTCCACCATTCCCCCGAAGATTTCCGGCATTCCCACCAGGCAGACACAGGATTTTGCGCGGGTCACCGCGGTATAAATCAGATTCCTGGTCATAAGCATCCTGGGACCGGAAAAAACAGGGATGACTACTGCCGGGTATTCGCTTCCCTGGGATTTGTGAATGGTAATGGCATAGGCAAGCTCCAACTCCTCCAGCTGTTTGAAGCTGTAGTCCACCATGCGCCCCTCGTCGAATTCTACAGTCACCAGCTCGGCAAAGGTGTTGATCTCCCGGATAATTCCCATATCCCCATTGTAAACACCCGTACCCTTGTCCATGGGAATCCCGTACTTGTTGCGGACCTCCCACTCAATGTTATAATTGTTCTTGATCTGCATGACCTTATCACCCACCCGGTAAGTGACTCCGGTTGCTTCCTTCTCAGCCTTTCCTTCTCCAGGGGGATTTAGATATTCCTGTAAAATGCCATTCAGCCGTTCTACGCCGATGGCCCCTTTTCTCATGGGTGTCATGATCTGAATATCATAGGTCTTAGCATGGACATAACCGGGCAGCTTATCCTGAACCAGTGTGATCATGGCATTGATGATCGCATTAGGGTCATCTCTCTTTATAAAGAGAAAATCATTGCTCTTTTTCCCCAGGGGAACCTGCTCACCCCTGTTGATCTTATGGGCATTGACCACAATATCACTTTGGGTGGCCTGACGGAAAATCTTAGTCAGCATAACCACGTTAAAGCTTCCGGAATCAATCATGTCCCGAAGTACGTTACCGGGGCCAACGCTGGGGAGCTGATTCACATCCCCCACAAGGATAAGTCTTGTCCCCGGATTGATTGCCTTTAACAGAGACTGCATCAAATGGATATCCACCATGGAGGTTTCATCAATGATTACCGCGTCGGCATCCAGGGGATTTTCTTCATTTCTCTCAAAATGCATTCCCATGGAACGGTCATCACTCGGAACTCCGGTCAGCTCTAACAACCGGTGAATGGTTCTCGCCTCATACCCGGTGGCTTCCGTCATCCTCTTTGCCGCCCTGCCGGTGGGAGCCGCAAGAAGAATTTCCATCTCCTGACTTTCAAAGAAGCGTATGATGGTGTTGATGGTAGTCGTCTTACCGGTACCCGGGCCTCCGGTGATGATGAGAAGCCCGCTGTTTACCGCTTCCACCACCGCCTGGACCTGCTTTTCATCCAGTTCAATCTGCTCTTCTTTTTGAAGCTTAAGAAGCGGGGTCCTGATCTCCTCTTCCGACATCTTTCCCCTGATATTTAAGTCATGAAGCATCTTCGCCACATTCAGTTCCATGTAATAGTACTGGGAGGCGTAAACAATCCGTTTTCCTTCTGACTCCCGGATGACAAGGCGTTTATCCAGCTGCATATCCATCAAATGTTTTTCGATAAAAGAGGGTTCTATTTTAAGAAGCTCCGAAGCCTGGGATAACAGCTCTTCCTCCGGCAAAAAAGTGTGTCCGTTTGCAGTAGCCTGGAGCAGGGTGTACAACACCCCGCTTTTGATGCGGAAATCCGAATCCGTGAAAATTCCTGCTTTTCTGGCAATTTCATCCGCCATTTTAAACCCTACGCCGGGAATATCATCCGCCAGCTGGTAAGGGTTTTCCTTTAACACGCTGTAAAGCCTGGGACCGTACTCCTGATAGATCTTCACCGCCAGGTTCATGGTAATTCCATACTCCTGAAGGAACATCATGGCCTGGCGCATCTCCTTTTTCTCCTCAACCTGCTGAGAAATGGACATGGCCATCTTTTCGCTGACTCCCTTCACCTCGGAAAGCCGTTCCGGCTCCTCTTCCATGATGCGGAAGGTATCAGCTTTAAAACGCCGGACGATCCTGGCAGCCAGAGCTGCCCCGATTCCCTTGACGGCCCCAGATCCCAGGTACCGTTCCATGGCCGCAGTATCCTCCGGGGCTTTGATCTCATAGCTCTCTACGGTCATCTGCTCCCCATAAACCGGATGCTCGGTCATGGAACCCACAGCCTCGATCATTTCTCCCTCGCTTATGTAGTGGAAGCTTCCCACAAGGGTATACTCCTCTCCCGCCTCCACGAGACTTAAGACCGTATAGCCGTTGTCCTCGTTCCTGTATTTAATTTTCTCTACAAATCCGCAGACTGTTGCCATGGTTCCTCCCGTAAACGATAAAAAACACGATTTACAAATTTTTTATCGTTATCGCGGCAGCCGCCGAAGGAAGATATAAGCATCTTCACCCGGCTCACTGCACGCACAAATACAAGCGGACTGCCGTAAAACCAGCCCCACCGGAATCTTGCGATGCCGCCAGGGTCGTTCCAAAGCAGTCCTGTCAACGTTAGGCAGGATTGATATTTCTATCAGCCCTGTCTTTTGTTTAAAATTCTGTTTTATTATTTCCNNTTTCCGCCATGCATGAATTCAATGAATTTTCCTGTTCCAATGGCTACTGCAGTCAGCGGATCCTCCGCTATCATGGTGGTGATTCCCGTCTTTTCCTCGATCAGGGCATCCAGGCCGCTTAAGAGAGAACCGCCTCCGGTAAGCACGATCCCCCGGTCAAAAATATCGGCTGCCAGTTCCGGTGGAGTTCGCTCCAGCACGTTATGAACCGCATCTACGATCTGCATGGCCGGTTCTTTTAATGCATCCAAAGTCTCATCGGAAGTTACAACAATAGTCTTTGGAAGACCGGTAACCAGATTACGTCCACGAACTTCCATGGTCAGAACCTCTGGCCTTCTGTATGCCGCTCCGATGTTGATCTTGATTTCCTCAGCCGTTCTCTCACCGATCAAAAGGTTATGTTTCTTTCGCATGTAACGGACAAGGGCTTCATCAAAATCATCTCCTGCAACCTTGATGGAGGTGCTCACTACCGTACCTCCCAAGGAAATAACGGCGATATCAGAGGTTCCTCCGCCAATATCAACGATCATGTTTCCGCAGGCCTTTGAAATGTCGATTCCTGCGCCAATAGCTGCTGCCACCGGCTCCTCAATGATCGCTACCTCTCTGGCACCTGCCTGGTAGGTCGCATCTTCTACCGCTTTTTTCTCCACCTCAGTGGCGCCGCTTGGGATGCAGACGCTGATCCTTGGCTTTCTCAGGGTCTTTTTACCAACCGCCTTGTTAATAAAATACTTCAGCATTTTCTCCGTCACGGTATAATCAGAAATAACTCCTTGGCGAAGAGGTCTTACCGCCACAATGTTGCCCGGCGTTCTTCCGATCATCAGTCTGGCTTCCTCTCNNTTATTGGTGTCACGGTCAATGGCTACAACGGAAGGTTCCTTTAATACAACACCCTTTCCCTTAATATAGACCAGTATGCTTGCTGTACCTAAATCGATTCCAATATCATTGGACATCATCATCTTGCTTCCTCCTGTTCGCTGTATCCTGTTCCCAGGGCTTCTTTATCTTCAAAATTATGTCTAATTCGTAAATGAAGTCACAGTATCTATCTTATTATATACAATAACCCTAGGATTTTAAAGGTTTTTTTTAATTTTTATGATGTTTATTTTTTTTTAATATATGGTACACATTTTAGTCACATTTTCTACGTATACTAATAGTACGTTATCTGAAAGGATAACGGGCCTTTTGTTTCAAGTAACTTACTTGAAATCACAAAGCTTTTTCATACTCATACCGGACGGCGAGAGCCGTCCGGCCCCCCTAAAAGAATATTTTCTAATTTTATTATACCTACCAATCCCAATCGCAATACTTTGAATTGAGGCCCGGTTCCCTAAGGAAGCCAGACCCCAATTTTTTTATTTCTTTATCAGGATAATTTAAGCGCCCATTCTCTGCAGTCTATTACTCTGGTTGCAATCCCTTCGTAAAATTCCGGTTCATGACAGATTAAAAGAATACTTCCCTTATACTCCTTTAAGGCTCTCTTTAACTCTTCTTTTGCCTCTACATCCAGGTGGTTCGTTGGCTCGTCCAAAAGAAGAACATTGGTTTCCCGGTTAATCAGTTTGCATAGTCTGACCTTTGCCTGCTCCCCGCCGCTGAGGACCCGGACCTGGCTCTCAATGTGATTGGTGGTCAGTCCGCATTTGGCAAGGGCCGACCGGACCTGGTACTGGGTATAGGAAGGGAACTCCTTCCAGATCTCCTCGATGCAGGTGGTGGTATTTCCGGGAGCCATCTCCTGTTCAAAGTATCCGATGGAAAGATAATCTCCAAGCTCCACATTTCCCTGTAAGGACGGCACAATCCCCAGGATGCTCTTTAACAAAGTGGTTTTTCCGATGCCGANNGCCGTTTGCGCCTGATAAAACCACCTTTTCCCCCCGTTCCATGGAAAGATTCAGTGGGCTTGACAAAGGCTCCTCATAGCCGATGACCATATCTGTGGTTTCAAAAATATATTTTCCGGCTGTGCGGGCTTCCATGAAATGAAACTCCGGCTTTGGCTTATCCCTTGCAAGCTCAATGACTTCCATTTTATCCAGCTTCTTTTGTCTGGACATGGCCATGTTCCTTGTGGACACGCGTGCCTTGTTGCGGGCCACAAAATCCTCCAGCTCCGCGATCTCCTGCTGCTGGCGCTTATAAGCCGACTCCAGCTGCGCCCGTTTCACCGCATATACTTCCTGGAATTTTTCATAGTCTCCTACGTAACGGTCCAGGTTCTGGTTTTCCATATGGTATATGATATTGACCACGCTGTTTAAGAACGGAATATCATGGGAAATCAAGATAAATGCATTTTCATATTCCTGAAGATAACGCTTCAGCCATTCAATATGTTGTTCATCCAGATAGTTCGTCGGCTCATCGAGAAGAAGGATATCCGGCTTCTCCAGTAATAGCTTTCCCAACAGAATTTTGGTCCTCTGGCCTCCGCTTAATTCCGTTACATCCTTATCTAAGCCCATATCGCTTAAACCTAAGGCCCTGGCGACTTCCTCTACCTTTGAATCGATAATATAAAAATCATGGGCCATGAGAAGGTCCTNNGAATGGTCCCAAGTTCCTCCATCATAGAGGTCATGGTTTCCTCATCAGCCTCCCCCATTTTGTCACAGATCTCATTCATCTGCTCTTCCATCTGGAACAGGAATGCAAAGGCACTTTTTAGCACGTCCCGGATGGTCATCCCTTTTTCCAGCACCGTATGCTGGTCCAGATAACCGACTCGAACCCGTTTGGCCCACTCCACCTTTCCTTCGTCCGGCTGTAATTTTCCAGTTATTATATTCATAAATGAGGATTTTCCTTCCCCATTGGCTCCGATCATGCCGATGTGCTCTCCCTTTAACAGGCGGAAGGATACATCCTGGAATATAGCACGGTCTCCAAATCCATGCGTCAGATGTTCTACGTTTAATATGCTCATTGAAAAACTCCTTTATGAATTCGTTTAAAAGTCCAAATACGAAACATCATAATTCTACATGACTGACGCAATTAAGGCAAGCAAAGGTTGCAAAAAATGACAAAAACGTTTATGATAAACCCAACAAGAAATTTCTAGGGAAGGGTTATGTCTATGTACTTGTATACTTGGTATCAATGGCTGCTGTTTTTCTTCATATATTGCTTTATCGGATGGATCATCGAATCCACTTATGTTTCCGTAAGAAGCCTTCATTTAGTGAACCGCGGTTTTCTCAGACTTCCCCTTCTTCCCCTCTACGGAAGCGGGGCGATTATTATGCTTTGGCTGTCCCTGCCTGTAAAGGGCAATCTGTTCCTGGTGTTTCTTTTTGGCATGGCTGGCGCTTCCGCTTTGGAATACGTGACGGGTTATTTCATGGAGCGCCTGTTTAAGATGAAATACTGGGATTACAGCAACAATCCCTTTAATTTAAACGGATATGTCTGTCTTACCAACTCCATTGCCTGGGGATTTCTTACCCTTTTGCTGACGGAAGTTATTCACCGGCCTTTAGAATGGCTGGTCCTTCGCCTGAACGGGACGGCGTGCATCCTCCTTGTGACTGCGGTCGGCATCGTTTTTGTCGCCGATGCCATACGCTCCACCAAGGAGGCATTAGATCTTGGACGAATCCTGGAATCCATGACAAAATTAAAGTCAGAGCTGGAGGAAGTGCAAGTGCAGATCGCTCTGTTAAAAGCGGAAACTGCCCAAAAGATGTCCGATATAAAAACCGAGACCATGCAGAAGGCTGCCAGCTTTAAAGACGAAACCATGGTAAAGATTTCTTCTTTGAAGGCCGAGACTGCCATCGCTTTAAAAGAATCCACTTTGGTAGAACGCCTTCAGTCTCTGACGGAAACCAAAGAAAAGCTGACCGGACGCCTGACCTCTTACCGAAAGGGCATCCTCCGCCGGAACCCTACCGCTTCATCCCGGATGTTCGGGGAAGCCTTAAGGGAATTAAAGGAATATTCCAAAAAATACAAAAAGTCATAGCATACAAGTATAAAGACGGAGCCTGGTCAAAAGCCAGGCCCCGTCTTTATTCTATCTAAAATCCCTACATCATCTTATCTACCAAAGCCATGACAGCCTCTCCCAGCCTTGCGGACCGCTCATCCGCATCAGCCATGGAATCACCCTTAACGCCATAGTAAAATTTGATTTTCGGTTCCGTTCCAGAAGGCCTTACACACAGCCATGCATCCTCAGTTAAGTCGTAATAAAGTACATCGGACTGGGGAAGCCCGGTAGGTNNATCCCTTGCAGAAAGGACGTTATAACCGCCAACAGCCGTTGGGGTCTCCTTGCGCATGGTCTCCATGATCGCCCGGATCTTTTCCTGGCCCTCAATGCCCTTTAAGCCGATGGCTTTTACTGCATCTTTATAATAGCCGTATTTCTCATACATGGCAATCATGGCATCCCACAAGGTCATGCCCTTTGTCTTATAATAAGCCGCGGCCTCACACAAGGCGGCTGTTGCGGAAATGGCATCCTTATCTCGGGCATAGGTTCCGATCAGACAGCCGTAGCTTTCTTCCAAACCAAACATATAGGTTCCGTATCCGGTGGCCTCTTCCTTTAAAATCTGCTGGCCGATGTATTTAAAGCCGGTTAAAACCTCAATAAGCTCACAGCCATAAGCCTTGGCTACCGCATCCACCAGATTGGTGGTAACAATGGATTTGATAACCTGTCCATCTGCAGGGATCGCCCCTCTTTCCTTCTTCTGGCTCAATACATACTCGCACAGAAGAGAACCGGACATGTTGCCGGTCAAGGGGATGTACCCGCCGGATTTCTCATCCTTTACATACACCCCAAGACGGTCAGCATCCGGGTCCGTTGCCAGAACCAGATCCGCATCCTTTTCCTTTGCAAGGGCAAGGCCCAGTTCAAAAGCTTCCTCGGCCTCTGGATTGGGATAGCTGACTGTGGGAAATTCCCCATCCGGCAGTTCCTGTTCAGGAACCACATATACATGGGTAAATCCGATTTCCTTTAACGCTCTTCTTGCGGGAAGATTGCCTGTACCATGGAGAGGGGAATAAACAATTTTAATATCATCCTGCATCTGGTCAATGGCACCCTGGTTTACTACCTGGGCCTTTACGTGAGCTATGTATTTATCATCCAGAGCAGTTCCGATGATTTCATATTTTCCTGATTCCTTCGCAGCTTCCACAGTAGTCGTCTTAACCGTTGAAATATCCGTGATATTTAAAACCTCTGCAGTCACCCCTTTATCATGAGGCGGAGTAAACTGGGCACCATCCTCCCAGTACACCTTGTATCCGTTATATTCCGGAGGGTTATGGCTGGCCGTAATATTGATGCCGGCAATACAGCCTAACTCTCTTACAGCAAAAGAAAGCTCCGGCGTCGGACGCAAAGATTCGAATTTATATGCTTTTATCCCATTGGCAGCCAACGTAAGCGCCGCTTCCTCTGCAAACTCCGGAGACATATGCCTGGAGTCATAGGCAATAGCCACGCCCTTGTCGGCACCGCCCTGGCTTATGATATAATTTGCAAGGCCCTGGGTCGCTTTTCTCACTACATAGATATTCATCCGGTTTATTCCAGCGCCGATAATGCCTCTTAAGCCGGCGGTTCCAAATTCCAGATCCTGATAGAAACGCTCCTTAATCTCATTCTCATCATCAGCGATCCTCCGGAGTTCTTCCTTTGTCGCCTCGTCAAAATATGGATTTAAAAGCCATTCCTCATAAATACTCCTGTAATCTTTCATAAGCAAAATACTCCTTTCCCTCCTTTTCTGTTATGGTTATTATAAATCATAACATGGTAAAAGAAAAGCGTATTTCCATTATTTCGTATCCTGATTGAATCAACTGGATATACAGGCATATCCGCTTGATTCATAATTTCCAGATTGAAAGACGCTTTTCCTTCAACTTTGAATTCGTGACAGGAAAAGATTCCGCATGGGCTGCTGAATCTCTAAATCCTTTAGCTTTTCAATATTCCGTGCGGGAATCCAGGCTTTGTTGGCATTATAATAAAAGTTGATCTGCTTCCAGTATTTTTCAGGATATAAAAACAAATAATAAAGGCATATCCTGTCTGCATCCGAAAGAGGGAGAATCTTTGTATAGGTTTCCAGCATGGCCATACCAAGCTTCAAATTCCAGTCATGTTTTTCCATGGCCTTGCGCATGAAATGATACAGGTCTTCCATCTGCAGCCCCAAGTGCATGCGGTTGAATTCTACGATAGCCACATCATGAAAGCACATCAGGACGTGGTGCTGATTCAGATCCCCATGACACAAATACACCTCTTCGTTCTCCCGGTTTTCATAAAAGCCTGCCATCCCTTTGCAGGCATCCATGGCCTGTTCGAAAAATACATCATAATTCCCCATGACACATAGCTCAAACTCAGACTTTTTTCTTTTATTCCGGATAAACGTGCGTGCACGCACCAGCTCCCTGTTGTGGCGTTCCATTTCCTCAGCCGGCTGTTGTACTAAAATGGATCCCAGATTCCATTCCTCTCTAAAATCGATCCGCCGCAGCACTTTATGTAAAGAAGCAATTTGTTCGATGGCACATAATACCTCTTTGCTATCCTTTAAATTACATTCCCGGTCCGAATACCAGTCTTTAACGATCCACCGGGTTCCATCCTCGGCACTGGAGAGAAGTTCACCATCTTTATTCCTGACGTAACGATCCACTTTTAAGCGGCAGGATTCTTTCATCTGTGAAAATACCTGATCTTCAAATTCCAGGCGCTTTAAGGTTCCTTTATATTCCCGAAGCAGTTTAAGCCCCTGATTTGTCTCACACAGCCAGGCGCCCCGGCCGCGTTTCACATCCAGAATTTCAAGCTCATACTGCGAAAGCACCTCTGTGTATTTCTCGTTCACAACCACCCCTCCAACTCTTAGCTAATCAGCTACTTCTAGGGTATGAAGAGGTGGAAAAAAATATGCAAAATCCGGTAGAAAGTTATACGTGCCTTATCCTTGTTCCTTTAAGAAATGTTCGGCTGATTTCATCAAATATTCCCTGTTATTGCATTCCGGCTGTTCCAGGACCATCTGGAAGAGATAGTTTAAGACTGCTCCCATCTCAGGCCCCGGCTTCATGCCCGCATCGATCAATTCCCTGCCCGTAACGGCCATGTCCTTTAAGCGGACACACTCCCCATCCCTTAAGATTTCCTCCGAATACTGCTCAACCATTTTTAACCGGGTATTATCTGGTGGTTGGAAGAATACCTTCTGGAAGCACAGAAGATCCTTAAAAAGCTCCGGGGAAAGACCGCTCATGACCTGCCTGATGGCCGGCTTATGAACGGGGATCTCCGTTTTCCACAGGCTGACCAGGGTCTTTGTCTGTTGGATGGTCTCATTATCCAGCTTTAACTCCCTAAGGATCCTTACCGCATCCTCAGGTTCCTCCTGCCTTAAAAAGCCAGACCAGCGCATGTGTTTTTTAAGTGGCAGCCCGACGATTCTCTCCGCTTCAAAAAGCCGCTTTCCTGCAGCCTCAAAATGCTCTGAAATATAAGGGCCGATCCCGTTTTCATATACATCCTTAAGCCTTCCGGGATGATCGGAAAGGAGGAGCTTCGTGAGCTCCACCTGGATCCGTTCCTTACTGACCTTAGCCATGTTGGGCGCGATGACAGAAATTGCCGCCCTTGTCTCCCCTTCCATGTTAAAGTCCAGCTGGGCGGAAAAACGGATGGCCCTGAGAATTCTTAAAGCATCCTCAGTAAACCGGTCCAGGGCGTTTCCCACGCAGCGGATGACCCGGCTCTCCAAATCCTTTACCCCGTCAAATGCATCCACCAGCCCCTCCCGGTCGCTGTATGCCATGGCATTAATGGTAAAATCACGGCGTTTTAAGTCCTCCAGCAAGCTTCCCGTAAATTCCACGGATTTCGGATGGCGTCCATCCTCATACTCTCCGTCTATGCGGTAAGTGGTCACTTCATATCCTTCATGGTCAATAAGTACCGTAACCGTGCCGTGCTGGATTCCCGTATCAACCGTTCTATTAAAAATTTCCTTTACTTGATCCGGCTTCGCTGAGGTCGTGATATCCCAGTCTTCCGGCTGCCGGCCTAACAGACTGTCTCTCACGCAGCCTCCCACCACATAGGCTTCAAAGCCGCTGGTATTCAGTTGTTCGATGATCTTCCTTGCCGCCTCCGGAACCTGAATCTTTATCACTTCTTTTACCTCCTGGTTTTTCTGTCCTGCTGTTTTTAATAAGCTCTGCCCCAGTAAACCATTTTTACCGCGGGCTTTCCGCAGCATACGCAGGTATCGGCCAGTGTTTCCTGCTTAAAGGGCATACAACGGGATGTTGCTCCTGTAATCTCCTTGATTTTATCCTCGCATTCCTGGGAACCGCACCACATGGCTTTTACAAAGCCCGGCTTTTCCTCCACAGTTTTAACAAAGGTATCCATATCCGTTGCCTCATACGTATGGCTGTCCCGGTGAATTCTGGCTCGTTCCAGCATATCCTTCTGAATGGCTTCCAGAAGCTCGCCTACCTTTGCATTTAACTCATCTAAGGATACGGTGATCTTCTCATGGGTATCACGGCGTACCAAAACTGCCTGGTTTTCTGAAATATCTCTCGGACCGATTTCCACACGAACCGGAATGCCCCGCATCTCTGATTCGCTGAACTTCCAGCCCGGGCTCTTATCGGAATCGTCAACCTTTACTTTATAATTAGAAAGAACTTCTTTTAACTCATAAGCTTTATCAAGAACGCCTTCCTTCTGCTGCTGAACGGGTACGATGATCACCTGGGTCGGAGCGATCCTTGGAGGAAGTACAAGACCGCTGTCGTCGCCATGAACCATGATGATAGCGCCTATCATCCTGGTGGTCATGCCCCATGAGGTCTGATGTACATANNACTGGATCTCAAAGGCCTTTGCAAATCCGTTTCCAAAGTTATGGCTGGTTCCTGACTGAAGCGCCTTACCGTCATGCATCAAAGCCTCAATGGTATATGTTGCCTCTGCTCCCGCAAATTTCTCCTTATCGGTCTTCTGGCCCCGGATAACAGGCATTGCAAGGACTTCCTCACAGAAATCCGCATATAAATGAAGCATCTGCTCTGTTCTCTCTTCCGCCTCTTCAGCCGTTGCATGAGCTGTGTGGCCTTCCTGCCATAAAAACTCTCTGGAACGTAAAAACGGCCTTGTGGTCTTCTCCCAGCGTACCACAGAACACCACTGATTATAAAGCTTCGGTAAATCCCGGTAGGATTGGATTTCTCTGGAATAAAAATCACAGAACAGGGTTTCAGAAGTAGGCCTTACGCAAAGCCTTTCCTGCAGCGGCTCCAAACCTCCGTGGGTTACCCAGGCAACCTCAGGAGCAAATCCCGCTACATGGTCCTTCTCCTTTTGAAGAAGACTCTCCGGAATAAACATAGGCATGTAAACATTTTCAACCCCTGTTTCCTTAAACCGTCTGTCAAGCTCGCTCTGAATGTTTTCCCAAATGGCATACCCCGCCGGTTTAATGGCCATGCAGCCTTTTACGCTGGAATAATCAATTAACTCCGCTTTCTTTACAACGTCTGTGTACCACTGGGCGAAATCCACATCCATGGATGTGATCGCTTCTACTAATTTCTTGTCCTTTGCCATAACAAATCTCCTTTCATCTCCTTGTCCACGCTCTTTGGACATCAAGGGAAACCCGTAGGATGTTTCTTCTTCCCCTTCCATATTTATGGGCAAGGGGGATACCTACAGAACGGGTGTTTTCATAAAATCAAAAAGAGCCATTCGTTCCCTATAAAAGGGACCGAACAGCTCGGCGGTGCCACCCAATTTAGCCATGGGTATTGCCATGACTCACTTTTTATCCGTTAACGCAGGAACTGCGCCGCAGTTTGCTGCGGGACTCCGAGGTAGGTTGGGTCATGAGGGGTATAAAGGCCTTCCAGCAATCGGCCTTCTCTCTGGGATACATCATCACCTACTGGTCCTCTTCAACGTCTTATTGCTTCATTATAAAAAAGATTGTATGGTTGATTTTACGTTATTTGCAAATGTTTGTCAAGAGGGTCCGGCGTTGTCTGCCAAATTATGAAATTATCTCATTCCTCTGGATCTGCTGTTTCCTTTCCGTCATGATAGCACCAGAACTCATACACCTCCACAATATCTTCCACAATCAATAATCCGATCGGACCTAGTATAAATCCTAAAAGCCCGAAGAGCTGAAGCCCTACGTACATGGAAGCAAGGGTTTCCAAAGGTGTAAGGCCGACCTTTCCTCCCATGATCTTGGCCTCCAGGATCTCTCTTAAAAAATAACAGATCACGTAAATGACGATCAGCCCGATTCCATATTTCCAGTTTTTATCGATCATGGAGAAAAGGGCCCACGGAATGAACACCGTTCCGGTGCCGAAAATCGGAAGTGCATCCAAAAGCCCGATCCCGATTCCAAATAAAATAAAATATGGATTTCCCAGGAAAAACAGCCCTATGGAACACACCACCATGGTAAACAGCATGATAGCCCCCTGAGTCTTTAGCCAGGCGCTTCCAACCGCCGCAAGCCGTCTCCCCAGCATGGCATATTNNTTCAAAGCAGAACATGGAATTGTCCCGCCTTTGCCGGATGTCATCCATTTCCTGAAGGGACAGGACCGTGGCAATAAGCAATATGATGATGATTACCGTTGCCTGGACAATCCATTTCATAATGGTCATAGAATTCAACATAAGAAAGGGCATGATCCTGCTTTTTATGGCAGTTTGTCCTCCCGCTATAATATCTCTTACTATTTCTACCGCATATCCGTCAGGCAGCTTTAAAAACCGTTCCGCAAAGGAACAGTTATCCATGAGCCAATGGTCCATGCCTTCCAGGATGGCTGGAAGATTTTGAAGCAAAAGCCTGGCTTCCAAAAACAGCTTTCTTCCCCCCACATAAAGAAGGACTCCAAAGGCAATCATGAAAAGTATGACCTCAATACCGCCGATGACAGCCAGGGGAATGGATATCACCTTTCCTTTTACAATAAAGCGGGTCTTTTTCTCTATCCAAAGGGCCGAAGGCCGAAGGGAGAGGGCAAATACATATGCAATCAAAAAGGGAATTACGAGGGGCAGCAGATAGCGAAAACATAAATACACTGCCCCTGTAACTCCCAATATTAATAATGTTTTCTTCAGTTTCCTGCTCGGTTTCACCATGGACTCACCTGTTTCTGATTTGTACTTCTTTTGTACAATCACTATTATGAGCCGTATGGAAAGAAAATATGCGAAATTTGTTTAGTAAAAAATTCCTTCTTTATGCCATTTCCGGCAATGAAAACATCTCAAAGATTTCTCCCTTGGGTTTCACTGAAAAATTCATCCATTTCTTTGTGACCGGATGGGAAAAAGATAAGCTGTAAGCAAACAATGCTACATTTCCGCTGGCAGCTCCTCTATGAACATTGGGATTATACTTCCGGTCGCCCCACAGGGGTGTGCCGTGACCCGCCATCTGCACCCGGATCTGATGGTGGCGTCCGGTTTTTAGCGTGATCTTTACCAGACTGCATTCCTCATTCCCTATGTTTCTGTTTTCCACAACCTGATAATGGAGCTCTGCGAGTTTTGCACCTTTTATCCCCTTATCCACAATTTTAGAACAATTATTTTTTCCATCCTTCCACAAATAATCCACGTAGGCACCAAAGTTTTCCACAGGTTTTCCACAAACCACTGCATAGTAGATTTTCTCCATTTGATGCTGGGATACCTGCCTGCTTAAAGACTCTGCGGCTCCTTTGGTTTTTGCATACACCATGACGCCTCCAACCGGCTTATCCAGTCTGTGGATAACTCCCACATAAGGCTCCCCTTGCTTTGGGGATAACGTGTTGATATGTTTCTTTACCTCACTGACCATATCCGGGTCAAAGGACCTTGCGGATTGGGATTCTATTCCAACTGGTTTTTCCACCGCCAGTATCTCTTCATCTTCGTATAATATGTTAAGATCCATATCTGCGCTTTACTCCTCTTTCTTCCATGCAGCCATCATAGCCTCCACGGACCGGCTCATCTCAGCGCTGAAATCGGAATTCCATTTGCGTTTGCAAAAAGCCTTTACCCAGCGCTCAAAATCCTCTTCTCTGCCCTGGACCTTTATTAGCTCCTGGGAAAATTCCCCGGGACTTAAACGGCGGTAGGAATTCTCAAACACCACAGCCTCAGGCTTAAGCCTTTCCGGTTTTTTCCTCTCCTGCTGCTGCATGGACGGATATCCAAAGACCACCATTGCCGCAGGTACCGCATACTTTGGAAGACCGAATAAGTCTCTGTGGGTTTCATACTGCTCCATAATATCCCCAATGTAGCAGGAACCAATGCCCAGGGATTCTGCTGCCACAACCGCATTCTGGGCTGCGATAAGGGCATCATCACAGGCCAGCAAAAGATCTCCCATTCCGGGTTGGCGGACCTCTTCTTCATAATGGCAGAAAAGCTCATACCATCTCTGGTAATCTGCAACAAAAACCAGCACCAAAGGCGCCTTTGCGATAAATGGCTGGTTATCGCAGGTCATTGATAAGGTTTCCTTCCGCTCCTGGTCCGTCACATCAATGATGGAATACAGGGTCATGTTTCCGGCCGTAGGCGCCTGAAGAGCCGCTTCTATAATAGCCGCCTTTTTCTCCGGTTCAATAGCCCGGTCCTCATATACCCGGACAGATTTTCTTTCCATAAGTTCTTTAATCGTCTGATTCATAGGGCGGTTATACCTTCCTTTTTATAAATTTCATTTTTATCTATTCATTATATTTTATTATTCCAATTATGGCAAACCCCTTTTTATCATTTATCTTTAAAAAACAGTTGCATTTTTTCCCCCAAGAGTGTATAGTAAGTAAAAATACAATACATAGTATTGATTACTATGTCAAAAGCTTTTACTTTCTACAAGGAGGGTTTCCATGAAAATTAAGATTAAAGATCCGGTCAGTGCCATCACTCATTTTATCGCCATGGCACTGGCGCTTATTGCCGCAACACCACTGCTTCTTAAGGCTTCTTCCGACGGAAGGCTCCATCTGGCCGCCTTAACGGTTTTTATCATCAGTATGGTCTTTCTCTACGCGGCCAGCACCATCTACCATACTCTTGATATCTCACCGAAAATCAACCGACTGCTGAAAAAGATAGATCATATGATGATTTTCATCCTGATTGCAGGAACGTACACGCCAATCTGCCTGATTGTTCTGGGAGATAAGACCGGCTGGAGCCTGCTGTCTCTGGTTTGGGGCATTGCCATTTCGGGAATTGTCATAAAAGCCTGCTTTATTATGTGCCCCAAATGGTTTTCGTCCAGTCTCTACATTGCCATGGGCTGGGTATGCGTTCTGGCATTCTCCAAGATTACGGAGACCCTTTCTCCTGCCGGGTTTCTCTGGCTGCTTGCCGGAGGCATCATCTATACCATAGGCGGCATCATCTATGCCTTAAAGCTTCCTCTTTTCAATGCCAGGCATAAAAGCTTTGGATCCCATGAGATCTTCCACCTCTTTGTCATGGGCGGAAGCTTATGCCATTATATTTTGATGTACCACTTTGTTGCATAACGCCGGAAAACCGTCAGTCCCGCACACTCGCGGCCTTGACGGTTTTTCTTATACTATTTCTCCCATCAGTTTTAACTTGTCCTTCCTGGTAAGCTTTTTAATGGCGGCTTCCCTCCGCATAGCCTCTTCCTTTGTGGAAAACTCCTCCCAGTAGGCCAGAACCACAGGTCTGCGGGCTTTTGTGTATTTGGCTCCTTTTCCCTGGTTGTGGGCTATTAAACGTTTCTCTAAATGGTTTGTCCAGCCGCAGTATAGGGTATTATCTGCACATCTTAAAATATAGGTATAGTTCATGTTCTTTATTCTCCGGTATAGGGAAATTCAGGGTATGTAAACGGTAATAACGCCTTGCAATCACGTCACTACCGTCCAGGGTAACCTGTCATCTATCTTAAGCACCAGCTGGATGCGTTTAGGCGCCGTCGATGGTTGAAGCTATAGCTCAGCTATAGTATATTATATAACAGGGCAAGCTGATATGTGAATAGTAATCTTTATCATTCCCTATTTTAAAAAAATCATTCAAAAGTGTAAACAAAAGTGCCAGGCAAAAGAAACTCCTTCTGCCTGGCACTTCAATGAAAGAAATGCTTGACTAAAAAAGTAAATTATGCCAATTCCTTTACAAGAATCAGCCGGTCGCCCGGTCTTACGGATTTATCCGTCAATCCGTTGGTCGCTATGATGGTATCAATGGTCGTATGGAATTTTTTGGCAACATTCCAGAGGGAATCCCCAGGCTGCACGATATATCCCACGATTCCTGGAAGCTTCTGTAATCTATTTAAATCCATAGGCGCTTCNNATTTGTGATGATCTGCTCGCGGACCGGCTGCAGGGCCAGTAAGTCAAGGGAAATGGTCGCTTTTACTTCAATGGTTCCTCCGCCCATCATAACGGCACTAAGCTGCTCTAAGCCTGAATTCAGCTGACAAACCGTCTGCTCATTGATTCCCGGAGCCTCAATCATGAAATGGAAGGGGATATCCTCCACAGTGGACTGAATGGGCTGTGCATCGTCAGAGGCCATATAAAGGATCTGTACCTCTAAAACCCCCTCCACATGAAGTCCGTCCTCCTTGATTTCCGTGTCATCGATTTTAACAGTTCCTTCACTGTGACATATCTGAAGGACCCGGTCCGCCTGATCGAGGCTGACCTTTTCTACAATCTTGCACCTGCTCATATTTTTCGTCAGGATCTTATCAAAATAGGCTTCCTCTGTCTGCAGCGTCAGCTCCCGGTTGGTGGAATATAAGTCGCTGAGCAGTTCCATATTTTCTTCCCTGTATAGCTTCATATCCAGCTCTAGAACCGAATCCACATCCATTTCCCGCATCTCGCCGTCAGAATCAGGCTTTGCCTCTATATCCTTATGGATTATATGGACTGTAACCAAAGGAACCATATCCTCGGTCATATCCGGAACATCCAATTCCCCTGAAAACGGAATGCTTTCCTCCACCCACTGGATTGGAGCGCCTTCCCCTTCTCCCTGATAAATGACAAATACCATAAGTTCCCCGTCAAGCATCATCTTTCCATCCATGGGTCTGATGGAGACACCTCTTAACTTCATTTCAGTCCATAAAATATGGTCAATGTTTGGCTTGTTCCCTGACAGGGTAATGGTATCCTTGATCCGGAACGTATCCTTGTGGCGGAGGACAATGGATGCCACATCCATATTGCGGCGGAGGGTTTCCACCACAGGTACATCTGATGCCGGGCCTCCCGTGTCCACTTCCACGGCAGGGTTTATATCGCAGGCAGTTTCCACTTTCACCTTAAGCGATACAATTGCCTTTACGCTCAGCTTCCTGGAATTAATGATCCCAGCGTTTAAATCCTCAAGCTCCCACCCCAGCTGGACATAATCTTTTTCATCCAGTCNNGTCCGGGCACATTGATGGGTTCCTCAAAGTTAATACTTCCTGAAAGGGTCTGAAGCCCTCCATCCGCTCCCCGGTAGAGAATCATAAAGTCCAGCTTGCCCCGGACCACGACACGCTCTGTCTGGGCTTTTACGGAATCAATGGTAATGTCGCCGGAACTTAAAATAATCTGATCCACATCATCCATACTGTCCGGGACGATGAAGTCATCGTCAAGAGTTATCTGAGATGCGGCATATCCTTTCCAACGATTCATATGTATGTTTTTCTTCACCAGCTCCAACATAAAAAAGCACCTGCCTTACCTTCTTTATTCCTTTAAGAAAGTTTATGCAGGTGCATGTTTCATTATACTTTTTTTGTTATCATTCCCGGACTTCCTGAAATACTAGAGAATTTTAGCCCTTCTATTCCTCAATTTTCTTCTCCAAAGGTGCCTCCGCCTGATCAGAATGCTCTTTTTCCCGGTAGGAAGACAGCTCAGTCTGCAGCTTAGACAGCGTTTCTTCCAATTCCTTGACCCGCTCCTCCATCTTGCAGTAGTGATCCATGGTCACCAGATTGCTCTCCTTCTTGGGAAGGGGCACACCATCTATCTTAATCGGGCGGGCGGGAATTCCGACCGCTGTCACGTTGCTCTCCAATTGCTTTAAAAGCACGGCATTGGCCGCTATGGTACAATTATCTCCTACCTCGAAGGACCCCAGAATCTTAGCCCCTGCTCCCACGGTCACATTATTTCCAAGAGTGGGATGGCGCTTTCCCTTATTAAGTCCCACGCCGCCTAAAGTCACTCCCTGGTAAATAGTACAATTATCCCCCACCACCGTAGTTTCTCCGATCACCACTCCGCTGCCATGATCAATTAAAATCCCATGCCCCAGCTGCGCGCCGGGATGGATCTCGATCAGTGTGAAAAATCTGGCCAGCTGGGAAATAAACCTGGCTAAAAAAAACATCTTATGCTGGTAAAACCAGTGGGCAAAACGATGCCAGATCAATGCATGAACTCCCTGATAGAGCAAAAGCACTTCAAGCTTGCTTCTGGCCGCCGGATCCCGCTCTTTTACTGCCGTAATATCAAGCCATATATCCTTTAATATCATATTACTCTTCCTCTTCTCCTTATTGCCTTTTCCTATTTGAAGTAGTATATCATATGACAGCCTAAGAAAAAAGGGGAATTTACGTTTTATCGCTCACAAAAACAGCCGTTCCGCTTTTACTATCTGCGAAACGGCTATTTCATTCTTCTTTCTACTGAAACACCACCGGAAGCTCCGACATCTCCGTCCTAATGACGATAAATGGATAAGAGGCTTCCGACCCTGTAACCTCGCCCTTCTCCGGCCCGATCAGTTCCGTATCCAGGACAATGGAGTTATCTGTCAGATAAAGATCATTTACTGCGATGCTATATCCCCCGCTTGCCTGCTTTCCGTGGCCAACCACTATGTAAAGGTTCTTATCATCGCTGTAGGTCAGCTTAAAGGGCGACTGCTGCTTCTCAGCAATGATCTGTCTAAGTTCCTGCGGAATATCCGCGTCAGCTACCACGGTAAATTCCAGATCCCGCACCTTATCACCATTATCCTTGTTTAAAGTACACCCGCTCAAGGTACGTACCACCAGTACCCACATGGCCAGGCCGAAAAAAATCATCCATTTTCTGCTTAACAGTCTCTTCATAGCACACTCCCCAACTTATTTATTATTACTATATATATGGGAAGATAACGGGTTTTATGAAGGGATTTACGCCTTTTTATGGACCGGGATCCAAATTTCGCTCCTATATTCCTCTGAAGTGATATCCCCCTCAGAATACCATTCCAGCTGTGGTCCGTCCGCCATCTCATAACCGGAGGATGGAAACCACTCCGTAAAGATCCGCTTCCAAACCTTCTGCTGTCCCTCCGGCATACTTCCCACGCATTCAAAAATCACGTATTTGCCGGCCGGTACCACCAGTTCAGCCATATCTTCCGGTATCTCCTGATTGGAACCGGTCGCAATGTAGTAATCGAATCCCTTATCATCAGAATTGGCGCACACTCCCATGAAAAGCAGATCCTTATTGTCATTAAACTTCAGCATTTCCTCGCACCTGCTCTGGTTGTAGAACTCATTCCAGAACTTCGGGATCCTTTTAAAATTCTCTCCAGTATCCATGGTCATTCTTTCCTTAATTCCTACCAGCCGGAATTCTCCCAAATCTTTTACGCAATAATTCATAGCCTCCGCTCCTTTTATGGTTATTTCAAAGGAGATGCGGGGATAAGATTTGATCTTCCTTCCAGATTTTCTCACCTCGCTGGGATTCATTCCGTGGACGGCATAAAATGCCCTGGCAAAAGAAACCGGAGACTCGTATCCATACTTTAAGGCAACGTCAATGATCTTCTCACCTGTTGTCAGAAGCTCCATCGCCGCCATGGAAAGCCGCCTTCTTCTGATATAATCCGCCAGAGACACATCTGCCATAAAAGAAAACATCCGCTGGAAATTAAAGCTGGAACAGCAGGCCCGTCTGGCCACTTCCTCCAGATGAATCTCTCCGTTCAAATTGTTTTCAATGTAATCCAGTGCCCCGTTCATTTTATCCAGCCAATCCACTCTCTTACCTCCCGCTCTCTTTGATAGCCTCAGTATAATATAGCTTAAGGACATTATCGCAACTTTCCCTGCACAAAAAAGTGAGTTTAAGATTTACCTGTGATTTTCCCGTACATTTCCGGCCTGCGGTCGCGGAAAAGCCCCCAGTTTCTCCTGTCAGTCATCATCTGATCCAGATCAAAGGAAGCGCATATTACGCCTTCTTCCTCCCGGCCCATAGAAGCTATGACAGCCCCGGTATTGTCCGTAATAAAGGAGGAGCCATAAAATTTAAGAGAAGAGCTTTGATTCCCGTTTGACATACAGGGAACAACTGATTCTATCCCAATCCGGTTAGCCGCTATAACTGGAATGATATTGGCAGCAGCATGCCCCTGCATGCAGCGCCTCCAGTGCTCCGTGCTGTCACATTCCAGGATGGGCTCGCTTCCAATGGCAGTAGGGTATAAGATAAGCTCCGCCCCCTGTAACCCTAAGCACCTTGCTGTTTCCGGAAACCACTGGTCCCAGCAGATCCCTACGCCTATTTTCCCGTACATGGTATCAAATACCCGAAAGCCGGTGTCCCCGGGAGTGAAATAAAATTTCTCCTGGTAGTAATGGTCATCGGGGATATGGGTTTTCCGGTATATCCCAAGATTTGCTCCGTCCCCGTCAAGGACTGCCACCGAATTAAACATGGTATTTCCTGACCGCTCATAAAAGCTGACGGGAAGAACCACTTTAAGTTCGGCCGCAATCCCGGCGAAATGCTTAACCGCCTGGTTCTCCTCTGCCGGTTCTGCATATTCATAAAAGTCATAACGCCTCTCCTGGCAGAAGTATTNNGCCAATCTATGAATGGCATGGCCGGACTACAACGGAATTTGTTGTGTAATGCAGTGAATGTTTCCGCCTCCCACAATAATATCTCTTGCATACACCGGATAGATTCTTCTCTCAGGAAAGCACTCCCCTAATATCCGTACTGCCTCTGAATCATGGACATCCCCAAATTGAGGAACAATCACCCCTCCATTGGATATGTAAAAATTCACATAACTGGCAGCCAGGCGCTCTCCGGTCTCCCTCTCATCCTCTCCCGGCTCAAAGGAAAAGCCTGAAAGCTCCTCTTTCGTAATGCAGACCGGTTCCTTAGGTATGGGAAGCTTGTGGATCTTAAAATGTCTTCCCTCTGCATCCGTTTCCTGTTCCAGTATCCTTAAATCAGCCAGGGACATTAAATACTGTGGATCAGCTTTATCATCCGTCCAGGCCAATACCACTTCCCCCGGACGGATAAACGCGCAGACATTATCCACATGCTCATTGGTTTCATCCTGATAGATGCCTGCTTTCAGCCAGATAATCTTTACAGCCCCAAGATAGTCTTTCAGCTGTTCTTCAATCTGGAGTTTAGAAAGAGACGGATTACGCCCGGCGCTTAAAAGGCAGGTTTCCGTCACTAAAATCGTGCCTTGCCCATCGGAATGAACGGAACCTCCCTCCAGGACAAGATGGCCTGCATCATAAACCGGATAGCCGAACCGTTCACAGAAACGCCCTGCAAGAAGGTCATCCTTTTGCCAGTCAGGATACAGACCGTCAAAGGTTCCTCCCCAGGCATTAAACCGCCAGTCGATCCCCCTGGCCTTACGTTCCTTATTGACCACAAAGGTTGGCCCCACATCTCTTGCCCATGCGTCATCGGATTCCATGACAACCACCTGGATCCGGTCCGAAAGCATTTCTCCGGCGCTTTCCTTCACATCCGGCTCCGCCAGCATGATCACCTGCTCGCTGTCTGCAATGGCCTCCGCGATTTCAGCAAAGGCCTTCCTGGCCTTCCCTGCCCCAAAGGGCCAGGATCCGGGCCGCTTGGGCCAGATCATGATACAGCCCCAATGAGGCTCAAATTCTCCCGGCATGTAAAATCCATCCGCCGCCGGGAGGCTTTTTAATTTTTCCATAGTTTGTCTCCTAATGAATCAAGAGGATATGCTTATATCTCTTACGACAACCGGTTCTTAAAATCCTCATAGCCGAACCTTTTTATGACATGGCAGTCTCCCCCTTTATCCATTATGGCAATGGCAGGAAGAGGCATCCCGTTAAAGGTGTTGTTCTTCACCATAGAATAAATGGCCATATCCATAAAATACAGCTTGTCTCCAGGTTTTATTTCCCTGTCAAAGGAATAATCCCCGATCACATCCCCCGCCAGACAGGTACAGGAAGACAGCCGGTAGGTAAAAGCCTTTTCTCCCGGTTTCCCGCTGTCCTTTAAGGGCGGCCGGTACGGCATCTCCAGCACATCCGGCATATGGCAGGCTGCGGAAGCATCAAGGATCAGGGTCTTTATCCCATTTTCCACCACATCCATAACCTCTGTCACCAGGTACCCGGCATTCAGAGCTACCGCCTCCCCAGGTTCCAGATAAACCTGAAGCCCATATCTTTCCTGCATTCTCTTAATGCAGGCTTCCAGCAGCCCGATGTCATAATCCTCCCTGGTGATATGATGTCCTCCGCCCATGTTCAGCCAGGAGAGTTCTTTTAAATACTTCCCGAATTTTTCCTCCACCGCATCCAGGGTCCTTTTTAAATCATCGGAATTCTGCTCACACAAAGTGTGGAAATGGAGCCCTGATATCCAGGGCAGCCACTCATCCTTAAAATAATCAATGGGAACGCCAAGTCTTGAGCCGGGGGCGCAGGGGTCATAGATTTCATGGCCCTCCTGGGTGGAGCACTGGGGATTGATCCTGATACCGGCGCTTACCCCGTCTAACGTATCCTTATACTTCTCCAGCTGGGAAAAAGAGTTAAATATAATGTGATCGCAGATCTTCACCAGCTCTTTAAAGTCCTCTTCCTTATAAGCAGGGGCAAAAACATGGTTTTCAAGCCCCATCTCCTCCCTTCCCAGCCTGGCTTCATAAAGCCCGCTGGCCGTAGTTCCATCCAGATACTTACCGATAAGAGGGTACTCTGCAAAACAGGAAAACGCCTTCTGGGCCAGCAGGATCCTGCACCCGGTATGATCCTTTACCTGCTTTAAGATTTTTAAATTTTTCTCCAGTCTTTCCTCGTCAATCACATAACAGGGAGTTTTCAGCTCTTCAATCCTCATCTGTTTCCCTATCTCCATACCGTAACAGTTTCCGGGTCCTCACATACCACCCATGGAAGCCCCCATTTGTTTAAAGCCTCCATATAGGGATCCGGATCAAACTCTTCCACATTATATACTCCTGGCTTCTTCCACTGGCCGGTTATTACCATCAGACTTCCGATCATAGCCGGAACTCCTGTGGTATAGGAAATCGCCTGGGATTCCACCTCTTTAAAGCATTCCTCATGATCGCATACATTGTAGATGTATATGGTCTTTTCCTTTCCATCCTTTACTCCTGTAAAGATACAGCCAATATTGGTCTTACCTTTGGTTCTAGGACCAAGGGAAGCCGGATCCGGAAGCAGGGCTTTTAAAAACTGGATGGGCACGATCTCCTGTCCGTTAAACTCCACGGGGGAGGTGGAAAGCAGACCTACGTTTTCCAGGCACTTCATATGGGTCAAATAACTCTGCCCAAAGGTCATAAAGAAACGGATCCTCTTTACCCCCGGAATGTTCTTTGCCAGAGATTCGATCTCCTCATGGTGAAGCAGGTACATGTCCTTTTCCCCTACCTCAGGGAAATTGTATTTGGATTTGATCTCCATTGGCTCTGTCTCGATCCAGCGGCCATCTTCCCAATAGGAACCGTTAGAGGATACTTCCCTTAAGTTAATTTCAGGGTTAAAGTTGGTTGCAAAGGGATACCCATGATCCCCTCCGTTACAGTCTAAAATGTCAATGGTATGGATTTCATCAAAATAGTGCTTTAAGGCATAAGCAGAAAATACGCTGGTCACTCCAGGGTCGAATCCACTTCCAAGCAATGCGGTGATACCTGCCTTCTCAAAACGCTCCTTGTAATCCCACTGCCAGGAATAATCAAAAAGGGCGGTAAATTTAAGGCTCTCACAACGCTTCTCATAGATAGCTCTCCNNTGATCATCGGTATTCTCAGGCTCAAAGTTAGCGGTATCAATGTAATCAACCCCTGTTGCAAGACATGCATCCATGATGGTTAAATCCTGGTAGGGAAGAGCCACATTTAACACGGCATCCGGCTTGTAATCCTTTATGAGGGTGATCACCTCTTCCACATGATCCGCATCAACCTTAGCAGTCTCAATCCTTGTTTTTGTTGTACCCGCAAGCTTATCCCTTAAGGCATCGCATTTCTCCTTTGTCCTGCTCGCGATACAGATGTCTGTAAACACCTCGCTGTTCTGACAGCATTTCCGGATTGCCACAGAGGCAACCCCTCCACAACCGATAATCAATAATCTGCTCATTCTTTTTCCTCCTCTTTCAGTAAATCTTCCACGTATTTAGGCAGCATGAAAGCACCCGTATGAAGATTCGTTGTATAATACCAGGTTTCAATTTTTAACTGATTCCATAGTTCTGGCTTAAAATCATTGATGGGATGATATTTTTTCGAAGCAAACCCAAACAGCCAGTAGCCCGACGGGCAGGTGGGAATATGGGCCTGATAAACCCGGCTTATAGGGAAGGAGCGGAACACCTTCCGGTGCATGCTCCTGCACGCCGCCTCATCCTCATCGTAAAAAGGACTTCCATGCTGATAGACCATAATGCCGTCGCTTCGCAGCGCCTTATAGCAGCTGCCGTAAAATTCCTTGGTAAAAAGCCCTTCCGTATGTCCGAAAGGATCCGTGGAATCATTGATGATAAGGTCATATTCCTCTTTTTTGCTTCTTAAGAAGCGGAGTCCGTCATCGTAATAGACCTTGACCCTGGGATCAAAAAGACCGCAGGATACCTCGGGAAAAATATCCCGGCACACGTCTACAAACAGCTTATCCGTCTCAACCACATCTATGGACTGAATGAACGGGTATTGCAAAAGCTCCTTGGCCACCCCTCCGTCGCCTCCGCCAATGATCAGCACATCCCTTACATTGGGATGAACCGCCATAGGAACATGGGTCACCATTTCATCGTAAATAAATTCATCTTTTTCTGAAAAAACAATATCTCCATCCAAAGATACAAACTTTCCAAATTCCTGGGATTCGAACACGTCAATTCTCTGGTATTCACTTTCACCGGAAAAAAGCTGTTTATCGATCCGAACAGAAAGCTTTACATTGGAAGTGTGAAATTTTGAAAACCATATCTCCATCTTTTCTTACCTCTCCCCTTCTTAGGCCCGCTCCGTTAATACCATCAGCCGTTCTACCGCCGGATCCTCGGTTCCCTGCATGGAACAGCCTATTTCCCTGGCATAAATGATGTACTCCACGACCTCTTCCGTAATCATCTCTCCCGGCGCCAGGATGGGAATTCCCGGAGGATAGCACATGACAAACTCGCCGCTTATCCTTCCCGCGGATTCTCCTACCGGTACGGAAACCTTTTGGGAATAAAATGCTTTTTGAGGCGATACCGCCACTTTAGGTGCTATGTATTCTCCTGACAGCATTCCCGTCCGGTCCTTTTTATAAAGGCGTTCAATATCCGCCAATGCTCCCACCAGACGTTCAATATCCTGAATCCGGTCACCGATGGAAATGTAAGCAAGAAGGTTGCAGATGTCCCCGAATTCAATCTGAATATCGTATTCATCCCGAAGGAGGTCATAAACCTCAATTCCTGCCAACCCATTTCCCAGGGTATAGACGGAAAGCTTTGTCACATCGTAATCAAAAATACTGGTTCCATTGATCAGATCCCTTCCGTAAGCATAGTAACCGCCGATGGAATTGATCTCCCCCCTGGCATATTCCGCCATTTCCACCACCTTTGCAAAGGACTCTTCCCCCCGCAGAGCCAAGTTCCTTCTGGATATATCAAGGCTTGACAAAAGCAGGTAAGAGGCACTGGTGGTCTGGGTTAAATTTATGATCTGACGCACATAATCCCCGTTCACTCCCTTGTTTAAAAGGAGAAGGGAGCTTTGTGTTAAGCTTCCTCCTGACTTGTGCATGGAGACCGCTGCCATATCCGCACCCGCTTCCATAGCGGAAACCGGAAGACCCTTTCCAAAATAAAGATGGGTTCCATGGGCTTCATCAGCCAGGACCTTCATCCCATGTGCATGGGCCAGCCGGACAATAGAGCGGATGTCAGAACAGATTCCGTAATAAGTGGGATTGTTAACAAATACCGCCACTGCATCGGGATTTTCCATTATTGCCTTTTCCACCTGGCTGATTTCCATGCCAAGGGAAATGCCCAGCATGCTGTTCACTTCTGGGTTTACATAAATCGGAACCGCTCCGCATAATACCAGAGCATTTAATGCGCTTCTATGGACATTTCTTGGAAGAATGATCTTATCCCCTGCCTTGCAGACAGACAGGATCATGCTCTGCACTGCCGACGTGGTTCCTCCCACCATTAAAAAGGCGTCTGCCGCCCCAAAAGCCTCTGCCGTTAGCCGTTCTGCATCCCGGATCACAGAAACCGGATGGCATAAATTATCAAGAGGCTTCATGGAATTTACATCAAGTCCGACGCACCTTTCCCCCAAGAGGCGGGCAAGCTCCGGATTTCCCCTTCCCCGTTTATGGCCCGGCACATCAAAGGGAACTACCCTCTTTTTTTGAAATATTTCACGAGCTTCATAAATAGGCGCCCTCATCTGATCTTCTTTGTTCATATGGCTCTTACCTCTCCTTGTCACGGGAATATCGCACCCTCTTTTGTCGCTGAAACGTAAGTGGCGCCTTATAGGCGCAGATTTTTTTCATAGCAAAAAGGCAGGTGATTATCCATCACCTGCCTGCAATTACATGAATGATATTTCCAGTAAGGGCATTTTGCCCGTCTTTTATTCATGATAATTATCGTTTTCGAGTCTACATAGCAAATATGTTGTCCCTGCTATTATTGATCGTTTCACAAGTGATGTGCAATTGCACGGATTATAAAGTAATCAACTTATAAAATTTGAGCTTTTAACTCAATCAATAATGTGGTTTCCCACGCTCGGCAGCTGACCCGCCTGTCCGTCTGGGCTTAACTTCTTACGAAGTGGTCAATATTTGCATGAAAACGATAATGTCTCTTCATACCGGGGTAAAGAATAACATATTTTACAGCTTCATGTCAATAAAAAATTTAATTTTTTCTTGAAAACAGCCANNTTCAGTTTTTTGTCCTATCAATTCTTTTTGCTGCACATCTGTAGGCGATGCTGGTATTTTTCTTTGGTGGCAAGGCCGCCTCGTATATGACGCTCGGATTTGTTAATATCAAGGATCACCCTGGCCCGGGCTGCCAGGGATGGATTAATGTGTTCCAGACGGTCCGTAACATCTTTATGTACCGTAGATTTGGATATTCCAAATTTCTTCGCTGTCTGCCTCACGGTCGCATGATAGTCTATGATGTAGTTGGCGATCGCAACCGCGCGTTCTTCAATATATTCCTTCAAGAAAATCCCCCTGCTAGGACGTTTTTACATACTTATGCAGGAGGAGGAGCAAGTATGAATGGTTATCCCCACTGTTTTCAGATGAAATTTTTTTCTAAAAAAAGAGGACAGGATTCAAACGAATCCCGCCCTGAAAACAGTCTCAAAGGCCCATTATTCCATTTTTTTAGGCGTGCTGCTCTTCTGCAGAATGTCATAAAATTCTTCCAGAGCCAGATCATTTTCCGTAAGGAATTTAGCCACGGTTTTCCCTACGTAGCGGAAATGCTCCGGTTCATAACGGATGCCTGTAATATTCTCCTTATCCTTGGGATAGCGGAGCACAAAACCAAAGCGGCAGCTGTTTTCAGCCAGCCACACGGCCTCTTTCTGCCCTCCACGTTCCTCATCAAGATAAAAGTAAGCCTTGGGTGCAATATCCACCGCCAGTCCTGTCTGATGCTCACTGGTTCCCGGCAATGCCAGTTTGGCCTTGCTTTCATAAAAGGACTGCTGGTAATCCAAGCCTTCTTCCTGAAGGCGCTTTAAACAATCATTAAAAAGAGACTGCTGCCTCTTTAAATCACGGAAGGAAGAATAAATATGAAGCTGATATCCTTCGTTTTCAGCCGCTGCCATCATGTCCTGTAAATCTTTCACAATCCGTGCATCCACACTTTGGCCGGGCTGTATCTCAACCAAATTCACTTTAAATTGGGGGCTAAGGGGATGGGTATCATTGACAAGCAGCAGTTCCCAGGAACTTGTGTCCACCAGTATCTCCCCATATTTCCCGGAGGAGAGCTGAACCGGTTCCGTCTCCTTAACCGCCTCGCTGTTCTTAGCCATATCTGACTGGCTCTGAAGGGCCAGGTTCTCACTGTAAAGTCCATAGCTTTCCTTCACCAGTCTTTTGTTCTGTTCCTTAAAGTATAAAGCCATACCCGCAGGAATGATGATAAGCAATGCAATTGTCGTAAGTATCAAATGCCGGAAAAACCGTACGCTGCCAAAGTAGGGTTTGCGCCTGCTATTTTTTCTTTTGTTCATAATATTCTCCTTGGCAGCCGCTTATCAATCGTAGGTAGTCATCATACCCTTGATTCTGGCCCCCTGTATAATAGCAAATGCTTTGGCATAAACCTTACCGGTCACGACGGAGCTTCCACCCAGATGAATGGTGTCCTCTGCCTTAATATCACCCTCGCTTATGCCCTCACTGAAAACATTGGAGGCCGTAATATCTCCCTTAATCCTTCCGCCGGGTCCCACATCCACCCGCTTATCCACTGTTAAATTTCCGTTGACCTCACCTTCCACTCTTACATTGGCGCCGGAAAGATCTCCAGTCACCCGTCCCAAGACTAAAACATCACCTCTGCAGGCAATGCTGCCGGTCACCTGACCGAAAATATTTAAATCTGATTGTGTGGTAATGTCACCATTAACAATCATATCCTCCGTAATTACTGCTACTTTGGAAGACACCTGGTTCATCGCCTCCATAGATAATGACCTTGTCTCCACAGTATAGGAGGACACCTTGCTGGTCTCGGCTGTCATACGCATGGGGCTGGGACTTGCAGCAGGGTTTTGGTTACTGACAGGGTTAAAAAATGAGTTTTGAATAGGGTTCTGTGGCTGGCTCCAAGCCGCTTCCCTATCCGGTTCTTCTTCCATCACAGCCTGTGGCTCCTCTTTTTCATCCGGAATATCGATCTCATCCTCTGCTTCCGAGGAATAACCCAGCAATTCATTGACAGCTTTTTTGAAATTGCTCTCTTGTTTTTTGATCATACGGCCTCCTTTGTATCAGTTCTTATATAATAATGCTATATTTCCCAATTTTTAACATACTGTAATATTATAATAAAGTTTCATATTAAAAACAAGTAAAATATGATAAAATACTTACAAAACTCTTATTGATTTTCCCAAAATTCTTCATTTTGTTTCTAAAAAATTTAGTTTTTTTACATTTAACCGTTTAAATTTGCCCTTTGTAACCAAAAAAACGCTGTCTCAGACTTCTCAGCCTGCAGACAGCGCCTCACACCATTTTATGTAAATCGTTATATTTCTCTATTTTGTAACTGTCATAGGTACCGCAGATTTGAATATTTCACTGTTTTTTAAATGCAGCATTTTTCCAGAACGGCACGCTGGTCTACGGATACTGTCATGAATTCCGGTGCTTTCCCTGTAAGCTCCTGACTCCTTTTATCCGGCTGCTGTGTTCCCACATATACCTTGTACGTACCGGCTTCCATTACCAGGTCACCATGTTCATCTCTTAGGGCAAAGGCTTTGTCGGAAAGGGTCACCTGCAATTCTTTTTCCTCACCTGGCTCCAGCTCTGCCTTTAAAAGTGCCTTAAGCTGAGCATTGGGTGTCTGGGATTCACAAGATTTTACATATACCTGCAGGGTTTCCGCCCCCTTCATAAGACCTTCGTTCTTTAACACCGCCTTTATGGTTACGGTATCGCCTGCCCCTATCCGGTCACGGCTTAAAACCACATCCCTTACGGAAAAATCGGTGTAGGATAGCCCGTAACCAAAGGGATAAAGAGCATCCTGTTCCATATAGCGGTAGGTTCTGCCCTTCATGGAATAATCCGTAAAGGCCGGAAGCTCTTCTGTGCTCCGGTAAAAGGTGACGGGAAGTTTTCCTTCCGGTGCATAATCACCGAACAACACGGCAGCCAGTGCACGGCCTCCCTGGGCTCCCGGGTACCAGCCTTCAATGATGGCTGGAATATGGGCATCTGCCCAGGACACTTCCAGGGCGCTGCCGGATAAAAGCACTAAAACCACAGGCTTCCCGCTCTTATAGATTTCCTCCAGCACTTGTATCTGCAGACCTGGAAGGGACAGATTTGGTTTATCACCGCTGGCGTATTCATTTCCCTCATCCCCCTCTTCTCCTTCCAGACTGGAATCCAGGCCCATGCAGGCAATGATCACATCGCTGGCTTCACATACACCACGAACCTCTGATAACCGGTCGTTCTCCTGGCCCAGACCGCTTACCCTTGGTTTACATAAGTGACAGCCCTCTGAAACCATAACACGGACATCTTCTCCAACGTAATCCTGGATTCCTTCAGAAATCGTATAATACCTGGAAGCGGTGCCCTCATAATTTCCTATAAGCGCCTTTCGGTTATCACTGTTGGGCCCGATGATGCCAATGGTTTTCAGCCTGCTCTTATCAAGAGGAAGCATATTCCCCTCATTTTTCAGCAGCACAAAGGATTTTCTGGAAGCTTTAAAATTCAGCTCCTTATGCTCTCTGGTATCATTGCCCGCATAAGTAATTTTATTGTACTCCACTGCCTCCGGCTCCTCAAACAACCCAAGCTTCAGCCTGGTCATCATTAAATGTTCAACTGCCTCATTTAACCGTTCCTCAGACACCAGCCCCCGGTTCACTGCCTCCGTCAAATATAAAAACAGGCTTCCGCAGTTTAAATCACAGCCGTTTTCCATTGCCATGGCAACAGATTCCAGAGCTGAGCCTGTGATTCCGTGATGTTCATGAAAATCCTTTACTGCCCAGCAATCTGATGTCACGTGCCCGTCAAATCCCCAGTCCGTCCTCAAGATATCCTTAAGCAGGGTCTTGCTTCCGCAGCAGGGTTCCCCATTGGTCCGGTTATAGGCTCCCATAACCGCCTCTACCTTTCCTTCCTTTACGCAGGCCTCAAAAGCAGGCAAATAGGTTTCAAACATATCCTGTTTTGTCACCACAGCATTAAAGGAATGGCGTTCATCCTCCGGACCTGAGTGTACTGCAAAATGTTTGGCGCAGGCTGCGGTCTTCATATAATTTTCATCATCTCCCTGCAGCCCCTCAATGAAACGAACCCCCATACGTGAAGTCAAAAATGGATCCTCTCCATAAGTCTCATGTCCCCTTCCCCAGCGTGGATCCCTGAAAATATTAACATTCGGTGCCCAGAACGTAAGTCCTTTGTAAATATCCGTGTCTCCGTATTTCTGCTGCATATGAAACTTTGCCCTGGCCTCCGTGGAAACCGTATCAGCCACTTCAAAAAGCAAATCCTCATCAAAGCTTGCAGCAAGTCCAATGGCCTGGGGAAATACAGTAGCCACTCCGGCCCTGGCCACACCATGAAGTCCCTCATTCCACCAGTTATAGCCCTTTATCCCCAATCTTGGAATCGCCGCTGCGCAGTGTACGGTCTGTGAAACCTTTTCCTCCAGCGTCATTTCTGCAACTAACTCCTTTGCTTTTTTCCGGTATTCCTTCAACTTATCCTGATTCATGGAATTCACCTTGCCCTTTCTGCTTAATCTAATATCCTGATGTCTCCTTGTATTTTTTCCATGATCCCATCATAGCATTTCATAACAGATCAGGCATCCCACTTCTTGCTTCCAATGGCGCATATATTGCTCTAAAATAAAAAATCCCTTTACAGGAATCCACCGTAAACCCGGTATTCCCATAAGAGGAATTGTAATTTTAATCCGTTTCTTATCCTTCCGGCTCATATGCCTGCTGTCTGATTTTTCTGTAATCACTTGGCGAACAGCGCTTTATCATCTTAAAGGTACGGTTAAAAGTGCTCATGGATGAAAAACCGGAGCCCATAGCAACATCTGTAATGCTCATTTCCTTGGTATTATACAAAAGCTCCTCCGCTTTTTTTACCCTTCTGGAGTTTAAGTATTCATAAAAGGTCATATTCATATACTGTTTAAAAATCCGGGTAAAATGGTATTTGGAAAATCCGCTTTTAATTCTTATTATGATACAGACGAAGTCCTAATGAGCATTCATAATGAATGGTCTCATGCATTCCGTTTAAGATTTTAATCATAAAAATCCCTTTCTTTAACCCTCTTTTTTAAAGACTATTCTATGCCCATTCCAGAGTCAATCCTCTTTTTTATGATTTGTAGAGATTAAAGAATTATTGCATAAAATATTGACTGATTTTTCTCTGCCATACTAGTGTTTAAAATTAAAATTTCCATTGACGCATTGGTAAATTCCCACTATAATTTAATGTGTCATTGTGCATATATTTCCAACTTTAACANNAAGGCATTGAACCAGAAGATTTCGTGGAGCCGGAGTTAAAGGCCAAAATGCTGACAAGCATCCGCGATGTCTTTGACCAGAGTTTAAAAAAATTTACCTTTCAGTCCAGCAGACAGGTTTACGAGGAGATTGCCAAGGTGGCAGAATCCGTTGTTATGAATGTTCTGAACAAGGACAGGTATCTTTTTCAGATGATCGATATCAGGGATTACGACGGGTATACTTATTCACATAGTCTTTATGTCGGCATTTTAAGTGTTTTATTAGGAAAATACATCGGACTTTCCATTTCCAATTTAAATGACCTGGCCCTCTGCGGCCTTCTTCATGACATTGGGAAAACGGATATTCCTATTGATATTACCAACAAACCAGGCCCTTTAACCAGCGATGAATTTGAAATCATGAAACAGCACCCCAGCCTTTCCTACAAAAAACTCGGCGAGCACATCATAATTTCCCAAGCGGTATTACAGGGAGTTCAGACTCATCACGAAAAGTATGACGGAAGCGGATATCCCTTCGGTCTTATGGGCAAGGATATCCCCCTTTATGCCCGTATCCTGGCCATTGCGGATGTATATGACGCTCTCAATTCCACCCGGCCGTACCGGAAAGCGTGGTCTCCAAGAAGGATTTTTGACTATCTTACCAGCTGCTCCAACGCTCATTTTGACCCGGAACTGCTGACAGCTTTCCTTCATTGTGTTTCCGCGTATCCCATCGGTACCATTGTCCACCTTAGTGACGGGAGCTCAGCAGTTGTCAAGGATAACACACCCGGATTTGCCCTGCGCCCCATTATCCGTTTCATCAGTCCTGCTTTTAAGGCAGGAAGGGATGTGGACTTATCCTGTGAATGTCTTAATCTTACTATCGTCGATGATGACGATTATTAATAATCCTTTTCCTCCATCAGCATGGGACGGGCTTTTCTTGCTTTACGGAAAAAGCCCGCTCTTTTCAATCAGCTCCAGACCTGCGTTTTTGATTCTACCGCCTGACCGCTATTAAGGGCCTGCTCCATAAGTATCCTTACATAGGCATCCTGCAGCCCCTCCGAAAGAGGATAAACCTCCACACCTTCCTCTATAAACCGTCTCATTCCAAGCATTAGGGTTCCTATTGCCGTTTCATCCTGAGAAAGCCCACCTGTTTTTCCTAATTCATAAAACGGATTCCGGTAAAGGAGTTCCTGTCCCATGTAAATTTCATTAATTCCTTTTTCTGTATCAAAGGGTTCTTCCACGATCTGATACTCTCTGTACCGGCTGTCTTCCCCTACATAACGAAGTGTCCAGTCATCCAGTTCCCCTTTCGCTCCCTGAACATTTAGATGACGGCTCCTTATCCTCGAATGGTATTGTATGCCGTTAAAATCATAAAAGGCTGTTTTTCCGCCCTCAAATTCAAAGGTCAGCCTGACCCGTTCTCTCTCACTAACCCTGCCATCCTCAATAAACCCGTACCTGGAATCTGTCTCCACCACCGGATACAGAAATTTCTTTCCGTACAGTTTCATATTCTCAAAACCAATCCCTAAGAGCCGCCGGATTAAGCTGGCTCCATGGTAGTCGTGGACCGCGGAGATATTAACCATATACGGATCTCCAATATGTCCCCGTTTTACGACCTCAATCGCCGCATGAAAAACAGGGTATTCAAAATACTGCTCCGCCACCTGGATCCTGGCCCCTTCCTGGGTTCGAAGACGCCAAAGCTCCTGCAAATCTCCTAATTCCATGGCAGCAGGAGTCTCACAAAGCACCGGATATCCTTTCAGCGCCCATTCCCTTGCCACCTGAAAAATAGAATCCTTGTTTACAGCCACTACAACAAAATCCGGGTTCTCTAACTCACATTCCTCTGGGCTTGTCACAGCCTTGATCCCGGTTTCCGCCTGCATCCGCTGAGCCTTTTCTTTTGTCCGGCAAAGGAATGCTGACAGATGAAAACAATCCGGGTAAGCTTTGGCAATCCTGGCATAGAACAAGGATCTCCAGCCGGAGCCTACTACAACCAAATTAAGTGGTTTCATAAATAATCCCCCCTTGCTGCCTGTAATTCCCTGCGGATTTCTGTTCCAAGATATAAGATAATAGCGCTTCGCAGCCTTCATAAACATCTTCATAAGTGCGGTCAAAATTCCTGGTATACCATGGATCTGCAATATCCCTTGAATCAGAGGAAAAGTCCAAAAGCCGCTTTACCTTTCCTTCCGGATCTCCTCCCAGAATTCTAAGCATATTTGTCACATTCCGCTGTTCCATGCCAATGAGGTAGTCGTATTTGTCATAATCCTTCCGGGATAACTGCACCGCATATTTTCCTTCTGTGGAAATCCCATATTCCTTTAGCTTTTTTCTTGTCCCAGGATGCACCGGATTCCCGATTTCTTCCGTACTTGTAGCTGCTGACGCAACATAGAAGTGATTGCCTGAATGCTCCTTTTCTATCATATCTTTCATAACAAACTCCGCCA
>DJBG01000084.1 GCA_002429965.1 Hungatella sp. UBA5982
CTTCTTTTCTCCGTTCCTCCGGAACCAGTGCAAACCCATTCTTCACTGCCTGGGTAGGCCCTTTTGCCTTGATCACTTTCCCGTTTAGCTTCATGGTGCCGCCTACCTGCTGGTAAGCGGAAAACAAGGTCTTGCAAAGCTCTGTCTTGCCAGCGCCCACCAATCCTGCCACGCCGATAATTTCCCCTTTGCAAACGGTCATGTTGATATCTTTTACTTTCCCTTCCCTTTCGGAAAGGTTTTCTATTTCAAGCAACGGCCCGCCGATCTCGCACTTTTTCTTGATGTAATTATCCTCATAGCTACGGCCTAACATATATTCGACAAGAGTATTTACTTCCAGTTCTTTAGAAAGCGGCAGTTCGGTAACCAGCTTGCCGTCTCTCATAATGGTAATATTTTCACAAATCTCATAAAGTTCACTTAAACGGTGGGAAATAAACACGACTCCCACATTCTCTTTTGCCAGCTCACGTACCACCCGGAACAATTCCAGTGTCTCGGAATTGGAAAGAGGGGCCGTAGGCTCATCCAAAATAAGGAACCGGCACTTTTCCGCCACGCATCTGGCTATGAGAACCATCTGCTTTTGTGCCAGCGTAAGTCCTGATACCTGTTTGCTAATATCCACATCTACATTTAATTTCTTTAATACCGTTTCTGCTGCCTGCCTGATCTCTTTCCAGTGCACGATTTGCTTTCGCCCCATTTTATTGACCAGCGTGTTGAACATTACATTCTCAGCCACGGACAGATAGGGGATCAACGCGGTGTCAACTTCCNNGATTTCTATCCCAAGATTTTTAGCGTCTTTGGGGCACCGGATTTCCACCGGTTCCCCTCCAACGTAAATTTGTCCTGTGTAATGCGTATTGACACCGGCAAGCACTTTCATCAATGTGGACTTACCTGCGCCATTGGCACCCACGAGCGCATGAATCGTACCACTTTTCAGACCAAAATCAACTCCATCCAAAGCCTTTACTCCAGGAAATTCGATGGATATATCTTTCATTTCAAGTTTTACTTCGGTCATGGCATCTCTTCCTTAATTATGTAATGAATACAGAGCGTTTCTTTAATTTACATAGTTGTTCTTGATTGTATCTGTATACAGAGCGCCCTTAGGATCTTCGGCATCGCCCCATCCATCAATGATGCTTCCCAAATCGTTCATGGTTGTCTGATCATTGAGCTGGGTTGTTTCAATGTTGCATGCATTTAAGTTAAAGTAATCCGGTGTCTCTTCTCCCATAAGTTTCAGAGCCAGAAGACGGGCATCTACAATACCGATCAGTTTAGGATCAACGGCTGCGGTAGATTTCCATACATCAGGATTCTTTACCATTAACTGAATGTCATCATTGGATACGTCAATGGTGTACATCGGGATATCGGTACGACCTGCATCGTTTAATGCCTGTAATACACCCTTTGCCAGCTCATCGTAGCAGCCCCAGATGGCATCTACGGAACCTTCCGGATATTTTGGAAGAATAGCGGCTGTTTTGTTGGTCATATCACCGCGGGCATTGGCTGAATCAGATGGTGCAATCACTTCCAGAGTCTGGATCTTGCCTTCTGCTTCCAGCTTGGTATAGATTTCATTACGTCTGTCCAGCGGCGGGATTCCAGGGCCCATGAAGGTCTTTAAAACTTTCATCGGGTATTTTCCGCCTTTTGCTTCAAACTCTTTCATCATGTAGCCAAGAGAAAGCTCGGCCAGCGCCTGATCGTTCTGAGCGGTAGAAGTTACCCCGGCAAGAAGCTCGCCGCTTGCATCGCCGCCCTTAAATGGCATGGTATCAAAGGTAACAACCTCCATGCCTTTGTCTCTGGCAGGTTTTAACATATCATAGGAATAAGACAGCTGTCCGTGAGATACGATAATTCCCTGATAATCCTTAGCGATGACCTGAGCTATAGTCTCCTGAGCCTTTGCATCATCGCCGTCCGTTACAAAGGTGTCTACGGTCCAGCCAAACTTTTTCCCCTCGGATACGCAGCCGTCTAAAAACTGCTGGGTATGATCTCCTGCTGCCAGGTTCCGCACTACGGCAATCTTCTTTCCTGCCAAAGAGCCTGTGGACTGGGCGTTCTCTACCTTCTCCGCTGCAGTCGTCTGATCGTTCTTAGCGGCTACCGTCTTTGCTTCTGTGGATGCCGGAGCAGCTGTTGTTGCGGCTGTGCCGCTGCTGCCGCATGCAGTCATTGACAATACCATTGCCGCTGCAAGCACCATTGCTAACCTCTTTTTCATAAAGTAAACCTCCTTTAAGAAATATAAAATATAGTTTTCTATTCCGGACACACCCAACCTGTCCTTCCTGTAGAAATTGTAGCATATTGTATCCGGTTTTGCAATATTTTTATTTGATTTTATTTATTTATTTTGTTTTATATTGTATTCGGTTGTGATTTATGTTGTTTTATGTCCTATTCAGGATGTGATTCTCACTATTATACATATTCTACCATCTTTTTCCATCTAAAATGGTATTGAATTGATAAGAACTATTCGTAATCAAATTTAACCATGTTTTACTTATGTTTAAAGTAATGTCTTAGTTACTTTTTTGCCATACATGATTCATTCATAGCCAATTACAAAGTAAAAATAAGGAAACAGCAGCCTGCAGGCCTGATACAGTAATAAACTGTTCCAAACCAGCAGGGTGCCGTTTCCCCTTTACTATTCTATATGAAGACCTTCGGAAAAATACATGCAGCCACACCGCAGCCTTTTAAAGGTCATCTTGAAGTCTTTATTGCATTGATAAATATTCTGCCACATCTTCTACAATCATTGCGGCAGCCGCCTGGATCTCCCCATCCCCGCTCCGCAGCGTTGCACCTCCATAGTCCTTTATCATCTCTAAATCATTGGAGCTGTCGCCAATGACCCTGATTTCATCAAATCCACCCCAATACCTGGAGATCCAGGCCACAGCAGCCGACTTATTCACGCCCTTTGCCACAATATCCCCATTCCACACATTTGCATAGGCACAAATTAAAGGGAACCGGGCGTTCAGCCGGGCACAAAGCGTTCGGATCCACTGCACATCCTGCCTGCGCCTGTGAATCTGGACGATCTCCTTAAGGCAATGGATCTGATCTATGGAAAGCTGCCCGTCACAGGGCTTTTGGGTAGTGGCGCCTGAGTCTGAAAGCACATTCACCTTTCCGCTTCGCATGGATACGCCGCTTCCTTCGCCGCCAAGACCGTGGAGGTACTGAAGCACCTCCCTGGCTGTTTGATCATCTATGGTCCTGCAAAACAATTCCTTTCCTTTTCCATCTAATATGAGAGCGCCGTTGTTAAGTATGAGAGCGTCAGGCCTTAAAGAATACTTCTCCAAAAACACACGGACAGAAGATNNCGTCCTGTGGCAATGACAAACCGGTTTCCAGCCGCCTGCCACGTATCAATTGCATTTAAGTTCCTGGGGCTGATGCTGCCGCCTATATACAGGGTCCTGTCAAAGTCACTTACAGCACATTTCATCGCTTTCCCGTATCTCCTTTCCACGGCAAAATACGCTGACCAGATTCAGATCCGAATCTACCACCGTAAGGTCTGCATCCTTGCCGGGCGCTATGCTGCCTTTCCTGTCGTCTGAATGGATATACCGGGCAGGATTTAAGCTGGTCATCCTCATGATATCAAACCAATCCACAGAAGTATGTCTGGCCATGTTCCGAATGGAACCTATGTAGCTTAGCTCTATATCTCTCACCGCCTGATAATCCTTAGGATCCATCCATTCTTCCCTGCCGTCATAGTGGGCGATCCGTACCCGGTCCCCGTCTTTAACAAATTTCATTTTCCTCACATAATGGTCAAATTCCGTCTGGGTCTGTGCAAGGCCGCTGCAATCCGTGGTCATGATGATGCGTTCGCTGCCTTTGATCCGGTAAGCGATGTCAAAGGCCTCATGAGACACGGTCATACCTGTCTGCTTGGCAAACTCACACATCATGTCGTCAAAATACAGGGCAGCTCCCGCCACTCCCGGCTCCCGGTGATGAAATCCACGCATCCCGCTGAAGGTATGGGTAAAACCCCCGACGCCGGCATCCTTGATCTCTTTGATCTGGGAAAAGGTGGCCCCGCTGTGGCCGACAGAGGTCTGAATTCCCTGCTCTTTGCAGAATTCCAGCACCTCCCTTGCCCCCTCCTGTTCCACTGCAATGGTCATATACCGGCAAAGCTCTTTGTTCCGGAAGCTGTTATAAATATCCTCCATCGCCTTAAGGCTTGGAAGAATGCAGCACTCCTCCCGCTGCATCCCCCGGTAAAGGGGGTTGATAAAAGGCCCCTCCAGATGAACTCCCAGCATCTCGGCTCCCGGGTAATCCGCTTCATAGGCATCGTCGGCAGCTTTGATGCAGCGCTTGATCTCCGGAATGGTATCTGCTCCCGAGGTAGCCAAATAGGAAGTTACTCCCCCATAGGGAAGGGTGCGGCACATCTCTTTTAATGCGGCCTCACTTTTCTCAAACCAGAAAGAGCCCGTGGCCCAGCCATGAATATGGATATCAATGAATCCAGGCAGGATGATAAAACCAGAAAAATCCTCATATTTCCCCTTAAACTCCTTATGCATTGCCTTTATTATCCCATGTTCCATCTCTAAAAATCCGTCAAATTCCTGGTTTTCAAGAATTATATGTTTTGAATAAACTACCATAATCCACCTTCCCTAACGTCCAATAATCTTTATTTGCAGCCATTAAGTCATCTAACACCGCTTTTGCCTTGGAAGGGTCAACTACCGTGCGGTTCAGCGTCAGCGCCATTAATGCCTTTGTATAGTCTTTTTCTAAAAACGATTCCACGGTCAGCAGCTCATAGGCATACTGCCCTTCCATCAATCCTTTGTAATAAGGTTTTATGGTCCCAAAGGGATAGCCTCTTGCCCCATCCCTTCCAATGGTTCCCGCCACCTCTACAATTGCCTCCGGTTCAAAATTATCAANNATGATGCCCCGGTTTTTCACCATCACAATGAATTCATTATTCAAATCATAAGCAATGGATTCCGCAACTTCCACCATCAGGTTTCCAAACACGCTGTTGGTAAGCATTTCCAGTCCCTCCATATGGTCCTTCCCAACAGCCCTGGCACACAATTCAAATACTTCCCTTTCCCTGGAATCCCGGGATTCATCCGCACGGGTATAATCGGGGTCGCTTTCCGCCACGATTTCATCAGGAAACATGTAATACTGCATATAGGTGGTAGGGATGTATTCANNTTATTCACCCTTACATAGGTATCCAGCCATGATTTTGAACGCTGCTCCGCATTAAAGGGCTTGAAGTCATGGTTTTTTAAATATGACCGCAAAGGATCAAAGTAATCATTTCCCTCCGTGTCCTTAAGCTCCGTAAACCATCCGAAATGATTCAGGCCAAAGTAGCGTGCACGAAGGCTTTCCTGGGGCACCCCAAGAATTTTGGCATAGCTCTTCATCAGGGAAAAAGGCTGGTCGCATAAGTTTAAAATACGCTTATCGTCAGGGAACAGCTTATCAAGCCCTAATGCCACAATAGCGGCAGGATTGGTATAGTTTAAAATCCAGGTGTCCTTAGAATAGGAACGGACCTTTTCCACCATCTGCTTCATAGCTCCCAGAGAACGCATCCCATAAGCAAATCCGCCGGGGCCGCAGGTCTCCTGTCCCACCAGCCCGTAGCGCAGGGGAATCTTTTCATCCAGAGAACGCATCGTTGTCTTTCCCACCCGCATCTGGCAGAAAATAAAATCAATAGCCCTGTACGCTTCATCCTCATCCGTGGTAAAAACCACCTCGCATTCCGGATAATAGGATTTTAATACCAGGCGGTCGTAAGCCTCCATCAATCCCATGCGTTCTTTATCTATATCATAGAAGATAATTTTTGAAAGAGGAAAACGTTCCTTATAATTGACCAGCGTACCCACAAGTGCCGGAACGCGGGCGCTCCCTGCTCCGGAAATTGTAATCACATGTTGTTTTCTCATGTTACTCTCCTTGTATTCTTAATCATGAAAGGGAATGCCGCAAAACACTGCCGCATCCCCTTGTTTGAATAAATACTGCTCCTTTATTCGCCAGCCACAGTTTCTGTATTGCCGTTTTTCTTTTCTGACTCCAGTTTTTCTTTCAGCCTTTTTGCACCTTCCATCGCCTTCTGCGCCATTTCCTCTGCAAGCACGCTGCAAAGCCCCGTATAGTTTCCAGGGTCGATCAGAGATTTTAATTCATCTGCCGCAAACATGGAAGCAAGTGTTTCATCTTCTGTCAGCACATGATAATAATCCTTTCCCTCCAGTTCCACTTCCATGGCTTTCTCGTACATGAGTTCGTGGGCTTTGTCCTTACCGATTTTTTCAGCTACATTCATCATCACCAGCTCGCTGTTATCAAGACCCAGATTTAAGTTTACATTTTTAAGCATCTGCTCTTTATTGATCCGCAAGGTACGGCTCAGTTCCTCGGCCCTGATAAGCACCTCGGTGGTCAGCTGAAGCCCCTCCTCCATAATGCCTTCAAACAGCATATAAGAGCTGCTGTCTCCTTCAAACATCCGCACAGCAGAATAAAGACCGACCGAGGGAAGGGAATAAAGCTTCTGGGAATTGGCGATAATCCCCTTGGCCAGCTTGGGATTGATCTTCTGAGGCATGGTGGAACTGCCGATGGTTCCGGGGGTAAAGGATTCGCTGACCTCTGAAAATTCTTCAACACCGGTATAATAAACCTCTTCCGCCATTTTGTGAAATGTATTACATAGAAGAGACAGATTCATTAAATATTCCAGTTTCATCTGGCTCATATTCCGGCTGGGCACCTCCATAGATCCCATCCCCAGCTTATGGGCAACCCGTTTCTGGATTTTGCGGCCTGCAAGACCTGTGGAGTTAAATCCTCCAACGGCTCCTCCCATCATGGCTACGAACACCCGTTTCTCACTTTCCTCCAAACGTTCCAGAGTGTTCATCAACTCGCTGATCCAGACGGAAACCTTATAGCCATAGGTGATGGGTATGGCATGCTTACCATGGGTTCTCCCAGCCATAACCGTATCTGCATGGTCATGTGCCAGCTTACCCAGGTTTTCCAGGATATCCGCAAGAAAGCTTTTGAAAACTGAATTTACCTGCTTTGCTATATAAAGCTGGGAGGTCTGCTGGATATTCTGGGTAGTTACCCCGTAGTGGACATATTTTCCTCCCTCTTCACTGCACGCCTTCACCAGCACCTTTACAAAGGGGACAAACCCATGGCCCACCTTTGCCTTGATCCGTTCCATTTCATCAAGATCCAGATCTTCAAAGCGAACCGCCCCAATATCCCTGGCAGCTTCCATTGGTATGAAACCCTCCTCTGCCTGGGAAAGAGCCAGCCCGGCCTCCACCTTCAGCCACGTCTCATACTTAGCTGTTTCACTTAACAGTCTTTTAATCCCTCTGTCATCCAGTTTACTTTTTGAATCATAGAAAGCTCTCATCGTACACCTCTTATTTCTTCATAGCATCGTCTACCGCATGACGGACAAATTCCACATGAGGCCCAAATACAACGTGAATGTGATCCGCTGACGGGAAGAAGATACCTGCACAGCCGGAATCCTTAATTTTAATCTGATCTACCTTGGCCGGGTCTTTTAAGTCTACCCGCAGGCGGGAAATACAGTTTTCCACACTCAGGATATTGTCCTTGCCCCCCAGTCCTCTAATAACAACTTCGGCAATTGCCGGCCAGTTCTTTTCTTTCAGAAGAATGCTTGCGGATTCTTCAATTTCAAATCCTTCCCGTCCCGGTGTTTCCAAATTGAATTTTTCAATAAACCATTTGAATACAAAGTAGAACACGATAAAGTTTCCAATCCCCAAAAGGATAAGGTTAAACCAATGAGTATTTTCATACAAAAGGCCAAAAATTCCAAAGTCAAAAATCGTACCGCGGATATAGCCGATGGAGATATGAAGCATCTGGTAGTAACCAATACCGCTCATAAT
>DJBG01000136.1 GCA_002429965.1 Hungatella sp. UBA5982
TGTTGTTCTGATTGTTGTTCTGGGAGTTTCTGGAATTTTCCATATCATTGTAGTTATTCTTGGACATAATAAATACCTCCTGTCGGCGTTTTACGTTACAAAGTTAGTATGGCGTGATTCCGAAATTTTATACAATTGTTTTTTTATTTTAAAATTAAAGCATAAATGGTATATTATTCGAAAACGCGGCTGTATTTTGTAAAAATACTTTGCATTTTTATCACAGCTATATTATAATCAAAATGAGGGGTTTTTCCCCTCATCCTTATTAATTATTTATACTCCCCTCAGAAGCAGCCGAGATAGCTCCCCTATTCCGGCTGTTTCTCTTTTTTTAATATCTAAAGACCCCCGGCATAAAATGCCGAGGGTCTTATATCCCTTTCGAAAATCCGGTAATCCGCTATTTTATTAATCGCCAAGAACATTAACGATTTTTACAGGTGCCCGATAATTCCACGGTGAAGTCTTAATACCTGTACTATAAGTTGATGAATGTACTACTTGTCCATTACCGATAAACATGGCAACATGGTTTATGGATGATCCGCTTCCATAAAAAATCAAATCGCCTGGGCGCATCTGATCTGCGCTGACTGCTTTTCCCTGGGAAGCCTGTCCACCTGAGGAACGGTTTAAGGTAAGGCCTGCTGCATGCTGCATCACATATCTGGTGAAGANNATCGCTGCCGCCATATGCATAACGTCCGCCTACAAACTGAAGTGCGTAATTAACAATGCTCTGTCTGAAATTAACAACCGCCTCTGCCTGAACCTTTACATCCAATGCAGCCAATGTTTCCTCATCAGTTGAGGATACGGTTGCATTGCCCTCTACCGGCATAAAGCCATATGTATCATTGATCTTAACCTTCATGCATCCGTCGCCCATATCCTGTACAACTTCAAAGGAAGATCCTTTGGAAGCGGTCATAAGCGCTTCCTGACCAGCTTCATCCTTGCTGATCGTTACATTATCTGCTTCAACGGTCACCATATAATTCCCATAACTGAGTCCTGGACCGGAAATTTCATCTGCTCTTACATCTGAAGGAACTGCTATTACCATTGCTCCGCAAAAAGCCATAAGGCCTAACGTTTTCCATGCATTATTTATCATCGGGAAATCTGCTCCTATTTTTTACTTTTTGATTTTCAAATGTTACGTAAGTATTAAATTCATTACGGTTATTATACAATTACTTTATCTTTTCGTCAAGTATTATTTAAAAATGCACGAATTTCAAAATATTTTAGTTTAAAACCCTGACAAATTTCACAGGTTTGCGATACATGACGTTTGTTACGATAATTCCGGTCTTTTCTGTGGAAGCATGGACTACCCGGCCGTCTCCCATGTATAATGCAACATGGTTAATGGAACCATTTTTTCCATAAAATACCAAATCTCCTGCGCGGGCTTCCTCGAAGCTGACACTGCGCCCTTCCCTTGACTGAGACTTAGAGCTATGGCTTAAATTTACGCCAGCCGCATTCCTTAACACATAACTGGTAAACCCGGAACAGTCTACTCCTGTTTTAGGATTGACTCCTCCGTAGACATAGCGTCCGCCCACAAACTGAAGCGCATAATCTACGATTTTCTGGCGCTGCAGAACAGACTTGTCCACCTTTTCCTGAGTTTTCTCAATCAGGGTTGCAGCACTGCTTTGTATGTAACCTTCTCCTTCAGGAGTCTTTATTTTAAGCCAACCATCCTTGGGGGATTCAACCACTTCATAAGTCTGGCCTTCCCCAGCCAGGGAAAGAGCCGTTCCCAACCTATCAGCGTCTTCTCTGACAGACACAGGCATATCCATCTTCGCATAAAGTGTTGTGCTGGTTTCTACAGCAATTTCCGCTGCTTTCGCCTCTACCTGGGGAACCCCGCTTAAACTTGTTAAAAGTCCTAAAAGCCCCATCGCCTTCCACATTTTATTCTTCATATTAAATCTCCTGTTTTTACGTTTTTCTGTCGTTCCCGCAAAACTTCGTTAAAATGTTACATAATTGTTACATTTCGAATTATATACTTATTCCCTGATTTTGTCAAGCAAAAACGGCAGTCATGGCGCTTTATGCGTCATAACTGCCGTCACACTTTCGTAATATTTATTTGAATATATTAAATATATTTAACTTTATCGTCTCGTTCCTCTTACAAACCAGACAATGAGAAATACCAAAAGCAAGGGGCCCATAATAGGCATCAGAAGGCTGAAAATCCCTGTAACAATGCTGGCAATCAGAAAGAAAAATAAAATAAGCACCACAACTCCCAAAAGCTTCCAGTACCATTTGCTCAAGTCAATGTAATGCATACGACGTCCGAAATTACCCGGATCCTCATACACATCCCGGTCCGCGCCGGAGTAGGATTCATAGTAAGTTCTTCCGGATCCGCTGCTCTTTGCATTCTCGGCCGCCTCAAGAATTGTCCTGGCAATCAGCCTGGGATCGCCGATGGAAGCTATCACCGCCTCTTCCGTAGAACCATTTCTCACTTCCGTGCTGATATATTCTTCATAGTACCTGATATTTTCTTCGATCACGCTTCCAGAAACATCACCTGATAAAGCCTCCCTTAAGCGCTGTAAAAACTCCTGTCTGCTCATCTGAGCCTCCTTCAATTAAGTAAATAGCTTTGATTATTGTATCATCCGACAGGGATTTCGTAAAGAAACCTTCTCTGAAATAATTCTTAAAATTTCATAATATAGCTTATCAGAAATCGATTTTCAGATTTCTGATAAAAGACAGTGCTTTTTACTGCCGTCCTTCCGATTATGAAAACTATTTTTTTAATACAACAGACTACTCTACCTTCTCCTTAATTACGCCATCCCGGTATGCCTCCACCAGTTCCTTTAAATCTGCAATCCGCTCGGCCAGCTCAGCGCCCTTATCCGTATCCGCCACCATGACCCGGTTCTTCATGTTCTCGACAACCGAAACCTTTGGTGTGCTTTCTTTATTAGGATCAAAAGGCTTGTGCTCCGCGAGAGCCAGATGATTGGAGTTATAAATCAGCGTATAGCCTGCGATCCCTGTCTTGGTCTGGTAAGCCTTTGACAGCCCTCCATCTATGAGAAACAGCTTGCCTCCCGCCTTTACCGGAGATTCCCCTTCCTTTATTTTCACCGGAACGTGGCCGTTGATGATGTGGGAACCTTTTTTGGGAAGGCCGAATTCTTCCAATATCTTATCACAGTATTCTTCCTTCATGCTAAGCCTGTAATAAGGGTTCATAGGCTCCTTGAGAGTAGAAGAATCTCCGATAAAATAATGTTCAAAGGTCGTCATCTTCCCCTTGCCGTAAACCGGGGATTTGGCTCCGCACCATAAATACCACATGAAATCCCTGGCATCCTCACTTTCCGCGGAACCCTCGGGCATAAAATATGCATTTTGAACCTTCCGGTCCACGTAATCCATTAACGCTTTTCCTGAATAAGCATGGTGATCCACCACGATCTCTTCAAAGGAGCCGTCCTCCCTCATGGGAATACAGCCATGGTACAGGAGGTTTGAATTGTAGCATTTATACATGCTTCCATGAGAATACAGAAAACGAATATGCTTATGAAGAAGCTCGTTATGCATGAAGGAAAGCTGAAGGGTGTGGAGAAGCTCTCCCTCCTCTTTGCTCAGCTTTAACGGTTCCTTGGGATCCACCGTTGGGAAGAACTTATCAAGCATAGGATAGTCCTTGCCCTCCACGGTCACAACGCCCCGTTCAAAGTCAATGGCCTCAATCAGGATGCGGTCGCTCATCTCGTATTCCGGATGGCGTTTTATGATCTGTCCTTCTACCTTAAACTGAATGATTGCAATGGCCTTATGCATCTTGGCCGCCAGTCCCGGGTCCACCGCGTCATAGATGTTTTCATCAAGGATCTGGGGAATGAACTGATCGCAGGGATCCTCCCGGTAAACCCTGGCCGCAAACATNNCTGTTATAGCTTATGGCAATACGCAGTACGTTGCAGATACATGCCAGATTCCCGGTGGCTGCTCCCATCCAGGAAACGTCATGATTGCCCCACTGTATATCAACGTCATGAAATTGCAGCAGTTCATTCATAATGATATCCGCCCTTGGGCCACGGTCAAAAATATCCCCGATAATATGCAGGCTGTCAATGGTCAGATTCTGGATCAGCTCACATAAGGCTATGATAAACTTATCTCCGACCCGGATGTCAATGATGGACCGTATGATCTCATTATAGTATACACGTTTATTGTCATCATTATAATCCACATGAAGCAGCTCATCGATAATGTAGGCAAACTCCGGAGGCATTTTCTTCCTTACCTTGGATCTGGTGTACTTTGATGAAACCACTTTACAGATCTGTACCAGCCGGTAAATGGTCACTCTCTGCCAGTCGCCGTCTGCCAGGCCCTTAAGCTCCAGCTGATTCATGATCCGCTCCGGATAGTAAATTAAGCTCCCTAACTCCACTTCTTCTTTCTCTGGTATGATGTGGCTGAAGGTTTCCGTGATTTTTTCACGGATAACGCCTGAGGCACTTTTTAATAAATGAACAAATGCCTCGTACTCGCCATGCAGGTCACTGAAAAAATATTCCGTTCCCTTTGGTAAGCCCTGAATGGCCGTAAGGTTGATGATCTCGCTGGAAGCAGCCTTAATCGTCGGATACTCCCTCGCCATCAGTTTTAAATACGCCAAACTTCTCATAATACCTCCCCTTCTCCCTGAAGCGATGCTGCACTTCTATAGAGCTATAGTAACATAAAAGATATCAATTTAAAACCCTTTTTAGCGTGGCATTCCCGGCAGCCACGTCCCAACATACTGAATCGGATTCATGATAATGAGAGTTAGCCAGCAAGTTTATAGCGGGCGTGGTGTCTCAATTATGAACTGCGTGAACCAATCAATCTTATTATAACAAAAAAAGAATAGGGATTGATTTCCCTACTCTCATATAGCACGGTTCATTGATGCCGGCACCTGCGTATAAGGCGCCGGTATCAATTTGGGGCATTACTGAATAAAGGTTCCGGACTTAATCTGGTCAACGGCTTCCTTATACTTCGTCTGGATATCATCCGGTACAAGATTAGAGAAGGTTCCGACGCTTAGACAACCATTGCTTAAATCTCCATAAATGGTCTTGCCGCCGAAAGAACCGGATTCCACATCCTCCATGCAGGCTTTAAGCAAAGCCGCGTTGTCAGTGACTATGGAGCAGATGATGATCTTGTCGTCGGCAGAACCTAAATCTCCCGGCTGTCCGATACCGTATCTGCCTTCGGAAGCTGTCAGGGCTTCACGGGCTCCCGTATCGACTGCAGATGCGTCACCAAACATTACATCAACATCATAGGTGGAGATCATAGAGGAAGCGATTTCCTTTCCTTTGGCCGTGTCACTGAAGGAGCCGGCGTAAGCAGAAGAAACCTTGATATCCGGATTTACCTTCTGAGCGGCCTTTTCGTAACATTCGAGCTTTGCTTTGGTTGTGTCAAGTTCCATGCCGCCGATGAAGCCGATGCTGCCTGTTTTGCTCATAAGGCCTGCCAGAGCGCCCGCCATATAACCGATCTGTTTTGCATCAGGAAGGATTGAGGTAATATTATCCGTTTCGACCGTTCCATTTAACAGAGCGAATTTAATATCCGGACATTCTGCTGCCACCTGCTTTACTGCATCGGTATACTGGTTGCCGGGAGCAAAGATAAGGTTATAGCCAAGTTCCGCATAATCAGTCATAACCGTAGCGAAATCTGCAGTTGCCACATTATCGGTATACACAGTCTCCCAACCACTTTCCTTGGCAGCGCCAACCATCGCCTGGTAACAGCTTGCGCCCCAGCCTCCGTCAGAAACAGAGGAGTCCAGAATCATGGCTACCTTAAAATCTTTCGCCTTTTCGGTTTCAGCCGGAGCGGCAGTTGTTCCGGCTGCTGATGTGCCGGCAGCGGTGGTACCTGCCGTAGTTGTCCCGGCAGAAGATGGAGCGGCGGAACTGCCGCATGCCGGCAGGCTCATGACCGCAAGGGCGGCTGCCAGAAGCAAAGAAGCGGTTTTCATAGTCTTTTTCATAATTAAATCCTCCTTTTTACGTTTAAAGTAGTATATAACTTCAGGAAAAAATCCTGTAATTACCTTTATCGCTCTTCCCGGTAATAAGGCTGTCCGTTTGCTTTGGGACCGCTCTTTTTTATTCCGAAAAATGCCAGGACGAACAAGGTACATAGATAAGGAATCATCTGAAGGATCTGGTAGGGAGTGGAAGGGCTTATAAGCTGCAGGCGGATCTGCAGGGCGTCGCAGAATCCGAAGAGCAGGCATGCAGCCATAACTCCCGTAGGCATCCAACGGCCAAAAATAACGGCGGATAATGCGATGAAACCGCGTCCGGCGACGATTCCTTCCGAATAGGTGCTGGTATAGCAGATGGTTAAGTAAGCCCCCCCGATGCCTGCAAGGGCCCCGCAGATGATGCAGGCAATGTATTTTTGAAGGATTACATTGATACCCAGAGTCTCGGCTGCCTTTGGAAACTCTCCGACTGCCTTGTAATTCAGACCGGCTTTTGTCCGATTTAAGAAAACAGCAGTGGCTGGGACCAGAAGATAAGCAAAATATATCAGCGGAATATGGTTGAAAAAGACAGGTCCTGCAATTGGAATTTTGCTGAGCACCGGAATAGGCACGGCTTTCATGGATACTCCCTGGATCAGCGTGGAGGTATCTGAAAATGACAGACGGTAAATAAAGGAGGCCAGAGCCGGAGCAAGGATGTTGAGTGCCATGCCGTATACGATCTGGGGAGCACAGAGCTTAATGGTACAAAAGGCATAGATCATATTGATGGCTATTCCGGATAAAGCGCCGGCTGCGATTCCTGCCATAGGACTTCCGGTACGAAAGCCGATAAGAAAACCCACTAAGGCACCGAATGACATGATGCCATCCAGACCGATATTGACTAGGCCTGCCCGTTCGGAATAAGTCTCCGCCAGAGCCACAAATAAGATTGGAGTAGCCATACGAACAGTGGATAACAGCAGTTCCACAAGGAAATTCAAATTTAAAAAAGCTTCCATTAGTCGGTTCCCTCCTTTCTTACGAGTTGCCTGCTAAAATATTGTTTCATAGACGGCAATTTAAGGAATGCGGTACCGGCGACAGCAAATATAATGACAAGTGCCTGAATGATGTCTACGATAGCGGTAGGCACCTGCATTCCGGTCTGTAGGGTGCTTGCTCCTTTTCTTAGGACAGCAAAGATAAATGCCACAATTGCCGATCCAATGGGATTTAACTGAGCAATGAGTGCAATTGCCACACCGTCAAAGCCGTACCCCTGGCCAAAGCCGCTCATAAGACGGAGCTGCTTTCCGTGAAGCTCTACACTGCCGCCAAGGCCGGCCACTGCACCGGAGATGATAAAGGAAAAAAGGATATACCGGTTTACAGGAAAGCCGTTAAAAAATGCGGCGGTTGCATTCAGCCCCACTGCCCGCAGCTTGAATCCTTTGGAGGTGTAAAAAAGGAAGTAATAGCCTGCGAAAGCCAGGAAAAGTGCAATTCCAATTCCCCAGTGTACGGGAAAGCCTTTGGAAATAACGGCTATTTTCGTGCTGTCTGGAATGGCGTAGGTCTGAGGGACACTACCATCCCGCAGCAGGGTGGTGTATACATAACCCATGGACAAAGTTGCCACATAATTCAGCATAATGCTGACGATCATCTCATTTAATCCCCGGGTGATTTTAAGAATTCCGGGAATCGCTCCCCATATGGCACCGCTTACCATACCGATAAGCAGGCTCACAAGAATACCCGGTATTCCCTCCATTCCGGATTTGGTGACAAAGAATATGCTGGCGACGGCACCTATAATAAACTGCCCCTCTCCTCCAAGATTAAAAACACCGCATTTATAGGAGAAGGCAGCGGTCAGACTTGTGAAGATCAGCGGACAGGCGATGACCAGTGTCTGAGCAACCTTTCTGCTGCTCCCGAAAGCACCGGAAAACAAGTAACCATATGCCTGGAATGGATTCTTCCCGAGGCATAGTATGATGACGCCGCCAATGACAAACGCGACCAGAATGGAAATGACCGGCACGATGATTTTTGCCAGGTTATCTTTTAGTTTCATGTCCTAGTTCTCCTTTCCGGCCATAGCCAGTGAGATTTCTTCGATGGGCGGGTTGTCTCCGGCATAAACCCCCATGACCCGGCCTTCAAACATAACAATGATCCGGTCGGAGAGATTTAAGATCTCGTCAAAGTCAGCACTGATTAAAAGGATGCCGCAGCCTTTGTCTCTGGCGGCAATCATGGTGTCGTGAACATATCTGGCTGCTCCGATATCCAGTCCTCTGGTGGGANNTGGGATGGACCGCCACCAGAAGTTCCGGATCATTTTCCATCTCTCTTGCCAGAATGATCTTTTGCTGGTTTCCGCCCGACAGATTGCGGACCTCCTGTTCAATGGAAGCGCAGCGGATGTCATTTTTTTTCTGCATGCCAAGAGCAAATGCTGTAATGGATTTTCTTTTTAACAGTGCGCCTCGGCCATAAGAGAAACGTTTTTCTTCTGTTGACTTTAATACTAAGTTTTCCCATACGGTCATATTGCCGATCAGCCCCATTTTGTTCCGGTCTTCCGGTACGTGGGAAACATGGGAAAGGATAAATCCGTTTGGAGCAAATTTTGAAATCCTGTCTGCTTTCAGCGTTACGGTGCCGGCATCCGGTGAGATGATTCCTGCAGCCAGCTGGGCCAGCTGGGATTGGCCGTTCCCATCTACGCCGGCAATGCCCAGAACTTCCCCCTTTTTTACGGTAAGGCTTACGTCATTTAAACCGCTGTGCTTGTGCAGTTTCTGGTAATCCACATGCTCTAAGTTCAATACCTCAGCTCCGGGGGCCGTGACCTTTTGGTAGTGGCTTGGAACCATTTCCCGCCCGATCATTAGATTAGCCAGCTGAATTCCGTCCGTCTTATCCTTGTCCAGAGTGGTAACTGTTTCTCCTGCCCTGAGTATGGTAACGCGGTCACTGATTGCAAGTACCTCACGCATTTTATGGGATATAAAGATAACAGATTTGTTTTCACCTGTCAGCTTTCGGATGATGGCAAAGAGTCCTTCCGCCTCAATGTCAGTGAGTGCGGCTGTAGGCTCGTCCAGGATGAGAAGTTCCGCTCCGCGGTATAGGGCCTTTAAAATTTCAACCCTTTGCTGGGCACCAACGGAAATTTCTGTAACAGGCTTGTCCAGCTCCACATCCAAACCATATTTTTGGGCAAGTTCAAGGATATCCTTTTTCAGCTGCTCCTTATTAATAAATATAGAAGAATCCTTTTTGCTGCCTAAAATAATATTTTCAAAAACAGTCATGGCTTCAACCAGCATAAAGTGCTGATGCACCATGCCAATTCCCAGCCGGACGGCAGCCTTGGGAGATTCGATCTTTACCTTCTCCCCGCGCAGAAAGATTTCCCCGCCGGTAGGCTGGTATAAGCCGATGAGAATATTCATCAGGGTGCTTTTTCCGGCCCCGTTTTCGCCTAACAGGGTATGTACCTCTCCTTCCTGTACCGAGAGATTGATGTTGCGATTTGCATATACTTCACCAAAATGTTTTGTGATATGTTCCATTTTCAGCAATTCTTTCATGGAAACCTCCTATCCTTTGATTTCCTTTATCAGGATTTCCTTGCAGTATGCAAAATACAAATCCAGGTCAAATGCCTGCCTATCTGCCAGAAACTGAACCGCAGCCCCTTCCAGCAGGGAGACTGTAATGCCGGAAAGCAGATTCTGTTTTATGAGAGGCATCTCCGGCGCAAAACAGCTGATCATATCACGGATTTCCTGGCGCCAGCTTTCGTAGGAAAGGCAGAATTCCCGGTGCATGTCCGGTTCCAGACGTGACTGGTTCCAGAAATCCAGCTCTGCAACATCATACCTTTTTTCTTTACGAATGGTATATATCTTTTGGTTTATGAAAATGCCTAAGTGATCTTCAAGGGATAACTGGGAGTCGGCTTTTAGAAGGCTGATGGAATGCTGACGGATTTCACGGTAGCGGTTTAAGACTTTTTTCTGGACAGCAAGGAGAAGATCTTTTTTGCTGATAAAGTAGTATTGGATGTTGGACTGAACCATATCGGCTTTTTCTGCCACTAGTCTGATTCTGAGTCCACCTATGGTTTTTTCCTGAATGATATCAAGCGCTGCATCCAGTATCCGGTCTTCGGTAGAAGAACCCCGGCGTTTTTTTGATTCCTGATTATTTGTTTTCATAAGCATTCCCCCTTTTGGTCAGGTGATCAATTTCTTGCATTATACGGAAATGACTTTTGGGTGTCAACGATTAAAAGGAATAATTGCAAATGTTAAGTTATTGGTTAATATTATGAAATAAATCAATTCGAACTAAGCAAAATTCAAAAAAATAATAAGGAATAACTAAATTTTCTAAAGATAGATACAATAGAAAAAATACGGTTTAGGAGAAGTGAAAACAGAACCAGGGGGACTCACAATATCCAGCGGAAATGAAATCGTTTTATAGAACCATAAAAAAAGAGCTTATTCCGGATGCTCATTATGAGACTCCGGAACAAGCCCGAGATGATATTTTTCAAATACATCAATATTTTAATACCAAGAAACCTTCTCAATAGTAAGGGATCGCCGCCACACCAAAGAAACTCCTCTCCAGACTCTGTCTCGCTGGCCAAAAGTCAACGTCTGCGTAATCCGTTTATCCTTATCTGGTCTAATTCCTCAGCGGTCAATACCCCATGGTGATACAGTGCCAGGTACTCTTTGGATACATCGCTTCCAAACATCAGAATATCATCGGAATTAATGGTAACATCAACGCCGGCTCTGAACAATTTGCCAATGGGGTGCTTCTTCATATCGGAAACTCTTCCCAGTAAAAAGTTGCTTGTAGGCGTTATATTTAAAGTGATTTTGTTTTTTATCAGGTAATCCATCACCTTGTCAGACTCTGCTGCTGCAATTCCATGCTGGACTTCATCAAGGGATAGCAATTGGATTCCTGCCTTTACATCCTCTGCCGTACCCCACTCCCCTATATGGGCTTTTAATCTCAGGCCGTTTTCTTTTGCCTTTTTATATATGGGCACAAAATTCTCAATAGGCTGTGCCAGCTCATCACCATACAAATCTATGGAATGAAATTCTTTCCTGCCCCAAAAATGCTCCAGGCACTTCATCAGGTAATCAATCCCGCAATGTCTTGACAAACCAATTTGAAGGCGTAATTCCATATCAGGCGCAATCGCCTTATTTGCATCGGAAAAAGCTGTTATCAGCTCGTCGATATCATTAGAAAAGAATTCCCCCAGCCCCCACACGTCTTCCCCTATTTCCAAAATAGATACTCCGTCATTTTTTGCCTGCACAAAGGCGGCCTCAATGAGCAGCTTACGCATATCCCTGCTGTGAAACCGGCTTCCTATGTTTTCATGGCTCCACTTATGCATATCTTCCATGGAGTGTAATACTGTTTCCATTGGTCGGATGTCATACCCTGTTTTTATATGAATATAGTCCCGGCTTCCGCCTAAAACAAAATGATTGTGCAAATCAGCCTTAGGAATCCTGCGAACTGAATTTAAGTCGTTGTTTTTTAATGCACATATAAATCTATCGGAATGTTCCATTGTAGTACCCCTAATTATAAATTAAATCACAATAGTATCCAGTACCGCTTTATTCTTGTATCGTCCACACATATTTCCTTTTCAAATTCTCCGCCATTTGCAATAATTGTCTTTTCACTTGACACATTATCGTAATTGCAGGTAATCAGCACTTTTTCTAATCCATAGCTTTTACAATTTTCCAGGTTTTGCTTGAGCATTTCTGTTGCATAGCCCTGTTTTCTTTCAGATGGCCGGACAGAATACCCGATATGGCCGCCCCAAACACTTAAGACAGGATGATTGATGTGATGCCTGAAATCAATGATACCCACAATTTTATTGTCAGCCAGGCGGACAGCAAGGTACGTGTCAGAAGTGACCTTGTCTTTTGGACAGGTTTCTTCATGTTTAAGCATTTCAATACCCTGAATCCATTCTTCTGCCGATGAGCACTCTCTTAAATTCCCGCAGCCAGCCATGCTGTCACCAGAATCAATAAAATCCTGGCGATACTTCATAATATCATCTGCATATTCCGCAGATGGTTTTATAAGCTTGATTTTATCCATAAACAAGACCTCCCTGATTTTTAATTTTATAAACCTTCATTATATTCGTTTACATAATGCAGTTTTCTATTAAGCAAAAAATCCCTGACAGGCCATATTTCCCGGGGATTTTCTTCATTTAACTCTATAGCTTCCAGCTTATGTCCGCATGGGTCAGCCGGTCATCATCGCTGGATTTACATACGATGCATTCTCACTCTTTGGTATACTAATTACATTGTGCTGCGGAATTCCTTCTGCATTCTATGTAGTCTTTCTATAATTATATAATACGAAAATCATGAAAGCAACCCTTTTAAGCCCGCTATCATTCCATTGTGGCCGATAAAACACTTCCGGAAATCCCAAACATTTTGGGGTCACTCCTTGATACCGCATTTGGCAAATGATATAATCTCTTTATTACGGAGACAGGATGTAACGCTTGTGCAATCAGAATACCGTTATACGTTGACTCAATCTGTGTTTCCCATTGCACTCACTGTTATTGACGTTGTTATGATTGCATTAACTTATTCAGAATATAAGAGGATTAAATCCTTATTTACCGAAGTCGGTTGGAAAGGTGGTTAAACAACATGTGCGGCAGATATTACATTGAAATTGATGATTTTGAATTGCGTTCTATTATTGCTGAAGTAGAGAAAAAAACTGTGGTAAAAACCGGAGAGATATTTCCCACTAACCTTGCACCTGTCTTATCCTCAAATGGAATCATGACAGCAATGCGTTGGGGATTTCCTAAATATGACGGCAAAGGCGAGATAATTAACGCCCGAAGCGAAACTGCAGCGGAGAAAAATATGTTTCGGCGCCCGATGATGGAGGGACGCTGCCTGGTGCCCGCAAGCTGGTATTTTGAATGGGAACGCCGCGGTAAACAAAAGGTGAAGTATGCTCTGATGGCTCCGGAAAGAAGTCCGCTATGGATGGCAGGACTTTCAAAAACAGACTCACAAACCGGAGACTCCACTTTCGTTATTCTGACCCGTCCAGCCTGGTCCGGTATTTCATTTATTCATGACAGAATGCCGGTAATTCTCCCTCAAAAAAATCACGACGAATGGCTTTATGGACATAACCCAATAAGTACAATGAATCAAGCGGTTAGTGAGGTACAATATAAGGATGTATAAGAGACCGGGCGGGTAATATTTCTTCCATAAGCGACATTTCCGGCTCAATCATAGTAATATTTAAAATTTACGCATATAATATAAAGATTATATAAAATCTCTAAGAGGCACAAATGCACATGAATGAATTTGGTACAATCACACAATTGGGACGAATACTGCAAGTTAATGATGCAATGGTTACAGAGGTTTTTACCCGCAGCAGAACTACCGGATATGTAAGCATTGCCACTATATCCGAGCCCTTAAGACTTAATGTAGACTTTTACACTGACATTCTGAATCCATTTGGTCAACATATGTGCTTATGTGACATCCAAGAAGGCATGCTGGCAGACGCCTTATTTTCTCCAATTATGGAAAGGCGCATTCCACCNNGTAGACATCGATAATTTTATTATCTATACTGACGATGCCGATAATCCAGGCAATCAAATAGAATTTAATATTGGCACTATGGCTACCATTCGTGATAAAAATGGCAACCCTGTTCCTTTCCGCTCACTTCGCCCTGATTTAATAGTAAACGTGACTCATTCCGATATTCAAACTGAGGTTATCCCGCATCGGGCTGATGCTTTCCATATTCAAACATTATAAATTTTACTTAATGGTGCCAGCAGGTCTCAGTCAGCCTGCTGGTTTTTTGATTTATAACACTAACTTCGATAGTTGTAGAAGTTACTTCTTTATTTTAGGCTTCCCTTTTATTTCCACTATTAATCGAACGTACATTCGATTATAATATACCCGAGGTGATTACATGAATAATGTCATATTTCATATCGATGTAAACTCCGCCTTTTTAAGTTGGGAAGCAGTATATCGGATCCATCATTTGGGGGGAAATTTAGACTTGCGGGATATACCGTCAGCGGTTGGCGGAGATACTACAAAAAGGCATGGTATTATACTTGCCAAAAGTGTGCCGGCAAAGAAGTATCATATAAAAACAGGGGAATCCGT
>DJBG01000112.1 GCA_002429965.1 Hungatella sp. UBA5982
TGAGGTGGAAGAGGCCCGGATTTTCGTGGGAGTAGGTTCTGATGATGTGATCGCAGTCGCTTTTATGACCTTTTTTAATTCAAAGAAGCCCATCCTGTTTCCTGATGTGAGCTATTCCTTTTATAAGGTCTGGGCGGATTTATTTAAGATTCCATATGAAACACCTGCCCTTGACGAGGAATTTTGTATCCGTAAGGAAGATTACTACAGGGAAAATGGGGGAATCATATTTCCAAACCCCAATGCACCTACCGGTGTTCTTATGCCTCTTTCCGAAGCAGAGGATATCATAGCCAATAACCAGGAGTCAGTGGTAATTGTGGATGAAGCCTATATTGATTTCGGCGGAGAAAGCGCGATAAGGCTGACTGAAAAATATGAAAATCTTCTGGTGGTGCAGACCTTCAGCAAATCCCGTTCCATGGCTGGAATGAGAATCGGCTGTGCTTACGGACATCCGGATCTTATCCGTGCATTAAACGATGTGAAGTATTCCTTTAATTCCTACACTATGAATATCCCTTCCCTGGTCTTGGGCGCAAAATCCCTTGAAGATGACAAATATTTTAAGGAAACCTTAGAAAAGATCATATACACAAGGGAACAGGCCAAGAAAAGGCTTGGGGAACTGGGTTTTTCCTTCCCGGATTCCATGGCAAACTTTATCTTTGCCTCTCATAGAGAACGCAGGGCAGAGGAGATATATAAGGCTCTCCGGGAAAACAATATTTTTGTCCGGTATTTTAAGCAGCCAAGGCTTGACAATCATTTGCGTATTTCCATAGGAACGGATGAAGAGATGGAAGCGTTGTACTGTTTTTTGAAAGAATATCTTTAGATTTATTTCGTTTGCCAGGAAGGCCATTGGGTAGTATCATATAAGCGGGTGATTAAAATGGAACAAATTAGAAAATATTGCAGACTGATTCTGAATATTGTGATACCGATTTTATTTTTATACTTGTTTTGCGTGTGGGGACCGAAGCTTTTAAACTTCTTCCTTCCCTTTGTCATTGGCTGGGTCATCTCGGTCATTGCAAACCCTTTGGTGCGTTTCTTAGAGAAACGTTTAAAGATCGTAAGGAAGCACAGTTCCGTGCTGATTGTGGTTGCGGTGCTTGCTCTTATTATGACTGTGCTTTATTTCCTGATCTCCAAGCTGGTTTCCGAAGCGGCCGGATTTGCTAGAGATATTCCAAAGTATTATGAATCTGCCTGGTTTGAAATCCAGAAGCTGCTTTTGAAAGTGGAAGGGCTTTTGCAGTTTCTGCCCCAGAACATTCAGGACTCTGTGAACCAGTTTTTTACCCATATGGGCGAATATTTAAATGTGATGGTTCAGAAAATCGCTTCTCCCACGGTGACGGTGGCGGGAAATGTGGTAAAGAGTATTCCTGCGGCTCTGGTTTATACCATTGTGACGATTTTTTCCTCCTATCTGTTTATTGTGGATAGGGATAGGATTATGGAAGTGCTCCGCCGGTATATACCGGAAGGGGGGCCCAAATATTACCAGTATCTGAAGAAAGATGCAAGACGTCTGGTGGGAGGTTATTTTCTCGCCCAGTTTAAAATCATGTTTGTCATTGCCACGGTATTAGCGGCGGGTTTTTTGGTATTGGGAGTGAATTATGCCCTGCTGCTTGCAGTTATCATAGCCATTCTTGATTTTCTGCCGATTTTAGGAACCGGTACCATTCTGATTCCATGGGCATTGATCCGCCTTGTTGCAGGTGAGTATGCCTTTGGCGTCGGTTTGCTGGTCATCTATGTTCTGACTCTTGTGTTAAGGCAGGTCATTCAGCCCAAGATCGTTGGCGACACCATGGGGCTTGACCCTCTCATGACGCTGCTGTTTTTATATCTGGGATTTAAGATAAGCGGGATTGCCGGAATGATTTTAGCGGTGCCTGTTGGCATGCTGATTTTAAATATATATGAATTCGGGGCCTTTAATTCTTTTATTGGCAGCGTGAAAACACTGATCCATGATATTAATGCGTTCCGCAGGGGACCGGATTAAAACACCCTGCGGGTATACCTGTATGCCTGGACCGCATAGGCAGGAAAGAGGAAATGATGAAAAAGAATACAAAGTTGAGAATCGCTTTATGCCTTGCGGCTGGCATAATGACTTTAAAAGCAACGGCAGCTCCTAAGACCGGATTTTCTGCGGAGGCATGGAAACTGGAAAACGGACAATATGTGGATTCTTCCGGTATCCCCATTGCAGGCGCCTTAGAAAAGGGAATTACCGTAACAAAATACCAGAACCGCCAGAATGAGTCAAACGGCGGGATCGATTGGAAGAAAGTGGCACAGGATGGAATTTCCTTTGCCATGGTGCGGATCGGTTATCTCAATGACATGGATCCCTATTATTCCATTAATATGGCGGGAGCAGCGGCAGGCGGGCTAAAGACCGGCGTATTTTGCTACACCCAGGCTCTTGATACCCAGACCGCGGTAGAGGAAGCCAGGTATGTGCTTCGGATGGTAAAGGATTACCAGATTTCCTATCCTATTGCATATGATGTGGAATCCCAGCACCTTCTTGATAATCATTTGACAAAGCAGCAGATTACGGACAATATCAATGCTTTCTGCAAGACCATTTCGGAAGCAGGATACCGGCCGGTGGTCTATGCCAATAACAAATGGCTGACCAATTACATTGATATGAACCAGATACCGTATGATGTCTGGTATGCCAGATATGGCGCTGTAAACAACTATAAGAACCGTACCATCTGGCAGTGCACGGACCAGGGAAGAGTGGAAGGGATCGATGGAGATGTGACCATTGAGTTCTCCTTTGCGGATTACAACACCCTGATCCCTTCAGAGGGCTGGAAGAGTATTGACGGAAACCGGTATTATACCAAAAATTATATAAAACAGACCGGTTGGATCCAGGTGGGAGACATCTGGTATTATCTTGATTCCAATGGCATCTTGATTCATGATACGACCATGGATATAGACGGAGTTACCTATACCTTTGGCTCTGACGGAGCCATGGTACAATGACCGGATTAATGGAGTTTTGACGTGAAGACAGAAAATAATTTAGATACAGATCAAATAAAAGGACTGGTGTGGAGGCTGGCAATTCCCTCCATGCTGGCCCAGTTTGTAAGTGTTTTTTACAGCATTGTAGACCGGATGTACATAGGGAATATCGCCGGAACAGGTGAGATTTCATTGGCAGGGGTAGGAATCTGCGGCCCCATTGTGACCATGATCTCGTCTGTTGCTTTTTTAGTAGGCGTAGGAGGCTCCCCTTTAATGAGCATCCGCATGGGAGAGAAAAACCAGCGGGCGGCCAGCCAGATCCTTGCAAACTGCTTTTTGCTTTTAACGGTTTTATCGGTGATGATCACCGTTTTTTCCATTATGGCAAAGGAAAAACTTTTGATGTGGTTTGGAGCCAGCGAGGNNCTTATGCCAATGATTACCTTACCATATGCCTGCTGGGTACGGTCTTTGCTCTTTTATCCACGGGGATGAACCAGTTCATCATCTGTCAGGGCTTTGCGAAGACGGCAATGAAGTCGGTTCTTCTTGGTGCCGTATGCAATATCATTCTGGATCCGGTGTTTATGTTTGTGTTTGGTCTCAAGGTACGGGGAGCTGCAATCGCTACGGTTTTGTCACAGATGATTTCCTGCATCTATGTACTCCGGTTTCTATTTGGAGACAAGCCCCCTATCCGGATTACCTTTGGCAATTATGACTGGCAGATCATGAAGCGGGTTCTGCTGCTGGGCTTAAGCCCTTTTCTCATCATTGCATTTGATAACATTTTAATCATATCCTTGAACATGATGATCCAGCGTTACGGCGGAGAGGGACAGGGAGACATGCTTCTCACCTGTATGACCATTGTACAGAGCTTTATGCTGATGGTTACCATGCCGCTTGGAGGGATCACCGGCGGAACCCAGACCATATTAGGCTATAATTACGGAGCAGGAAGGCCTGACCGGATTAAAAAGGCAAGCCTTCATATTTCGGGTCTGGCCCTTGGGTTTACCACGATCATGTTTATCCTGGCTCATACGGTTCCTAAGTATTTTGTCCTCATCTTTACGCAGAATGAGGCTTACGTGGATCTGACTGTACGGGCCATTAAGATTTATACCATGGGCATCATACCTCTGGCCCTGCAGTATGCGGTTGTTGACGGATTTGTGGGAATGGGAGCCGCAAAAGTCGCAATATCCCTTTCCATGTTCCGAAAGGTAATATTTTTAGGCGGTGCTGCCATTATACCGGTCTGGTTCGGAATCGAAAAGATATTTTATACGGAGCCTGTTTCGGATTTCATCAGCGTTGCTGTATCCCTGACTGTGACTTTATTGGTGTTTGACCGGGTCATTAGAAAAAAAGAGGTGGAAAACCGCTGACACTTGGCAGGTAACAAAGGATTCTGGAAATGGAGGTCGTATTTATGAAGATTGCAGTAACTTATGACAACGGAGAAATATTCCAGCATTTTGGAAAAACAGAGCATTTTAAGATTTACCAGATGGAAGAGAAAAAAATAACATCCACAGAAGTGATTGATACAAAAGGAAGCGGGCATGGTGCATTGGCAGAATCCTTAAAAGGGCTTGGCGCTGATGCTGTAATCTGCGGTGGAATCGGAGAGGGCGCTAGGACTTCTTTAAGCAAGGCTGGGATCCGGTTATATCCCGGAGTAACCGGCGCTGCGGATNNCTGCAGCCATCATGGAAAAGATGGACACTAAACCGTAAAAAAAGACCGCCAAGCAAACGGAATCAGAAGATTCCGCCTGCTTGGCGGTCTTTTCATTTCGGATTAAGAACCGGTTGACTGGTAACGGGACAGTCCGAAATTCCACAAAAGGCCGGCTGGAACCAAAAAGAGGCAGGCAGCCAGAGGAAGAAGGCTGTACCGTGGATCAGGAGTCTTTCCCGTAAGATATAAAAAGGGATAATACTGAAACAGGGCAAAGGGAACCAGGTAAGTACAGATGGTCAGAAGGGTTTTCCCATAAATGCCTATGGGATATTTTCCATATTCTCTGGCTCCGTCAGTAAATACATTCATAAATTCCAGTCCCTCCAGGGTAAAAAAGCATATGGAGGCAAAAATCAGATAAATGGCTGCGAACACCGCCACCCCGCCTATGATCATGAGGACAACGGTCGCCACCCGGACAGGGTTCCAGGTGATGGAGCTGGAATACAGACCGTAGGCAAGCATAACGGCGGCCTGCAAAAGCCGGCCGATTCTGGTCAGTTCTATTTTGCTGCATAGGATCAGAAACAGGCTGCCCCTTGGCCGGAGAAGGATTCGGTCAAATTCTCCGTTCCCGATGATGGTTTCAAAGGTATCCAGGCTCCGGAAGATGGTTTCAGCGATGGTGAATGCCATAAGCGTAATGGAAAAACAGAGCAGAACCTCACCGTAGGNNTCTTTAAAACGGTCCATCATAAAGCGGACTCCAAGAAATATGTTAAAGGATATTAAAAATTGCCCTATGGTGGTTAAAAGGAAAGAAGCTTTATGCTGCATCATGCCTTTTAAGTGTATGAGAAGATATTTTTCATATAACCGGATTGAATTCATAGTAGTATCCCCCTTTCAACCGCCCTGGATTACAATACGCTTTAAGGCATTGCGCTCCATGGCCTGACCGATAACAAGGAACACCGCCAGCCATAATACCTGTCCCAGAAGGCTTGCATACATATCATGCCCTTTTAAGTCGCCGCCGAAAATACGGAAAGGAACATTCTGGGCCGATGCAAAAGGCAAAAAGTTCACAAATTCCCTGATCCCGTCCGGCAGGAAAGGAAGAGGGATGACCGCACCGCTTAAAAATTCGGAAAGGGATGTGACGATCAGTTTGATTCCCTGGGAGGAAATGGTGTAAAAGACGGACATGTATACCACCATGCCAAAGGCAACCACAAAAAGAAGCCCCAGGGTCATGGACAAAAGGGTAAAAAACCATGTATGGATGTTTTCGGGAAGTGCAAGGCCGTAAGGAGCCGGCAGCAGCCAGGCAAACAAAAGGATGGGCATGCACCGCAGGACTGCTTTGGAAAGGCGGACAGCCAGACCCCTGGTAAACCACATATGGTAAAGGCGGACAGGACGGCATAGTTCGTAGGCCACATTTCCGTTGGTAATGGATTGAAACAGCTCAGCCTCCCAGAACCAGGTCATGTAAAGGGCCAGAAATGCCTGCTGGAGCCATATGTAGGTGGAAAGAGCCTNNTGCAGCCTCATAAAAGGCCCGGAATAAAAGTATCTCCATGGTTCCCCATACGAACTGGGTGACCATGCCGGAAAGTGCTGCTGCCCGGTATTGAAGCCCGTGCATAAAACGGATGCGGAAAAAGGACCAGTATTTTTTCATGGTTTCTTCCTCCTATATCCGGTAATCCCGGTAAAGGGCGGCAATGATCTCATCCAGTGTGGCTTCTTCTTTGGGACGGTGGGATTTTAGATCGGAAAGGGTTCCGTCCAAAAGCAGCCGTCCTCTTCCAATTAAGAGGACCCTGTCTGCCAGGGCATCAATGTCCTGCATATCATGGGTTGTAAGAAGGACCGTGGTCCTGTGTTCCTGGTTCTGCTTTCGGATAAAGTCCCGGACCGCAATCTTGGATACTGCATCCAGACCAATGGTGGGCTCATCCAGAAACAGGATTTTAGGCCTGTGGAGAAGGGACGCTGCAATCTCACAGCGCATCCGCTGGCCCAATGAAAGTTGTCTGGCCGGAGTGCGCAAAAGCTCGCCTAAGGATAAAAGCCCGGTCAGCTCGTCAAGGGTTTCCTGGTATTGGTGTGTGGGGATTTCGTAGATGTCGCGGAGCAGTTCAAAGGAATCNNCATCCCACCAAAGCTGGCTGCGCTGGCCGAAGACAACGCCAATGTCCTTAACATGTTCCTTGCGTTCCTTCCATGGGATACGGCCATTGATCATGCAGGTGCCGTTATCCGGTGTCAGTATTCCGCTTAGAATTTTGATAGTGGAGCTTTTACCTGCTCCATTAGGCCCGATATAGCCTACCATTTCTCCGTCTCCAATGGTAAAGGAAATATCGTTAAGAGCGTGGATGATTTCCATCTCTCTGTGAAAAAGGGCCTTCACTGCTTCTGAAAAGCCGGCACTTCTTCTTGCGACCTTAAAGGTCTTGTTCATGTGTTCCACTTGAATCATATAAGTTCCTCCTGGTAGTAATATTTGTGAATCCGTTCTTTCCGGCAGCGGGCAGCTCTTATTTTAATAAGAAACTTGTCATGACCAGTCAGAGGATCCTAATATCTTTCCAAGCGGTGAGCGCCATTGGGGCAACCAATGGAAACGCTGCTCTCCGGAAACAGAAATGATCCGTTTCCGGGGACTCTACCGTGGTATCAATATTCTCTTTTCNNTAGATTAGAAAAGGACCTTTAGTCTACCACCGGCGGTGAAGGCTGTCAAGTGCGCAAAAAATATGCTTGACAATTTATGAAAAAGTGATAATATAAACATATGAACAGTTATTCATATAATAATATTAAGATTAAGGAGGTACCGAATGGAGCAGGATAGCAAAAAAAACATTCAGGATTACGAAATCGACCAGTGCGATTTTATCTGCGTTCATGAAAACGTAGTGAATCAGGTGTTAAAAGTTATGCCCCAGGATCAGGAGCTTCTTGATCTTGCGGATTTTTTCAAAGTGTTTGGTGATGCTACGAGGATAAGAATCCTCTATGTGCTCAGCCAGTCCGATATGTGCGTGTGCGACATCGCTAATCTTTTGAAGATGGGGCAGTCAGCCATTTCCCATCAGCTTCGGGTATTGAAGCAGATGCGCCTGGTGAAGTTCCGCAGAGAGGGAAAAACCGTATTTTACTCCCTGGCCGACGGCCACATCGAATCGATCCTGGCCCAGGGCATGGAGCATATCAATGAGTGATTAAGATCATAATAAAAGAATGAAAAAGGAGAGTAAAGGTTANNAACTGGAAGGCTTGTGCTGTGCCAACTGTGCAGCCAAGATTGAAGAAGAGGTAAAAAAATTAGCAGGTGTGGAAAACGCATCTTTAAGCTTTATGACCCAGAGAATGACCATGGAAGTCGAAGATGGCAGATCAGATGAAATTATAGAAGCGGCAAGAAAGATATCAAACAAAATTGAGCCGGAAGCAGAATTTAAGGTATTACGGTAATAGAAAAGGAGAGGCTATGACAAAGAAACAGAAACAGATGGCAATAAGGCTTGTGGTCAGCGCCTTGTTCTTTGCGGCAGGTATGCTTGTAGAAGAAAAGACCGCCTGGTACTGGATGCTCTTTTTGATCTCCTATCTGGCGGCAGGGTATGACATTCCCTTAAGAGCACTCCGGAATATCAGAAACGGTCAGATTTTCGATGAAAACTTTCTCATGTCAGTGGCAACCTTCGGTGCCATCGGCATAGGAGCTTTGGAAGAAGCGGTAGGAGTTATGCTGTTTTACCAGGTGGGTGAACTCTTTAATGACTACGCGGTAAACAAGTCCAGAAAATCCATCACCCAGCTTATGGATATTAATCCGGAGTACGCCAACTTACTTAAGGATGGGAAAGAGGAGAAAGTAGACCCTTATGAGGTTTCCGTTGGAGACAGAATCGTAATAAAGCCGGGAGAAAAGGTTCCCTTAGACGGCATCGTCGTAAAGGGGACTGGAGGGTTGGATACCAAGGCCCTGACCGGAGAATCCATGCCTGTGGAAGTGAAGGAAAACGATGCGATATTGAGCGGTTCCATCAATTTAAACGGTGTACTGGAGGTTGAGGTAACAAAGCTGTTTGATGACTCGACGGTGGCAAAGATCCTGGAGCTGGTGGAAAACGCCAGTTTTAGAAAGGCAAAGGCCGAAAACTTCATTACCAGGTTCGCAAAAATCTATACGCCGGTTGTGGTAAGCCTGGCGCTTATCCTGGCAGTGGTTCCTCCCCTGGTGTTTGGCGGTGAATGGGGAACCTGGATTTACCGTGCCTGCAGTTTCCTGGTTGTCTCTTGTCCGTGCGCTCTGGTGATTTCCGTGCCTCTAAGCTTTTTTGGAGGGCTGGGCGCTGCTTCCAGACATGGGATTCTCATGAAGGGAAGCAATTACCTGGAAGCCATGGCTTCTTTGGATACCGTTGTCTTTGACAAGACAGGAACCCTTACAACAGGGAAATTCCGGGTCACAGATGTGGATCCTGTGGAAGGAACAAAAGAAGAGCTTCTAAAGCTGGCGGCTCATGGAGAGTTTCATTCCAACCATCCCATCGCTTTATCGGTAAAGGAAGCCTATGGGAAGCCTGTTGAAGAAAGTTTTATCGGCAGTGTGGAAGAAATTGCAGGGTACGGTGTCAGAGCAGAGCTTAAAGACGGAGAAAGAGAACATGAACTTTATATCGGCAATGCTAGACTTATGGAACAGCAGGGGATTACAATCACTGACCAGGGGCCTGTAACAGGAACGTCACTTTATGTTGCGGATGGAGGGCGCTATCTTGGCTCCATTACCATTTCCGACACCATTCGTGAAGATGTACCCATGGCTTTAAAAGGGCTAAAGGCAGCCGGAGTCAGGAAACTGGTGNNCGGAATCAATGACGCTCCGGTTCTAGCCCGGGCAGACGTAGGGATTGCCATGGGAGGAATCGGCTCCGATGCGGCAGTGGAAGCCGCGGATGTGGTGATCATGACAGATGAACCGTCAAAGCTTATAGATGCCATTGCAATCGCAAGAAAAACAGCTAGAATTGTTAAGCAGAATATTATTTTTGCTATAGGAGTGAAAGTGCTCATTCTTCTGTTGTCGGCAGCCGGACTGGCGACCATGTGGGCAGCCGTATTTGGAGACGTAGGTGTCTCGGTACTTGCTATTTTAAATGCCATCCGGGCTTTAGCATATCAAAGTAATAAATAAAAATATTGACAAATTTTTTTCTAGCTGTTATATTTTACACATATGACGGGGTGGTGCGAAGATGGTCCATTGATGTGAGACTTTATTCGCCTACCCTTTTTCCTTTTACAGGAAAGCGCGTTTCTTATCGTTTTTAAGAAGGGAGATAGCATTATGAGCAAGTAC
>DJBG01000026.1:0-11430 GCA_002429965.1 Hungatella sp. UBA5982
CATCAAAATATCCAGCAAAATCACATGAGGTTTCAGCTCTTTGGCAAGTGCAATGGATTCAGCTCCACTCCCGGCTTTTGCAACAAGCTCCATGTCCAGTTCTTTTTCCAAAATTGACCCAAAATATTCGCGGATATCTTCGATGTCATCTACCATCATAACTTTAATTTTCTCCACTGTAATCACCGCGCTCCTTTCGTCAATAGAATTTCAAATATGGTATATTCATTTTGCCGGCTTCGAATCCGCATGTGGCCAAAATGTGATTTTACTACCCGAAAGGCAAAGGACAACCCTACACCCCAATTGCTTTGCTTCGATTTCGTAGAAAAGTACGGTTTTTTGATTTTACTGATCTTATCACGAGGAATCCCGCATCCATTGTCAGTCATAGAAAAATATACCCAGTCGCGGCTTTCATCCACCGTAAGCGTGATACTTGGCGACCTAGTATCAGCCAGTGCATCCGCTGCATTTTCAAGCAAATTTGTTATGACCTGGCTCATATGGTAAAGATCATAGTTGCAATCAGCCTGTTTACAAAGGTAATTTTTTTCAATCCGTATCCTGGATGAAATCGAAGAATTTTGAAGGGACATATCAATAGCATCAAAAAAACTGCGGTTAATCGTTTTTAGATTCAAATCTTTTGTATTACTGATTGTCTGTGTCAAAGATTCGATGTGGCTTTCACTTAATTCTAAGATTCTTTTCAGTTTTGTAAGGCCCTCTTCCGTACCATAAGAATTCAATGCTTCCTGTGCCAAAATCTTCAGATTAAAAATAACATTTTTTTCCGAATGCATGACATCTCTCATGTTTTCATGCAATTCCTGAAGATTTTTTTTGATATAATATTCCTTCATATATGACAGCAGGTTCGTAGTTTGAAAACGTATTAAAAGATAGGAAATCACTAACAATACGAAAAAAGAAACCGCAGGTAAAATAACCACGTAATACTGAGGAACGGAACCAGCTTTTAAACTCCTCCAAAAACCGGTCTGCAAAACATTTTGTATATCAAATACCATATTGTCTGAAAAAAAGAAAAATCCAAACATGAAATTCAGTACACATATCGTTACCAGAAGACTGACTAACTGTTCAAAAAACAGTGTAAAATGCCCTTTTCTATAATTGACGATCAAAAACAGAATAGGATATCCAAGATACAGATAAGCAAGACTTCTTAAAAAAACATGTACGGCAGTTATAAATAAAGGAAAGATCTTATTCATTTCCCGCTGCGCATGAAACTGTGCAAGATAAATGTGATACCCTACTTCAGGATGATAAAACACAAAATAAGCAACACAATATGAAATTAAAAACACCTCTAAAACAACAGTTCTCTTGTGCCTGACCGGTGAACTCATTCTGATACACTTTGCAAACGAACGGACAAACAATAAGTTCATCAAGAAAAATATAAAGATNNATAAAGATGCCAATATTCCGGACCATCATAAGCGTTGTCATGGGAAAGTGCATGGCACGGCTTATTCCCATAAATATCAGAGTATCCAACCGTCCAAGCAAGTCACCGGAACTGACATTGTAATTGCCTACACGCTGAATCTCCACGAGCAGTGTAATCATGGACAAACTGATGCTGGAAGCCATTCCGGCAAACAAAAAGCTATACTGATTTTTGTGATCAAAAATCACGAGGAGTATTGAAAATAGTAACATTAATGCAATTGTCAACGCCATATATACCCCTCCTGATCACACGAAATTTCATTATCCTTTTACGGAACCAGCCGTAAGTCCGGATATAAAGTTTTTATTAAAGAGAAGGAACACGATAATCATTGGAATAATGGATATCGCGGTACCCGCAAGCATAACATTCCAGTTGGAGGCTGCCTCGCCTGTGCTTTTTAAATTAACAACACCTACAACTAGTGGCATACGTTTGGGACTTGCCATTGTAAATACTAAAGGCATCATATAATCATTCCAGGCATTTCGAAACTCCAGAATACCAACCGTAGCAATCAGTGGTTTTAACAGCGGAAACATGATGTGCCGGTAAATACCAAAGAAACTGCATCCATCTATTTTTGCGGCTTCATCCACTTCTTTTGGAATCGTTGCAATATAACCTCTGGCTATAAAAAGATTGCTGACATTTAAGCCCAGCACTCTGATGATGATAACCCCCCATAAAGACTTGTTCATATGAAAGAATTTCGCAATCATTAATGTGGGGTAAAGCGTAAGGCTGCCAAGTGAAACGAACATACTGGAAAGTACAAATGCAAAAATCATATCTTTTCCTCTGAATTTTCCACGTTCAAAAACATATCCTGCAATGGTACTGGTAATGATGGTTCCCACAACGATGAAGAATGCCATATGAACACTGTTAAGTGTATATTGTTTAAAGTTTGCCAGCTGCCAGGCCTGAACATAATTATCAAAAATAAATTTTTCCGGGAAAATGGCACTTGGATTGGCAAGCAGCTCTTGATTACTTTTTACGGAGGCCATCAGTGTATAGAAAATAGGAAAAATCGCAACAACCAATGCAACAATCAAGAACGCATATATAAAAATTTTTGACAATAGTCTTTTATTTTTCATTGTCTTTCCCCTCCTATTCTGCGGTCATTTTGTTGCTTGATTTTAAGTAAATAAGCGTGATAATTCCCAAGAAAACTCCCGTGACTACCGCCATCGCTGACGCATAGCCGACCTCCACTCTCCGTCCGGAATAACCAAAGAAGTATTTAAAGACATAGGTCATAACTACCTCTGTTCTGCCTCCGGGCTGGCCATTGGTGGATGCCAAAACCAAATCATTTACTTTTAAGCTTCCAATAATAGCATTGAGCAGCACAATCCGGAAAATGGGACCAATCATAGGTATCGTAATACTGAAAAACGTGCGTGAGGCACTTGCTCCGTCCAGTTTTGCACATTCATACAGTTCCGCCGGAACGCTTTGGAGCGCCATCAAAAAGAAAATAATATTGATTCCCAGATAACACCATATGGATGCCATACCTAACACTGCCATAGCTGACCACTTGGAACCAAACCAATCAATAGGAGCAGCAATCAACCCGATATCCGTCAGCATCGTATTGATTACTCCTCGATATGCGGAAAACATCAGGGAAAAAATCAAACCAATGATTGCGGTACTAATTATAGTAGGTAAAAAAAGCATTACTCTGAAAAATCCGGATCCCTTTAGTCCTTTGTTTAACAGTACTGCAAAAAGTAGTGCCAGAGGAATTTCGATGATTAGTTTTCCCGCTGAAAGAACGACAGTGTTAAGCAGGGATTCCCAATATGCCGGGTCTCTCATAAAAATACGTACAAAATTATCCAATCCAATAAAAGTTAAATTATTATAACCATCATAATTGTACACACAATATCTTATAATGTACAGTATTGGCAGATAAGTAAAAACAATAAATCCTACGAGCATTGGCGATATCATCATAACCGCTTGTGCGGTATCTGACTTAAAAAAAATTTTCTTTTTTTTAGGTTGAACCATACGATCACCTCTCTATACACAAAGTAAGGGAAACCCCCTATAAACCCGCATCTATAAGTAGTAAGGCAGCGTTTGTAGGGGGATTTAAGTATAAATAACATTCAATTATGGTAGTATAACGCCTTGCGTGCGTAGTACATTTTGTAATTCTGCTATATTTACGTCAACTGGTGCAACACCAGATTTTAGGGCTATACCTGCTGCTGCTCCTGCTGCCTCACCTGTCTGCATACAAGCAGTTATGGCACGGATACCACTTTGTGCCACATGGTCACAGCTGATACTGCGTCCACTCAGCAAAAGATTATCAATCTTTTCTGGTACAAGGCTAAAGTACGGAATTTGGAATGACCGGTTTCCTTCAATAGGTTCATAGATATGTCCCTTATAGCCTTTGCCCTCCACACTTCCGTCGCCATCCATTTCTGCATCCGGAGCCAGCATATCATAAAAACGCGGATATACTGCAATCACATCGTCAAACCAGCGGTCCGTCTCCATATCCTCTATGGTCAATTTATACCGTCCCACAAAGCGCCTGCTGTCACGGAAACAAATTTCTGTGGCAATGGAAGAAAGCTCCACGTGCTCCATCCCAACGAAATTTTTGCTCATATATTCTACCATTTCCAAAATATATTGCCGGCATTCTTCTTCTCCGCGTGATAAGTCTGCGATATCGGTGGGGTCGATGCCATAAGCACAAGGATAGTTTACATAGCTGATCTGGCCTCCTGCAGTCATTCTTCCAAACGGAAGATCCTGACGTTTACAGGTAAGTCCTGTTTTTCCTGCACGGTAATCCTGTTTGTATTTCCTGCCGATCTCCGCTAACTTGTCTTCGCCGTTTTCCATAAGTAAAGCCGCATTCACTCCAGCCACACGGAAACTTAGTGTTCCGGGCTGGCACAAATGATCCGTGTCTCTGCCCTGTTCAAAAGGAACTCCGGCGGAATAAGCAACATCTCCGTCACCGGTTGAGTCGATTACAATACCGGCTTTGACAGCCACCGGCCCCTGCTTTGTCTGGATAATCACCGCTTCAATCCGATTATTTTTTAATACAACATCATTCACAAATGAATGAAATAATATTTCAACACCAGCACTATGTACAAAAGTATCCAGATAAATTTTTAAGTTTTCACTGTTAAACCGGTGGGGAGCATTGGGTCTGATATCCTGGGAACGCCCAAACTTCTCCCTACATCCTGCTTCCATCCTGGAATACACGCCACAGCTATGAAAAGGAGTATTCTTCATAAAGTAATTACAGGTCTCTACATAACTTGCTGTGATATTGCCACCTAGAAATCCGTTTTTCTCTAAAAGTAATACCTTAAGTCCTGCCTGTCCGGCTGAAACAGCAGCTCCAATACCTGCAGGCCCGCCTCCAACAACCAACACGTCTGCTTCTCTGATTATATCAGCGCTCTTAGCAGCAATATCTATTTTCACAATCCTACCTCCAAATTGAAATGATTACCTCTTGATATCTCTGTCTGCCGGTGTGCGGAATGTTTCCAGTACTGCAGGATCTACCTGTGACGCAAGTGCATCATTGTATCTCTTCTCAACATCCGTAATCACGGCTACCGGGTCTGCATTGGTATCTGACAGCAGGGAAAGGAACGCGTCACGGTAAGCAGTACCTTCAACGGTAATAAAAGTATCTGGCATAGGAAGCATTAAAACTTTATCAGGAACATTTGCAAACTCTTTAAAGCCTTTTCTCTCTGGTTCTTTTGTAGCAAGCGCAATGGCTTCTGAACGGAATGGAATGTAAAGTGACGCTTCATACATTTGTGCTGCACATTCATCAGAATAGAAGAATTTCAAAACTTCAAGCACTTTTTCCGGATGTTTCAAAGCAGCTTTCCCAACACCTAACAAAGAGGTAGCATCAGAAAATTCTTTATAAGGTGAACCACTGTCTTCAAAAGCCGGTACATCAACAACTTCCCAATTACATTTTGCCGGGAACTGATCATTATAAACACCAACATCAAAGCTGACACCAGGAATCATACCGATACGGCCTTCTGCAAACTGTGCTCTCATCTGGTCTGCGTCTAGTCCTGCTGATCCCGGTAAAACACTTCCGTCTTTTACCATTCCGATAATCGGTTCTATCTGAGGAAGCAATGCTAAGAAGTCAAATTTAAGAGTATCATTATCAAATCCGATATGGCCTACATTCTGGCCTGCCGGACGAATAATATAAGAGGTTGCAATCCAGTTGGATTTGAGGCCTAAAACATAACCAAACTCTTCACCACCACCGTTCTCAGTGATGATTTTTGCATATTCGCGAACTTCATTCCAGGTTTTCGGTGCATCCTTGATACCATTTTTGTCAAACAAGTCACGATTAATAATGAATTTGGTAGTCGTTAAGTTGTAAGGAAGTGTATAAACCTTGTCGTTAAAAATGTGCTGGTTTACTGCAAGTACCCCATCATAGCGGGCCAGGAAATCTTCGCTGCCTGGCAAATCACTGATTGGGACTAAAAAACCGGAATCCACAAATTCTTTCAAAAACGTACCGTTTGGTCTGAAAAGATCCGGAGCCTCATCTGCTTGTGCAGCTACCTTTATGGTGTCTTCCCAGTTTGCTCCATAAACTGTATACTCAATTGTAATACCCTTTTCCTTGCCAATAGTGTTATTGAATTCAGCAATCTGTTCCATACGAAGCTCTTTTTCATGTGCATTGTCTGACCATACACGAATGACCTCGTTCTGGGCAGCGGCAGAAGCATCTGCCTGTGCTGCACCAGATGCATCTGGTGTGTTAGTCTTCGCTTTGCTTCCGCAGCCGGACAAAAGTGATACACTTAATGCTGCTGCCATCATTGCGCTGATCCATTTCTTACATTTCATCATTTTAATCCCCCTCAATCTCAACCTTGAAAATCATTTGTTTTTTGTTGTTATATTCAGATTATATTGGTCATTTTTGAAATGCACAAGGTTGAAATTTTATACACCCAGATAAAAAGGTATAAAATGAATGACTGTTTTATGCATTGAGTAGTGCGCTTTCATGGTAATCTCACCAGGGCGTTTGCTCACCATAACACTAAAATTCATGAATGNNCATAGCTATGCCTTTGCGGAACCTTTCCTTTTATACTCAGATAAGATGACGGAGGCGAATAACAGAACACATCCTGCCGCCAGCTTTATCGTCACCTGCTCCCCCAAAAACAGAACGGAAAACATCAGGCCGAATACAGCTTCAAAGGATAAAATAATGGAGGAAGTATTGGGAGTCAGATGCTTTTGTCCCATATTCTGGAGAAGAAAACAGATCATCGTGCAGAAGATTCCCAGATACAGCAAACTGGTCATCATGGAAATGTCAATCACGGTTACATCTAAGGAACCTTCCAAAAGAGGAGCAATTGCCCAGCTTAAGATTGCGGCCATGACCATCTGGATCACAGTCAGGGTAATTGGATCATGGTCTTCGGTATAACGATCAATAAAAACAATATGAAACGCAAAGAAAAAGCCGCATACCAAAGTCATCAAATCCCCAATATTCACGGAAAGGTCTCCCTCCAGGGACAACAGCGCAAGTCCCAGCACTGCGATTCCTGCTGCTGCCACATTGTTTCTGGAAGGCTTTTTTCTGTTATAAAACCAATGAAGAAATGGCACCAGGATCACGTACAATGTGGTGATAAAAGCATTTTTACTGGCAGTGGTATATTTAAGCCCATAGGTCTGGAAAAAATAACTGACAAACAAAAATACGCCTAAAAGTCCCCCGCACATCACATCCGATTTACTGATTTTTTTCACCCGCTTCCAGAATACAGCTACCAGCGCAACAGAAGCAATGGTAAAACGTAAAGCCAGCAAGTAAGCCGGAGTAACCACTTCCACCGAATTTTTCATCACAACAAAGCCGCTGCCCCATATGATGGTTGTTATAATCAGACCCAAGGCAGATAATGCCTTGATCCCTTTTCTGTCCTGTCTATTCATATGTACACCTAGATGTCCTTTCATAAAAGAGCAGGGGCGCAGTATCCTGCGTCCCTGGTTTATTTTATCTGTTCATTTCTATTTTATATTAGAAAACTTGTAAATGGTTGTTGTCTTATATTCTTCTCCGGCTTTTAAGACTGGAGACTGGAATTCCGGTTTATTCACGGAATCAGGATAATACTGGGTTTCAAAGCAATAGCAGCAACGCTTTTCGTATACCGCTCCGCCTTTGCCCGTCATTCCATTTTTTAAAAAGTTCGCAGTGTAGAACTGTATTCCAGGAAGGTCTGTATAAACCTCCATCCGGATGCCTGTCTTATCTGATTCCGATGCGGCACACTGGGAAACCTCACCTTGCGGATGGTTTAAGACCCAGTTATGGTCATAACCTCCGCCGAATATCAGCGCCTCATATTCTTCATTGATATCCTGTTCAATGGGTTTCATCACTGTGAAGTCCATAGGAGTTCCCTTAACAGGGGTGAACTCCCCGGTGGGAATCGAACCTTCATCCGCCCTTGTATATGTATCTGCGTCAATCCAGACACGCTGCTTCATAGCATCTGCGCCGTCATGTCCATCTAAGTTGAAATAACTGTGATTGGTAAAGTTTGCTACGGTATCTGCATCGCAGATCATATGGTAGGAAATTTCAAGGCTGTTATCCGGAGTAAGTGTATAGGTTACGGTAATGTTTGCATTCCCCGGAAAGCCCTGGTCTCCATCCGGTGAAAAAAGAGAAAAGCTGACACTGGTTCCCAGATCATTTTCCTCTGCCTCACTGTCCCAAAGACGGCTATNNCCGCTGTGGAGATTGTTAGGTCCATTATTGGCCTCCAGCCTGTAATCTTTTCCATTTATGCTGAATTTTGCACCTGCAATACGGTTGGCGTTCCTTCCAATGGGAGCTCCAAAATGAGGCGGATTTAAAAGATACTCATCCGCACTGTCAAATCCCAGGACAACATCAACCATTGATCCAGCCCTGTCAGGCACATTCATGCTGACCCAAACAGCACCCAGATTTGTAAAAGAAGCAGAAACTCCGTTTCTATTTACCAGTGTATACAAATGCACTTCTCTTCCATCGGGCATGTTTCCCCAAAGCTCTTTCTTGTATGCCATTTTCCTTCCTCCATATACCTTTTATTGAAAGCTCCCTCCCTGCAGGCCGGGAGCTTTATGATCCAATCATTCCTTGGCTTTGATATATCCCTTCGCGGTTAAAAGCTCTGCTGAGAGAACTGCACCGCCGGCCGCTCCGCGGACCGTGTTGTGGGACAGGCCCACAAACTTATAATCATAAACCAAATCTTCTCTTAAACGTCCTACGGAAATTCCCATACCTTTTTCAAAATCCACATCAAGGGTTACCTGAGGACGGTTATCCTCTTCTAAATACTGTATAAACTGCTTGGGGGCGCTGGGAAGCTCCAGTTCCTGAGGAATACCCTTAAAATTCACGATGCGGTCAATCAATTCCTCTTTGGTCGGTTTTTTACGGAATTTTACGAATACAGCCGCCGTATGTCCATTTAATACGGGTACCCGGATGCACTGGCAGGTGATAACCGGTTCACTGGCTTTCACGATCTCTCCGTTTTCAACCTTTCCCCAGAGGCGAAGTGGCTCCTGTTCGCTCTTTTCTTCTTCCCCGCCTATATAAGGAATGATATTTTCTACCATCTCCGGCCAGTCCTTAAAATTCTTTCCGGCTCCTGAGATTGCCTGATAGGTCGTAGCCACCACTTCATAGGGTTCAAATTCTTTCCAGGCCGTCAGGACAGGGGCATAGCTTTGAATGGAACAGTTGGGCTTTNNCTTTAATGACTTCAAAATGCTCAGGATTGATCTCCGGCACCACCATAGGAACATCCGGCGTCCAACGATGAGCGCTGTTATTGGATACTACCGGTGTACCGGTCTTTGCATAAGCTTCCTCAATGGCCTTAATTTCTTCCTTGGTCATATCCACAGCGCTGAAAACAAAATCAACACTGGCAGCAACCGATTCCACTTCATTTACATTCATGACAGTTAATTTTTTTACGGACTCAGGCATTGGAGTGGTCATTTTCCAACGGTCACCCACTGCTTCCTCATAAGTTTTGCCAGCAGAACNNGCTCCTAAAACGCCAACTCGTAATTTTTTTTCCATCGCTTTCTCCTCTTTTCTTTTCATTTTGTATTCTTATCATATGCTAAATTCTTAACTATCCTATAACAAAGTGAAAAAAAAATCAATATTTATTCGCCAGAAAAATACATTTGTACGCCCCACAAATACATTTCTTTAAAATGTATGCTGTAGTAAAGCATTATAGGCGCACCTTGCTGCCCTTACCGTCACGTTTTCCAATTTTCAGCCGGTTTAAGTGGACCTCTTTTTCCTTGTAATGAATGACAGGATCCTCTCCTAAAAGATACACGGTCTCCAACTCCTCGCCGGGCGCCAGTTTGATCCCCCGTACGCCTCTGGCATTCTTCTTCATCTCAGGAATCTCATCCGTCTGGAAACGTAAAAATACGCCTGCCGACGTCTGAAGCACCACATCCGTCTGTCCTTCCACAAGCTGAACGCTGATGACACCATCCTCGTCCTGTAGCTTGGTAGCCGCAACGGCCCTGTTATTTGTTTCAAATTCCTCTCCCGGCACCAGCTTTACAAGAGCCTGTCTGGTGGAGAACAATAATTTACGGCCCTTAAGGCCCTGTGCATGGCATAAGTATACGATTTCTTCCCTGGTACCATCAAACTTGCTTAAATTGTCAATTGGCGTTCCTTTATCCCGCAGCTTGCCGCCGGGGATATCCAGAAGCTTCACTTGATACAAGTTTCCCGTATTGGTAAAGATACATATTTTATCCGTATTGAAACAGTTTACCACATAAGGATTCTCTGTTTCAATGGTTTCTTTATTTCTTTCATAAGTATTCTTATCAAGCACCTTACAGTACCCAAACCGGTCCATAACAAAGGCGACCTCTGATATGGCAACTGCGTCTTCCACAAAAACAGCTTCCCTACCATCCTCAATAAGAGTCCTTCTTGGAGTTGAATATTCAGCTTTGATATTGTCCAGATCTTTTTTAATGACCGCATCCATGTTTTTGCGGCTGGACAGGATTTTTTCATATTCAGCGATTTTAGCCAGCGTTTCCTTATACTCCTTTTCCAGTTGGAGGATCTCTAAGCCGATCAGCTTATAAAGGCGCATTTCCAGAATAGCTCCTGCCTGTTTTTCCGTAAAGCACAGCTTTTTCGCATCCTCTTCAAATCCCTTAACCCGGAAGTTTATATTGGAAATATCTCCGGTGATCAGACAGTTCTTGGCATCTTTTAAGTTTTTGGAACCTCTTAAAACTGCGATGATCAGATCAATGATATCACAGGCTTTTATAAGACCTTCCCTGATCTCTTTCTTTTCCAGTTCTTTTTCCAAAAGGGTCTGATATTTTCTGGTGGCATTTTCATACTGGAAATCCAGGTAATTTTTTAAGATTCCCTTTAAATCCAGGGTTTCCGGGCGCCCATTAGCAATGGCCAGCATGTTGACTCCAAAGGTATCTTCCAGCTTTGTTTTCTTATAAAGGATGTTGCGGATTCTCTCCACATCCGCATCCTTTCTCAGCTCCAGGACGATTCTGATCCCGTCTTTGTTGGACTGGTTGGAGATGTCCACTACATCCGTAAGCTTTTTGCCCTCCACCAGATCTGCCACATCCATCAGGAATTTATTGATCCCGGCGCCCACCATGGTATAAGGGATCTCAGAGATCACCAGCTTATCCTTATCTGCCTTGCGCTTTCCAAGCTCCACTTCTATTTTGCCTCTGAGCTTGATTTTTCCTACGCCGGTTTCGTAGATGGCAGACAGATCGCTTTTATTTGCTATGATGCCGCCAGTGGG
>DJBG01000026.1:11455-11707 GCA_002429965.1 Hungatella sp. UBA5982
GTTCCTTTTCCGTTTCATCGTAATTGGGTATAAAATCAACCGTCTTATCCAAGTCCTTTAAATAGACTTCCTCTGCAAACTTCTCCAGTCTGGCTTCTGTGTAACGCATGGCGGCCGCTCCGTCTCCCTCAATGGAACCGAAGTTTCCGTGGCCGTTGACCAAAGGCATCCCCTTTTTAAATATCTGGGACATGACTACCAGAGTTTCATAAATGGAGCTGTCTCCATGGGGATGGTATTTACCCATGGTAT
>DJBG01000240.1 GCA_002429965.1 Hungatella sp. UBA5982
CGATAAAGGATATCTTATCTCCGGCCATCATAACGGATTCACCGCTTGGAATGATGACTTCATTGCCATGCTCAATGGCACAGATCAGCACATTGCAGTGAAGCATGGTAAGGACCTCACGCACCTTCATGTTATGAAGGATGGAATGATCCGGCACGAGGAATTTTAAGATCTCAATCCTGCCCTTGGCAAAGGTATCAATTTTGATTGCAGACGGAAAACGAAGCAGCCTGGAGATTTCCATGGCCGCAGCCATCTCCGGGTTAATGGCCAGGGAAAGCCCCAGTTCCTCTCTGATATAGTTGATTTCAGAGTGATATTCCGGATTGCGGATCCTGGCTATGGTATGGCAGTTTCCGGCCTTCTTCGCAATCAGGCAGCAAAGCATGTTCAGCTCGTCGGAATTAGTTGTGGCAATTAAAAGATCTGTCTCCTGAATTCCTGCCTCCATCTGTACTTTATAAACTGCACCATTTCCCACGACGCCCATGACGTCTATTCTTTCTGTAATAGAGTTAATGACATCGGCATTTTTATCAATGAGCATTATATCATGATGCTCGTTATTCAGCTGCTCTGCCAGGGTTGCTCCCACCTTACCGCAACCCACAATAATGATTTTCATAATGAAACCTTCTCCTTCATCTGCAATGCCTGCTCATAAAGAGGCTTTCGTATTTTTTTTCTGGTCACTTCCACCAGATTTAATTTCGTCATTTCAACAACGGTCGTCTTGACCGGATCTTTGGACAGAATCCCCTCCAGACGTTCCATAAGGAGACACCTGTCTTCTTCTGCTTCCATATCAATAAAATCTATAATAATAATGCCGGATAAATTCCTGAGACGCAGCTGATGCCCGATTTCCTCGGCAGCCTCTAAGTTGACCTTTTTGATGGTTTCCCTGAGTTCTTTTTTCCCGGAATATTTTCCTGTATTAACGTCAATGACTACCAGGGCTTCCGTAGGTTCGATGACCAGGTAACCTCCTGATTTTAACCAGACTCTTTTCCCCAAAGCCTCTTCCATGGTCTTTTCTATCCGGTAAAGCTTTCTTAAGGGAAGCAGGCTGTCCTCGTACCATGTAAGAAGTCCTAAGTCTTCCGGCTGGAACTGGATGAGATATTCCTTTATAGCATCGTAAATATCCGATTCATCGGTAATAACCGCTTCCAGGGAAGACTTAAGGCTGTCCCTTAAGCCGGTTAAGTAGGAAGGAGCCGAGCTGTAAAGAAGGCTGTAGCAGGTTCTGTGCTTTGCATTGTCCAGCATCTTCTTAAAAGAATCCTTTAATTGGATCAATTCCGATTCCAGTTCCTCTTTCGGAGCCTTATAGGCATTGGTGCGGACAATCATACCAAAGTCTTCTTCTTTTCTGGATTCCAGAAATGGCTTCATCTCCTGTTTCCATGCCTGATCCGTGATCTTTGACGAAAAGCCAATCTGTTTCTTTCCTGAGGTCAGCACGAAATAGCGGCCGGTAAAATTTAGGTTTCCGGTGAGAACCGGAGCCTTTGTCTTCACCGCATCCTCNNGCTTAAATATCCCATCTGCCCCCCTCCCATATCTACAAAAGCAGCATTGATATTTTTAACGATATGATTGACTTTTCCTATATAGATGTTGCCCAAAACGGACTGATTCTCTTCCGGCTCAATGTCGACCTGGACCGTATTTTTTCCTGACTGGAAAAGGGTGATGACCGCGCCGTTCCATCTGGTTATGATTAACTTATTCAAGGCATTCTCCTATAAGCCCCAAAGGCACAAGTATTCTATGTTCTAAATCTCCGGTGTTGCCGTAAACCTCTTCTCTCTGGATCTGGAAGGCAAACTCCGGGCAGGTCTGTCCCAGCCACTGATAATAAGCCTCCATCACTAACTCAGGCTTTAAGTTATCAGCGCTCCCGGCTGATAACTTCATAAAGATAGTCTCTCCCTGAACCGAAAGTTCATAGATAAAATCCTTTAAGTCCACTTCTCTTTCGCCCTTTTTTGTTTTTTTGGTGATAAGGATATGATCCTGTTCCATAAATTCCGAAAGGCCGTTAAAAAATGAATCAAGATCTTCTGGCTGCTTTCCTTCCCGGAACGTCAGCGTATAGTCCGCCGAAGCAACCAGTGACATGGCATTTTTTGCCCGTTCGTCAAGTATATGACATTCCGTGATCTGGATTCCATCTGCCATTGCTTCATTTAACTGGCTCATCATTGTTTTGCAATCTTCCATGGAATTTACTTCAATGTCCATGTATTCTCCATTGCTGGTAAGTCCCACTCCTAAAGGCGCTGCAAAAGACATGATCTGATGAGGGCTGAAGCCTTCGCTGTATTTGATATCGATGCCAGCCCTTCTCACAGCCTTCTGGAAATAACGCATCACATCCAGATGCCCCACGAATTTGACCGGGCCTTGCTTGGAAAATTTAATTCTAAGCTTCATAGCAGACTCCTCCCTTGAAATCCATAGCCCCGCAGCCGGAACATCTCTCCCTGCAGTTGGGGGTAACTTTTTCATTGATGGCATTCTGCCATTCCCTCTTTAAAAATTCCTTTGTAACGCCAGCATCTATAAAGTCCCATGGGAACACTTCCTCTAAGTCCCTTTCCCTGACCGTGTAGAAATCCGCATCCAGGCCGCAGGTCTCAAAAGCCTTTATCCAGATATCATTTTTAAAATGTTCGGACCAGGAATCATAAATGGCACCGTTTTTATAGACTTCTTCAATCAGGGCGGAGATTTTTCTGTCCCCGCGGGCCAAAACGCCTTCCAGGACCGTCAAATCAGCTTCATGATAATTGTATTTTAAGCTTTTCTTATTCAGCATCTTTTTAAATTTGTCTTTAACAATATAGGCTCTTTCCAAGAATTCTTCTTTTGTACACATCTTCGCCCACTGGAACGGGGTAAAGGGCTTTGGAACAAAGAAGGAAGAGCTTGCTACTACCTGGACCTTTCCGTTTCTCTGGTCCTTTGGAATCTCATAGTAGACTTCCGCCACCTTTTCCGAGAGCTCTGCAATCCCTTCCATATCCTCTACGGTTTCTGTGGGAAGTCCCAGCATAAAGTAAAGCTTTACCCGGTTCCAGCCGCCTTGGAAGGCTTCTCCCGCTCCTTTTAAGATGATCTCTTCTGACAGCCCTTTGTTAATTACATCACGAAGTCTTTGGGAACCGGCCTCTGGGGCAAAGGTCAGGCTGCTCTTTCTGATATCCTGGACCTTGCTCATGACATCAAGAGAAAAGGCGTCAATACGAAGGGAAGGCAATGAAATATTAACTCCCTTGTCCTTAAATTCATCAATCAGGAAATTCACAATCCCCTCTAAATGGCTGTAATCACTGGAGCTTAAAGAACTTAGGGAGATTTCCTCATACCCGGTACTCTTTAGCAGCTTGCTGGCATAATCTTTTAAATATTCCAAGCTGTGTTCCCTTAAAGGACGGTAAACATTACCGGCCTGACAGAAACGGCAGCCCCTGATACAGCCTCTCATGACTTCCAGGACCACCCGGTCCTGGGTCACTTTGATAAAAGGAACCACCGGCTTTTCAATATAATAAGCCTCATCCATGGTAACAACCAGCTGCTTTGTCACTTTTTCCTTTGCATGGGGATTGTTAGGCTCCATGCTCTTTATGGTGCCATCCTCTTTATAGGCCACATCGTAAAAGGCGGGTACATAGATGCCCTCAATCTCCGAAGCCAGTTCCAGAAATTCCCGGCGGCTTCCTCCGTTTTTCTTATTTTCCTTATAACGGTCCATAAGATCAAAATAAACGGTTTCCCCTTCGCCGATGTAGAACATGTCAAAGAACTCTGCCAAAGGCTCAGGATTGTAGGCACACGGACCGCCGCCTATGATAATGGGATCTTCCTCTGTCCGGTCCGCCCAGTGAAGGGGGATTTGTCCCAAATCAAGAACCTGCAGGATGTTTGTATAACACATTTCATATTGAAGGGTGATACCAATGAAATCAAATTTCTTTATAGGATCCTGGGATTCCAAAGCAAAGAGAGGAATATTCTGCTCCCTCATGATCTGGTCTAAATCCGTCCAGGGGGAAAAAATGCGCTCACAGTATATATCCTCTCTGCGGTTAAACATATCATATAAAATCTGCATTCCCAAGTGGGACATTCCGATCTCATAAACATCCGGGAAGCACATGGCAAAGCGGATGTCTACCTTTTGAGGATCTTTTACCACTGCGTTTACTTCGTTGCCGATATACCTGGCAGGTTTTTCAAGCCTTAATAATATTTCATCACTTAATGCTAATTTTCTCATACTTAATTCCTTTTTATTAGTTTGGTTGTTACAAGAGATACAATTTTTCTTCATCACTATAACTTCTTAAAGTTTAGTAATTTTTGGGCACAAATATAAAGAAGTTGTCTTTCAGAAGCTTTTTAAGCTTCGTCTCCTGATAAAAAAACCCCTTTACTTCCATACTGAATTATGCCGTTATGAAGCGTTTTGGTATTATGATGCCAAGTTTAATTTTCATAAAAAACACTTGTATAATCCATCAGAATTCTTCCCTATAAAGGAGTATCCGAAACATAAACAAAGTTAGTATAACATACTTCTTGTGGATACTCCATATCTAATTTGCAATCAATAGCCACTTAATCAATTCATCAAATGAGGATTTATGTATTCGATATAAATAAACTCTATCCTCATCTGCCCGAGGAGTTTTGCGTCCAGATTAGACAATGGCTCATCCATAAGAAAAACCTTTGGCTGCTTTACCATTGCCCTGGCATGGGCAACCCTCTGCCGCTGTCCGCCCGAAAGTGTGGAAGGAATTCTGGAATACCATGGCAATATCCCGCTTACCCGGAGTTAAATCATTGATTTTGTAATGGTCATGAAAATTTCTCCTGAAGTAGGTTCCTCCAGACCTGTTATCATACGCAGAATCGTAGATTTGCCGCAGCCTGACGGACTTACCAAGACAGTAAAGGAACCATCTTCAATCTCCGGATTAAGGTTATCGATTACAATATTATATCCAAACTTTTTTATCACATCCTTTAATCGGATTCCCCCCATATCTCTTTCTTCCTTTCCTTTGTTTCAAGCAGTACTGGTGACTCCTGATACTAATATCGCATTTATTTATTCAGCGTTTTTTGCTCTTTTTCATACAACTATGAATATATTTACAAAACAAAAGAGCATGATTTAAGGCTCATGCTCCGTTGTCCGTTTAGTATTATATGGATATTATGCATTTCAACTTCAAGAGAGAATTGTTACACATGATTAAAATATGGCGTTTTATTAATCGTTTATAAATTAATAGCATAGCCATTATCAAAAGCAACTGTTTATCATTCAGAACAATGCAGTTTGTTGTCATTTATTCAAATCCAGAAATTTCTCCTCTTAAATATACCGGGAAACTGATTATCATAATGACTCAAATCCTTTCTGTTCTCCAGGACATAGCATCATTTTCTTCAGGTTCTTTTATCACTTTATCATAGCGGTATGCTGAGATAAGTATACCTGTCAATAGTATGTTGGTAATATGATTTACTTTACCTTCAGATAAATAAGGCAAAACGCAAAAGTAACCAAATTGGTATCCCAAATTGCCCATTATATAGAAAACCACCTGCAGTGTAATACATAATGCTGCGGACAAAGCCGTCAACTGCCCCATCGGATTACGTATTTGCAATGCAATAGAAATTAGCCAAAAACAAATTCCAGTCAGGAGTAAAATCAGAAATATTCCCGGGAGCCAGCCATACGATAAAATAAAATATGCAATCATATAATTATTGTGGTAATGCTGTGGCAGAATATCTTCCAGTCCGGAAAGCTCAATCGGCTCCCTTCTCCATTCACGATTATCAACCTTTATGATCCCATCATAATACCAGCTATAATCAAAGTAAGAAATCATTTCTTGCTCTGATAACTCTACTTCCCCAATTAAATTGGCTCTGCTCAGTAAATCTTTTATCAAAAGGCTGTTATATGCATCAGAAAGATAATCATTCGCTACAGTATCAGGATAAAAACACTGTTTAAAATAGTATTCCAGAGACCCCCTTTTATTATATCCCCAGATTGATAAAACGGTTACGCAAAGCAATGCAACCGCAATCATGCTCCTCCTCCTGTTCTTTGAGAAAAATCGTTTATATGCCATAAGCAGGAACATGAAAAAGGAGGCAATTAAAAATATCACTTCGTAAGTGTAACCTACAAACCCTCCGGATCGAAGAGCACCAAAGAAAGCAATCACCGCGTATATGGCAATTGGAGTCAGAAAAGAATAACGCCACTTATTTCTGATTTTATATGAAAATATCATTAGTATTGGCACCGAGAGCATCAATATGGGCAGTTCAAGCATATATATATTCCACAAATAAAACCGTAAATTGTCCGGAGTAAAACCAACCATATTTGACAAGTTTAACAAAAATACAATTACACTATAAACCACAAAACCTTTCAGGAGATTGCTGCTGTGCTTAATCAGCCATGGATATCCCAGATAAATAACAGCAAACAACAGCGGGATACCCATCATAATATGTATATTTTCTTTAATCAGATATAACAATTGAGTAGCCGCAGAACCTTCCGCATACCAATAAGATTGGATGTGATAAGTAATCTGGTAAATGCCACCTATCACCACCAGTGCCAGAATACCAAAAAGTAAAAACCTGGGGTTTTCCACCCGGTGAATCTGATTTAGTCGAACCCCAATTTCAGATGGATCGCCCAAATCCTGTAAGGCTGCTCTGGCAGCTTTCTGCTGATCCATTCCCTGATCCATATACTCATCCTGCCGTTCCTCCATATGTTGATACAATTCATTACAAAGCTCTGTTACGATTGGTTTATACTGAATCTGGTCTTGTACATCCTGCATGAACTGCCTTACATCATCATTGTTCTTATAATCCGGCATAAAGAATCTCACCTCCAAGTATCTGACTCACTACACTGCTATACTTCTTCCATTCAAGTTCCTTTTTCTTTAGTAACCGATGGCCATCGTCTGTCAAGATGTAATACTTTCTCATTCTGCCATTGGGACCTTCTTTTTCAGTGCTAATAATCGCCCCCTGCTGTTCCAGACTATGCAATATGGGATACAGGGTACCTTCCTTCAGCACAAATAAATCCTGGCTCTGCTTTTCTAATTCTTTAATTATCTGGTAACCATACATCTCTTCTGTTTCCAAAAGCTTTAAGATCAGCAGCGATGTTCCAAATGCCATCATTTTCTTATCCATTATTTCACCTCTTATCTATAAAATAATACCTAGAAATTCTAGGTATATTATACATAGAATTTCTAGGTATGTCAAGAAACATCTGTTTATCACTCTAACCATCATCTAATGATACTTTATATAAAGACAGGATTCTTTCAGTGAACCCACTGTTTATGAAGGCATAAGCAACGTTTTTTGGCCTTTCTTTTCCATGTCAACTGTTTTCCATGATACCAGCAGCAACACACATACCATCCAGATCGCCTTTTCCCCAATCCAGACGGACAGACCGCCTCCTATAAGTGCTCCGGAGAAAAAAGCTGTCAGGATTCCGGTGTAATGGTATGCCCTTTTCCGGCACACCTCGTTCTTTCTCACAAAGCCTTCATAATACATTTCCGCACAGGAACGCATATTTCCCGTACAAAAGACNNAAAAGACCGGTGCATAGGCGAAATTTCCTCCGAAGTTGCGAAAGGTACAAAATTGTACTGCCGCAGTAAATGATACCGCCGTATTGGCAAACAGATGCGGCACCGTATGGGGGATAAAGCCGACCAAAAACAATATCACAATTTCCAGAAATAAAATACCGGATATCCAATTGGTATGTTCCCCTTTATAAATTTCATAATAAAAATGTCTTGCAAGGAAAACACCGGCAAAGAACGCCGCAATGGGCACAAAGGCTTGACCCATGCCTCTGAAATCCTTTGATAGGAACCGGATCGCGGCCAGGACGAAATTCCCGGTCTGTCCTGTGGCAAAAACATTGCCTCTGTCAACGTATGAATAAGCATCCATAAATCCGCCCGTTGCTGCCAAAAGCATGTGAAATCCAATGTGATCAGTTAATTTTGTTTTAGATCTATTTTCCATATAGCAATATCTCCTTACTGTTTCAGACCATAACTTTTATCATTATAATATAATCCAACAGCAAGTACAAGACTCCTCAAAAGCATTCTGCCCTGGCCCATCTGTTTTAACAGAAAGTCCAAGGCAGAAAATATGGTGTTTACGCTCCCCTGACAGCTATATGTTATTCCTTTGCCCCATAATAATCGGCAATCCCCTTAAAAATCAATTTTCCAACCACAGAGCCACCATCTAAAACACTGATACTCCTCTCTGCCGAATATGCGGCGCGTCCATGAACTGCCCGCATCTGCTTTGTGGCTTCCGAGCCTTCTGCAGCTGCTTTTACCGCTTCCATTACTGCTTTTTTTGGATCAGAAGCATGTTTTACCATGGCAAGGACTCCTGGATACAGGGAATCCAGAATGGTTTTTTCACCCATCTTTGATTCCGCCTTTTCCATGATGTTTTCCACTCCGGCAAGCATCGCTCCTGCTGCTGCTTCAAAGCTCACCTCTTCTTTTCCCTTCAGTGCTTTTGCCATGCCCATAAAGCCAAAGGAAGTAATCGTACCCAGAGAAGATGGGGCCGAAGCATTGAATACCTTGCCGCATGCCATCATCAGCCTTCCAAGATCCTTTTCCACGGCAGTTTTTAAATATTCGGCCACTGCCCGGTAGCCATCATCCATGGAAATCCCCAGGTCCCCATCCCCGTTTACCTGGTCCAGCTCCACCAAATAATCCCTTTTTGCAGACATTTCTGCACTGATCGCCTCAATGACTCCCTTTATTGATTTTCGATCCATACAATAGTCCCCCTATTTATTTGAATTGGTATAGAATGGAGATTCTGCCGGAGCCTGCAGCAATTCCTTTAGTTCCTGATCCAGCTTAAAAATCGTTACAGAAAGGCCGGCCATTTCCATGGAAGTGGCATATTCCCCAATGTGTGGCATTACTATGCTGACTCCTGTATTGGACAGGATCTGATGTACTTTTCTGTAAACAATCAACTGTTCCTCTAAGGGGGTTCCCCCTAGACCATTGACCATTACGGACACTTCATCCCCGTCTTTCAAAGGCATATCCTTAACGATGGTGTTTACCAGGGTTTCTCCTATCTCGTCAGCGGTCATCATTTTCCTTACCTCAATTCCTGCTTCTCCATGAATCCCCATTC
>DJBG01000038.1:0-6048 GCA_002429965.1 Hungatella sp. UBA5982
TCCCATACGCAGCTCCTGACGTGCATTCTGTATCAGGGAATCCATCTTTTCAAGCTCCTCTAACAAGAGTTTTTCTTCCTCATTGGTATCCAGGACTTTACTGATTCCGCCGTTTTTAATGATGATCCGCTTGTCTGCCATAAGCGCCAGAAGAGGGTCGTGAGTCGCCATTAAGACGATCTTATCGGAGGAGATCAATAGCTCAAGCGCTTTTTTGCGGTCAATTCCGGCATTTTCGATTTCATCGATGAGAACAATGGGAGAAGAGCTTAAAATAGCAGTATCTGCGATCATCAGGGCTCTGGACTGTCCTCCGCTTAAGCTGGTGACAGGAGTGGTAAAGTCAAATTTTTCACCTGCCAGATGATTGGCGGCCAGGATGATCTGNNTCCATGACAAAATTCATGTTCTGGGACAACTGCGCCACCAGCCGGTTGTTGGAGGAGAAACGCCATTTATTATCCGGTTTCTTTCCGTTGATCAAAATGCTGCGGCCTGTAGGCGTATCCTTTTGCGCCGCCCATTCAATATCTGCCAAAAGGCGGCTTTTGCCGGACCCCGTAGGCCCTACAATAGATATAATCTGAGAGGTTTCCACCGTTAATTCTGTAAAGCCTTCCGGATTACCGGATTTGTCATTTCCCGCCAGGATTGTCATGGAAAGGACCCGGTTGCTTTTTTCAAGACCCAGAAATGCACTCATCTGTTCTAAATAGACAGGAAGATTGGACAGGAGCTTTTCCTTATCAATGGCCTGATCCTCTAATTCTTCCTCTGTAAAATGCTCTAAATATTCCCGGAAGGTCTTATCCCCATACCCGGCAATATCCAGCCTGTTTTGTTCAAAGTATGTGCTTACAAAGGGATATTCTTTAAGAAGCTGGTCTAAGCTTAATTCCATCATGTCTTATCTGCCCCCAAATTGATTTTTTTAACGTTTCCCATCTGAAATGCTTCTCCGATCCTTGTTTCTCCAAGACAATAGGAGCAGAGGGCGGAAGGCATGGGGAAGCGAAGCTGCATGCCCTGGACGGATTCGATGTTCTGGTTTTCATCATAGAGAAGGCTTCCCAACTCGTAGGCTCCCTGCCCGGTTAAGCCGTTTACATGCATGGTGACGGCACGGGGATTTACGGAGCTTACACAGGAGGCGAAAACCTCACGCTCCGCCTGAGACACGATGTCCCCTTTTGTAATTACCACAAAATCAGCGGATTTTAACATGGGACCGATCTTTTTCGGGGTATTGATGCCGGAAAGATTGTCAATGACGCATACTCCCTTGATTTCCTTTAAGTAGGGTGAACAGCGGTTGCAAAGACCGGCGGATTCTGTGATGAGTAAATCCAGCTTTTCCTCATTGCCCCAATTTACCACCTCCTCAATATTGGAAGCAAAGAAATGGTCAGGGCATAAGGCGCCGGAAAGTCCTTTTTTTACCGGGATACCGGCTTTTTCATAAGCAGCACCGTCATCTGTATAAAGACAGTCAAACTTGACAACACCTACCTTTATATTTCTGCTCTGATAAGAGGCGATGGTTTTTAATATCACAGACGTCTTCCCCGAGGAAGGGGGGCCTGAAACAATAATCAGATTCATAAAGCCTCCTTTTCCGCTGCCTGATAAAACAGCCGTTCTGTTGTCTTAATAAGCTCTCCGATATCATGGCTGTGAATATAATCCCAGCCAAGCCACATGAATTTCTGATCTGGTTTTAAGTGGTTGTTTACCAGCGGATTGGTAGAAGGAAATTTTCCATTAGAGGAAAGGATTTCACCTATTTCTTCAGAATAGAGGAAGTCCACAAATGGTTTAACTTTTTCCCTGTTCTTTGATCTTGCCAAAAGGAAAATCGGGCTAATGATCGCGCCATCCTTTGGCCATACGGGACGGAGGGGACTTTTCTCATCTGCCATGCTGGCAAAAAAGTAAGGGGAAATCGTAACGGCAGGGACCTTATTTCCATCTTTTGAAATATGAGATTTTACCATCTGGGCCGGATGCATGCTGCGCAAAAGAGCCTTACCCATTTTTGCAATGCCCTCATCCCCGTAATACCGATGGATGTGCAGCAAAAATGCATTGAACATGTCCAAGTCCTTCATAGGCATGCTGACGCTGTTTTCAAATTCAGGCTTCATTAAATCTGCCCAGCTTTCGGGATAAGGACGATCTCCTAAAACAGCGGTATTTACCATGATCACCGCCGGAACGATGCCGATGATGGCATATTGGTTTCTGGGATCCTTTAAAGAAATGGCGTCATTGTCAAAATCGGGATTTATTTGCTTAATATCTGAAATATCTTCAAATGTACCGGAATCCCGGTAGCGTCCCATTAGGTTTTTATCAAAAAACAAGTCAAAGCCAGCCGAAAGATAGAGATCTGATAAGGCATCAGCGTTGCCGTCTGCGGCGATGATCCGTTCCTTTACATCATCCAGTCCAAGGTTGGCAGATTTTAAGTTGTAGTCTACCTTATAGTCCATGGTATCTTTCTGGGAAGCCATCCAGGCTTCGAATTTTTCCAGAAGGGGAAGGCGAATGGGGCAGGGGAGTACCCCTTCAATGCGGATATCGCCGCCTTCTTCCTTTCTCGTAGGGGTAAGCCCGGAAGTGAGGTCCGGGAGGTTTTGCTTAATGGTTTCTTCCAGCTTTTCCATGAAAAGCTCCTGATTGAGCTTTCGCATGGATAAAGCCATTTCCAGAGTGACTGTCTTCCCAAGAGTGTTGCGCATGATTGGATTGTTTAATTGCTCAAAACCATTTGCCACAAACAGTCCGATTGTTTCGGGGTATTTTTCAGTGATATCGTAAATGGTGTCGGTAGCTTTTATATAATGTGCCATTTTTCTTCCTTTCTATATGCGATAAAAGTCTGGTTATTCGATATGTTTATCATAACATATGATTTCCCATTTGGTTGTTGTAATTACAACACATGAGGATTCGTTATTGATACTATTTATTAAAAACCATAAAATTACACCTGTTTACCATGTAAAATCAAAAGAACTAATTAGTGCTTCCGCTGGTTTTGAAACTGAAACTTATGATTTATGATGGATACGACTTATGGAAAGTACTGAAAACAACGTTTATTTTCTGAATACCTGTAAAAAAGTAAAAAATTATGGAATGAAAAAGGGCTGATGGAATTATGATGAATTAAATGGTTTAAAGAATAGTACAAGGAGAAAGCATATGATCATTTCATGGATGACAACAAACCAGTGTAATCTTAAGTGCAAGCATTGTTACCAGGATGCCGGAAGTAAAAAAGCAGATGAATTAACAACGGAGGAAGCTAAAAAGCTGATCGATGAAATCGCCGGAGCCGGTTTTCACATTATGATATTCAGCGGAGGGGNNGTATCCTATGCAGCCGCTGCGGGCCTTCGGCCTGTTTTTGGCACCAACGGAATGTTGATTACGGAGGAAGCGGCTGAAAATTTAAAGAAGTGCAAAGCTGCAGTCATGGGGATCAGCCTTGACAGCCTGGATGAACAAAAGCATAATCGGTTCAGAGGAGATGAAAATGCATACCGGCTGACTTTAGAAGGAATCAGGAATTGTAAAAAAGCCGGCCTGCCCTTTCAGATACATACCACGATCATGGACTGGAATCAGGAAGAAGTGGAAGATATTATTGATTTCAGCGTGAAATCAGGTGCTGTAGCCAATTACCTGTTTTTCCTGATTCCGGTTGGCAGAGGGAGATATTTAGAAGAAACCTCGCTGAAAGTCATGGAGTACGAAAGGCTTTTGCAGACCATTATGAAGAAGCAGAAGGATGTTCCCATTGATATCAAACCCACCTGTGCCCCTCAATTTACAAGGGTGGCAAAGGAGATGGAAGTAGATACCCGCTTTACCAGAGGATGTCTGGCCGGACTTTCCTATTGCGTAGTAAGCCCCGTTGGAAAGGTCCGTCCCTGTGCCTATATGGTTGAGGAAGCAGGAGNNAATATGGAAAAACAGCAGCCTGTTTAAAACCCTGCGCACCCGGGATTATAAGGGGACATGCCGTGACTGCATCTACGGGAAAGAGTGCGGAGGCTGCCGTGCGCGGGCAGGATATTATAATGGCGGCGATTATATGGCGGAAGACAGCTATTGCGCTTATGGAAAACAATTATGCAAAGAAGGTGCCTTGATAAATTGAAGAAAAAAACCATGGTGTATGCAGTGATGATTTTTATGCTGGTTAATATGCTTGCCGGGTGCGGCAAAAGGACAGGGGAACCGGTTTCTGTGACACAGGAGGGATACTGCTTTACCGATGCCCTTGGACAGGAGGTGACAGTCCGGAAACCAGAGCGTGTGGTGGCTTTGATGGGGAGCTTTGCAGAAGTCTGGTTGTCAGCCGGAGGCAGGCTTGCCGGTGTTACGGACGATGCATTTGATGAAAGAGGGCTGGAACTTTCGGAGGAAACTGTTTCCGTAGGGAAATATAACAGTCCCAATGTAGAAAAAATTATAGCCTTAAACCCGGATCTGGTTCTATTGTCATCAGAAACCAAGGAGCATGCAGCGCTCAAAGAGGTTTTGAAACAGTCGGGCATTACGGCTGCCTATTTTAAAGTGACATATTTTGAAGATTATTTGTCCATGCTTAAAACCTGTACGGAAATAACCGGGAGAAAAGAGATGTATGAAAAAAATGGGTTGTCTGTGAAAACAGAGATTGAGGAAATTCTTTCCGGAGCAAAAGCCAAGGAGCCTCCTTCTGTTTTACTTCTCATTACTTATTCCGGGGGAGCGGTGGCGCAGAATTCCAAGACCATGACAGGAAAAATGTTAAATGATCTTGGTTGTAAAAATATAGCCGACGAGAATCAGAGCCTGTTAAAGGAGTTCAGCATGGAAAGCATCGTAAAAGAAGATCCTGATTATATTTTTGTGATTCCCATGGGAAATGACGATGCTCTTGCCATGAAGAATTTAAAGGAAAGCATTGAAAAGAATCCGGTATGGAATGGCCTTAATGCCGTTAAAAATAACCGTTACATCCTGTTGCCAAAGGAAAAGTTCCTTTATAAACCCAATGGTAAATGGGGAGAAAGCTATCAATACCTTTCGGAGATACTTTATGGGAAGGAATAATAAGGCGCGGCTGCTTATCCTTTTGTCAGTTGCAGGGCTTGCGGTTTCGATTTTTCTGGGATTGTGTCTTGGAACCTGTAACATCCGGCCATCTGTTCTTGTTGCTACCCTGTCTGCAGGAGAGCCTGATGATTTTTTATACCGGATTCTCCTTACGGTACGCCTGCCGAGAGTCACAGCTGCCCTGCTTTCAGGAAGCGCACTTGCAGTATCCGGTGCGATCATTCAGTCCGTGTTAAACAATCCTCTGGCAAGTCCTAATATCATAGGCGTTAATGCAGGAGCCGGACTTTTCGTTCTGCTGGCATCTGCATTTCTTCCGGCAGATCCGCTTTTCCTGCCCTTGTCGGCATTTTCCGGTGCGCTCCTTGCCTGTATGCTGGTTCTTGCCATTACCATGACCGGCAGATTGTCAAGGGTCATGCTGGTTTTAACAGGCTTTGCGGTTAACAGTATTTTTAGTGCAGGAATGAATACGGTTATGATTTTATATCCGGATGCCTACGTAGGTGCAGGAAATTTTCTGGTTGGAGGACTTTCCTCTGTTACTTCAAATGTTCTTGTCTATCCTTCGGTTTTTATTGCCGCAGGCTTTTTTCTGGCGCTGCTTTGTTCCAAGGGTTTAAACATTTTAAATCTTGGGGCAGACAGCGCAAAAACCCTGGGCATGAATGTAAATGCCGGCCGATGCGTCTATTTGGCCATTGCAGCCATACTTGCAGGTGCGGCCGTCAGCTTTGCCGGGATGATCGGTTTTGTAGGTCTTCTGGTTCCCCATGGGGTGAAATTAATGATCGGCCAGGACAACCGGTTTGTCATCCCTGCAAGCGCTCTGACAGGTGGCATATTCGTAATTTTGTGCGATTTGCTGGCCAGAACCTTATTCCTGCCCTATGAACTGCCGGTGGGTATTTTGATGTCCTTTTTGGGAGGGCCGTT
>DJBG01000038.1:6091-12323 GCA_002429965.1 Hungatella sp. UBA5982
TTCTCTTCTGCCGAGGATAAACGGCTGACGGAATATGCCATGAAAATGACATGCTGCCAGTTTCTTCGAAATAAAAATGTGCGTCAGCTTTCCGGAGGAGAGCGTCAGCGTGTTTTTCTTGCCATGGTGCTGGCTCAGGATACGCCGGTTATTATTCTGGATGAACCCACAACTTATCTTGATATTAATGTTTCCTATGAAATTATGGAGCTTATCAGCAGTTTAAACAGGAAACTTGGAAAAACCATTGTTCTGGTTTTGCATGATCTCAATCTGGCTCTCAATTATTCAGACCGGCTGGCTGTGATGGAAAATGGGAGGGTGGTTGCTTATGAGGAAGCTTCGGACCACAGGGTACATAGCTGTATCAGTGATATCTTTAAGGTGGATATCCGGCGGCTGACGGAAAAGGGGAAGTCGTATTATTATTCCTTTAAAATATAAAATTAAGCTGTAAAATAAAAAAGCGGTTCTGCAATGATAATAATGAACTGACCTCAATAAGTTAGACCAAAAAATCCAACTTATTGGGGTCACATCATAAAAACCATGAAGAATCGCTTTTTTATATATGATCATTTTTTCTATTCCTATATTGAATGGGAGTAAATCCCATTTTCTTACGAAAAACCTGTGTATAATAGCTTCCACTGGAAAAACCTATATTATGGGCTAATTCTGTAATACTTAAATCTGTATTATCTAATAGGTATAGACTTTTTTCAATTCTATAGTCTAATATATAGGCACTTATCGTTGCATTCATATATTTCTTAAAGAATCGGCAACATTCATTTGTACAAATGTTTATGGTACCGGCGATCTCTTCTAAAGATATCTTATTGCCATAATTATTATGTATGTATTCTAATATTTTCTTTAGCCGATTCAGCTCCTTTTCATTATAAGAACTTACTGATAATTCATCTTTTGATTTTTCAAAGCAATCATATAAATTCATCCATATGGAGGTTAAAAGTGTAAGCAGTTTTAATTCATTGATTTCTTTATTGATTAATTGCAAAGTATTAATCCCTGATAAAATTTCCAAGATATTTCTTGCACCTTGGTCATTGTCTAGCAGCAAAAGGTGAGAGAAAAACGGGTTTTTAACGATTTCATCTAGATATTTTGTTTTAATACGACTTAATTCAAAGCCATAAATGAGCTTAGGTAAGAATGTGATGGATAAATACTTACATTCTTGCCTGTTATGCATTTTCCCGCTATGCATCATGTTTTGATTACAGAAGATTCCCTGTCCCTTTTTTAATAGAAGTTCAATACCATTGATTGTATATAGAATTTCACCTTCTATAATATAGGTGAATTCTATTTCTGGATGCCAATGATCCAGAAAATAACCTCTGTCATATCTGGACAGCACTTCTTTACTGATTAAAATGGGATATTCTTTTGATCCATGCATTTTTAACTCTCTATGTTGATGATCAACTGAAATTTGCATAGGCACCTCAATTTAATGATAAAAACAATCAATATATGGATATTTTTTTAACATTAATATTATTATAATAGTTTCAAATGATTTGTCAATAAAACGTGTATTCTGTGAAATGCAATGATAAAAAGAATGGAAAATGTATTTCAGAGAATATGAAAATAAGAGGGATGGCAATAGAAAGGAGAAGAATGGAAGACATTGGTGTTAATAGTGAGAAAAAATATTGCCAGAAGCAGGCGATTATCTTTAACTCTTTTAACCAGATAATTACGAACACACTGACAGGTGATATTATGGTGCTGTTTCTAACCGATATTCTTTTATTTAAGATTGAAAATATCACCTTTATTTTATCATTAATACCTTTGGTTGCATTGGTGAGGCTTCCGCTGATATTCGTCTTGAGAGGGGGGAGTAAAGTGAAAATGATAGAAATCAGTATTATTGTAAAAGTAATTTTTATAGCAGTACTATTATCTGTTCCATGGAACTTGCTGGGGGTCTGGAAATATACTGCTTTAATAATTATTTATCAGATTTCCGCAGAATATGGCGTTGGTATATGCTGGCAGCCTTTAATGAGGGAAATTACAACAATTAGAGACAGAGGTCAGTTCTTTAGCCGTATGCGGTTCGTATTTATGNNGTCACTGAACACAATATTTGTTTTTCTCCTGACTTTCTTTGTTGGTGATGTTATGAACAGCTTTCAATACAAAGTACTATTGTACGTATCATTATTTGGCCTTTCATTACAGTTTTATGCAATCAGAAAAATAAGCAGGAAACAGATTATCATAGATAATAATGATGGCAATAAAATTAGCAGACCATTCTTGCAGCAGCTAAGTGATAATAAGAAAATACTATGGGCGCTTATTTTAGACCTGTTATTTCTGTGCATTGGATTTACGCTGAATGTAGTTTATCTTAAAACAGTGCTGGGATATTCCTCAAAGCTGGTATCATTATATATAACATTAAACAATTTAGGTGGAACATTGATCCTTCCATTAATGGGCAGGGTCCTAGATAGGAATTTACAAAAGGGAAGCAGATACATATGCAGGCTGTATTTAATATATATGGTGGTTTTAATCATGCTCCCTGTAAATCTTTCAGGCAGTATGATAAATGTTGTATTTGTTACCATGTTTTCACTGCTAAGCGGAGTAATTGCATCTGGTGTATATCTTATGATGACAATTCTACAGCACAGCCTTGTGAAAACAGAAGATTCTTTGATGGTTCTCAACTTATATCAGATTATTATATATGCTGCTGCATTTGTATCTACGAATGTGTTTGGAAGCATTATAAATTATGCGAGTCACGTCAGGATTTCTATGATTTATTTATTTTCGCTGGATATATTTAAATGTGTTTATGTATTCCTTATAATGAGTTCCGTAGNNAAAAGGTATTTCATAAAATGTATGAATCTTAGGGATTAATTTCCTGTGATATATAAAAACTTGTCTGCCAAGGAAAATGGGGAATAACAAGAGACTATATTGGATCTGCCGAATTATAGAAAGCAGAAAAACATGCACTTTGAAAGTGAGGCTTGACCGCCTTCCGTTAAAAGTGCATGTTTTATTGACAGTTTTTCCGATAATTGCTTGCTGAAATTCCGTAATACTGCTTAAAGGCATAGGAAAAATGCTGGACAGATGAATAATTGAGCCGGTCGGCAATTTCTGAAATGTTTAAGCCGGCGTCGTTTAGATAAATTTTAGCCATGGACATCTTTGCCTCAGTCTTTTTCTGAAGAAATGTCTTACCATAGTATTCTTTTAAAAATCGTTCTGTCTGCCGGATGCTTAAGCCAAGGCGTGCGGCCAGGTTTTCTAAAGTAAGGGTCTCATATTCATAAAGAAAACTTTCTTCAACAATGATATATTTGCTGTCCACTAAATTGGACGGAGAAAAATGTACCTTTGACTGCCGCATGTTTTCATAATTGCGGACAATCTTCACCACACACTGCTGAAGCAGAGTTTCTACCTGAATCATATAACCGGTATACCGGTGCTCCAGTTCAAAGAAAATCTGCTGCATCAGCGGATATAACTCCTGGGTATCCTGACCGAACCAGAAATGGGTATGCTGGAATTTATATGCCACGGTTTCCGATCCNNGATTCCCGGCACCGGAACTCTGGAGCTTGAAATAGATGCAATACTCTGTCATTGGATCATTTTTAATAGGGATCTGTTCATGCTCCACATGGGGACCGGTCATGTAAAGGGTATTAGGGGTAATATCGTAAACCTGGTCATCAATATAGACAGTTCCATGACCATAGGGAATGTAATGGATCTCGTAGCTGTTGTTCCCATGGCTGTGCCTGGGCATGGAACGTAGAAAGCGCTCGAACACAATGTTCAGAACAAGGAATGTTGTATCATTAATAGTAATCTTAATATTCAGATCAGTATATACCGTTCTCATAGCGTACCTCCTGTTTTCCGTTGCTATCACCAGTTTACCAAGAGAGGAGACCTAAGTCAAGATGTTCGAAAACACGACATTATCAGCCTTGGGTTGTCTCATAAGGCACTAATTATTTGGGGAAATATCTTTATAATTAAAGTCAGAACAAAAAAACCATCACATTTAAGGAGGAAGTACAATGGCATTAGTTACGTCGAAACAGATGCTGCTGGATGCACAGAAGGGTGGATACGCAGTAGGAGCATTTAATGTGGAAAATATGGAGATGGTAAAGGCGGTCATTGCCGCAGCTGAGGAGCTGCAGGCTCCGGTGATCCTTCAGACCACACCGTCTACTGTAAAGTATGGAACCTTGAAAACGTATCAGGCCCTGGTAGCTGCGGAGGCTGAAAAGGCCGGTATTCCGGTATGCCTCCATCTGGATCATGGAAGCAGCTTTGAGCTTGCGGTGCGGGCCATCCAGGCAGGTTATACATAGGTCATGATCGACGGCTCCCATGAGGACTTTGAACAGAATATCGCCCTTACTAAAAAGGTGGCAGAGGTTGCAAAAGCCTGCGGTGTTACGGTGGAAGCGGAGCTGGGTAAGGTGGGCGGAAAGGAAGATGATCTGGAAGCCGAGGGAGATACGAATACCGACCCGGCAGAGGCCAGGGAGTTCGTTGAACGCACGGGGGTGGATTCATTGGCAATAGCCATTGGAACGGCCCATGGATTCTATGCAGATACGCCTGTTCTGGACAAAGAAAGAGTTTCGGAGGTCAGGTCGCTGGTTTCAATCCCCCTGGTACTTCATGGTGCGTCAGGCTTAAGAGACGAGGATATCCGGGAGTGCGTGCAGAGAGGTATGTGCAAGGTGAATTTTGCAACAGAACTGAGAGTTGCCTACACAGATGCAGGAAAGAAGCTGATTGCAGAAAATCCGGATATGTTTGATCCCAAAAAACTGGGAGGCGTTGGAATGGAGGCTGTAAAGGAACTTGTAAAAAACCGCATCCTGGTATGCGGATGCGACCATAAGGCAAAATAGAAACAGGACGGAGAATGATATGGGACCATATTTATTGGGAATCGATATCGGTACAAGCGCCTGCAAGGTGGCTCTTTTTGACCAGGGAGGAAATGTTATTTCCTCTGCCAGCGAAGAATATGAGGTTTATTATCCAAAGCCAGGTTGGGCGGAGCAGAACCCGGAGGACTGGTGGACAGGGATTTGCCGCGGGATAAAAGGGGTATTGGAACAATCCAAAATCCCGGCAGGGCAAATTGCCGGAATCGGAATCGACGGGCAGAGCTGGGCGGCAGTAGCGGTTGACCGGGAAGGAAATGTTCTGGCTGATACGCCAATCTGGATGGATACCAGAGCAAACAATATCTGCAAGGAATTAAATGACAGGGTGGGAGAAAAAAGAATCTTTGAAATTTCCGGCAATTCTCTTCAGCCATCCTATACCACAGCTAAAATCATCTGGTATCAGAGAAATCTTCCTCAGGTGTATGAGCATACATATAAAATTCTCCAGTCTAACAGCTACATCGCATGTAAGCTGACTGGAAAAATGACGCAGGATGTCTCTCAGGGATACGGACTGCATTGCTTTGATATGCATACAGGTACCTGGAATCAGGAAATGTGTGAAGCGCTGGGTATCCCGGAAGGGATCCTGCCCGAGATCTATTCCTGCCATGAAGTGATCGGAACAGTGACTGACCATGCAGCGGCACAATCCGGCCTTGCTGCCGGGACTCCTGTCGTGGCCGGGGGTCTTGATGCTGCCTGCGGAACCCTTGGCGCCGGTGTGATCCATTCGGGAGAAACACAGGAACAGGGCGGGCAGGCAGGCGGAATGAGCATTTGTATGGATCAATATAAGGCAGATATGCGGCTGATTCTTGGTTACCATGTAATTCCCGGCCTGTGGCTGCTTCAGGGCGGTACAACAGGCGGCGGCGGAGTGATGCGCTGGCTGGAGCGGGAATTGGCTGATTATGAGAGAGAAGAAGGCAGGCGCTGCGGCAGAAGCTCATTGGATTTGTTTAATGATCTGGCGCAGGAAACTGCTCCGGGAAGTGATGGATTGATCTTTCTGCCTTATATGGCAGGTGAGCGCTCTCCTATCTGGAACCCAAAGGCAAAGGGTGTTTATTATGGCCTGGATTTCAGCAAGACAAAAGGGCATTTAATCCGTGCAGCCATGGAAGGCGTTGCCATGTCCTTAAAGCATAATCTGGAGGTTGCCGAGCATGCAGGCGCTAAGGTGAGTGTACTCCGGGCAATGGGAGGTTCTGCAAATTCCCTTTTATGCACAC
>DJBG01000129.1:0-1665 GCA_002429965.1 Hungatella sp. UBA5982
ATTGTGTACATTTACAATAAACGCTCCCCTGTCACTGATAACCACCACATCCTTTGCACCTTTGGAACGGGCTTTTTCCACTGCGGACTGCAGATCTTGTAAAAATGAATCCGACATTTCAATTCCGCGCTGATTGACCCGCTCTGCAGCATGGCGGGAAAACTGGAGCTCTTCCTTTTTGTCAATCCTGCTTTGAAGTATCTCATTAAAGCTGCCTGACGGTTTTGATATTGCAGCAGCATTCCGCAGCTTTAGCTGCCTTAATTCCTCATGCTGATTTATTTTGCCTAGCATTGATCATCACCTTCGCATTCTAATCGGTACTGGCATCGGTTTTGTTATCTGTATCCGGATCCCCGGCTCCATCGACATTATTATCTGTACCCGGCTCCTTGACTTCATCGTCCTTGCCTGTCTCACCTGATTCTTCCGGAGGTTTATGCCCTTTTTCATAAACAGACATGATGCTGGAAACCGGATAGCCTGTCTTATCATCGTCGTCGATATAAAGAGTTGGCACACCACCAAAAATATCGACTCTCGTCACAGTTCCCGTGATTTTTTTAACTGACCCGTTTTTCTCCTGGACTGCAACCATAACTTCTTTTCCCATCATGGAGGTTCCATAATTGATTGTATTGACCTGGGCAAAATCTCCCATTGCTGTGGAGAAGTTGTTCATGGCCTGCATCATGGCGATCTGAGTCATCTGAGTCATCATCTCCGAGTTATCCATTGGGTTTGACATGTCCTGATTTTGAAGCTGTGCTGCCAAAAGCTTGAAAAATCCCTCTGTTGTTAATTCACTGTTACTGGTGGATTTCGCTCTGTCCGCAAAAGCTTCCAGTGAATTATATGAATTCACTCCATTTACATTTGACATTGTTTGTCTCCTTATCTGTAACCAGCGCCGCTTTCTTCAGCGCTTTCTGACTCAAAAATTCCGAGCCTCAGCTTTTGTATAAAATCCTCGCGGTTTTCTTCCCTCTGGCTTTCCTGTTGCTGTCCACGCTGTTCCTGTCTGCCGCCCTGCTCCTGCTGCTGGTTTAAGTAATCTGGCTCATGCTTGTCTACCAGAACCTGGAAGGGCCGTTCTAAATTAGTTTCCAGAATGGAACCTAAATCGCCCGCTGACTGGGATAATAGCTTTAGGGTTCTGCTTTCCGTACACAGAAGGGAAACACTGATCTGATTATCCTCATAGGAAATTTTGATCCGGATCTTACCCAGATTATGAGGTTCCAATTGGATATCCAGTTCCCCATTTCCTTCGCGGATCTGTTTTAAAATCTGTTCCGACAGCTTTGCTTCCAGCTCTTTCGGATTCTCTGCTCTTATGGCCGTATGGACTTCCTCAGACTTTACAAGATGGCCATTCCAGAGACGTTCTGGCTCAAAGGGCTTTTCCGGAAGACTTTTCCCGATATTGTCCTGGTCTTCTTCCACAGGACCTGGTTTTTCCTGAGAATTGCTCCTGGGAAGTATCGCAGCCGGTTCCTCTTCTGCCAAACCAGAAACTGTCTCTGCTGCTTTCACAAAAGGCTGCTCCGATAAAACATCCTTTTTCCCATTTGGGTTTACAGCTGCTTCCGGGTTCTGTCCGGCTATATTCTGAATTACAGGTTCCTTTTTCCCTGTTTTTTGCATTGTTGCCATTGCATCCGG
>DJBG01000129.1:1721-34919 GCA_002429965.1 Hungatella sp. UBA5982
CTTCCATCATTTGGGCCTCTGGTTCCTGTCCGGCCATTTGAAACTTTTCCTCCGGCACCTGCACTTTCGCCATTTCGGCCGCAGCAGCCAGAGCAGCGGCCTCTGATGCAACTTCTGCTGCAGGATGCTTTTCTTCAAAGGACTTTCCTGGTTCCGGGCTTTTGCCATCCTTCTTCTGCGTGCCGTTTTTCAGCATCGCTTTAAACTCGGATAAGCCGTCAGCCGTCTTTTCCTCTTTTTTCCTACTGCCGGTCAGCTGTCTGGACAGCAGATCCACACTGCTGTTTTTTATCTCTGTCATCTTCTCACTCCTTTCTTTTCATGCCTTCAGGCATTTGATTCTATGGTAACTGCCAGATGTTTTCCGGCAGGATTACCTGCTCCCATGAACCGAGGTCGTGTTGGATACGAATTCCTCAATGAACAGCTCCTCGCTGCGCTGAAGCTCTTTGTTATACTGCAGAAGCTTTTTTTCCTTCAATTTTTCAATGGAAACCACTTCTTTTCTGGCCTCCACCACTTCCTCCCGCTTTTGTTCCTCTTTTTTTTGCAATTTATGAAGAACTCCCTGTTCGGCAAGAATTTTCTGATGCATGAAGGTGATATAGGTCTCATATTCCCGCATCATACTAACGGCAATGCCCTGGCCAATCTCCTCCTGAAACTGGACACAGGCTTCTCTTCTCCGGTCCGACAAGGACTCAACCTTTTTTTCCTGTCTGGCTACCTTATCCACAATCTGGGCGTGCTCGTTTTTTAAATTATCCAGGACCTGATCCTTGTAATTTAATACTGTATTAAGTGGAAAATTAAACTTTTTCATACTCCACTTCCCCTTTCAGCATCTATGCTAAAATCATCTTCATTTTCTTTATGACCTCTTCATAACTGGCCTGTTCCTGTATTCCCTGACACAGGAATTGATTGATCTTATCAATTTTGGATATAGCCATATCAAGCTTTGGGTTGCTGCCGGTTTTATAAGCACCAATCGAGATAAGGTCCTCATTCTTCTCATAAAGGCTTAACATATCCCGGATTTGGGAAGCTAATTTCCGGTGTTCCTCTGAAACGATGTTGGTCATCAGACGTGAAATACTAGCACTTACGTCAATTGCCGGGAAATGGTTGGCATTGGCCAGCTTTCGGCTCAGCACAATATGGCCGTCCACAATACCCCTTACCGTATCGGCGATAGGCTCATTGGTATCATCGCCTTCCACCAAAACCGTGTAGATTCCCGTAATGGAACCTTCTCCAAAGTTACCGCTTCGTTCCAGCAGCTTGGGAAACTCCGCGTAAATAGAGGGAGTATAGCCTCTTGCCACCGGAGGCTCTCCGATTGCAAGCCCAATCTCTCTCTGTGCCATGGCAAAACGGGTCAGGGAATCCATCATAAGCAATACATCCTTGCCCTGATTCTTATNNTCGGCTATGGTGGTGGCAACCAATGGGCACTTCATACGAAGCATAGCTGGCTGGTCTGAGGTGGCTACCACCAATACGGAACGTTTCATTCCTTCCGGACCTAAGTCTTTTTCTATGAATTCACGGACTTCTCTTCCACGCTCCCCTACCAGGGCAACCACGTTAATATCCGCCTTCACATTCCTGGCAATCATGCCAAGCAAGGTACTTTTCCCCACTCCACTGCCTGCAAAAATTCCAATACGCTGGCCTTTTCCAATGGTATTTAAGCCATCAATGGCCTTGACCCCAAATTCCAGCTTGTCCGTAATGGGCGGACGGGTCATGGGATTGATATAAGGATTTTCTACGTAATAGTACCGGGGAGATTCAAAAGGTCCTTTCCCATCCATTGGTTCTCCCTTTGCATCGATGATCCGACCTCTCAAAAAATCTCCTACCGGTACCTTCAACCTGCGTTTTGTGTTTCGAACAAAGCTGCCCGCAGCAATGCCATTCATATTTTCATAGGCCATAAGCTGTATTTTATCATCCTTAAAGCCCACCACTTCCACCGGTATCTGCTCCTGCCGGTCTTCATTGTAAATATAGGCTATATCTCCGATACTGGCCCTTCCACCGGAGGCTTCCATGGACATCCCCACAATGTTTTCAATCTTCCCGATATGGTCGATTGTCTCAGTCTTTGTAATGAGATCCGTCAATTCCTTAAACATGCAGGCTCCTCCTGTTACAGTCTGGCGTTATTAAGTATTCCCTTAATATTTTCCAGCTGGGTATTCACGCTGACATCAATAATCTCCTCCGGAAGCTCAATGATACAGGCTCCGTCCTCCTCATGATCCATAGCTATGATTTTAATATTTCCGGAAATGTGAGACAATTCACTCAGCAGTCCCACATCTCCCTGTATCATCATTCCCGCATCCCTTTGAGATACATAAATTTTCACCCACTGGGTTTTTTTAAGCTTTCCCGCAGCAGCCACGATCATGCGTTTAATGATCTCACCGCTGGATCGCAGACTGGTCTGAATCACTTTTTCCGCAATGGTCAGAGTGACTTTCTTTAAGTCATCAATATATTTATCCAGTATCTTTTCCTTCTCTTGCGTAACGCTTTCAATCGCGTTTTTCATGGCATCCAGGAACTCCTCCTGACGCACCTCAAGAACCTCTTTATGAGCTTCAAAGGCTTTTTTAAAGCCCTCCTCATATCCCGCGTCATATCCGGCCTTACGTCCTTCTTCCATGGCCTGAGCGCGGATTTTATCTCCGTCAGACTTAGCCTGGCTGAGGACATCTTCCGCCTCTGACCTGGCCTGGTCCAGAATTATCTGGGACTTCCTTATGGCATCCTCGTACATCTCAGTAGTTTGAAGATACCTGTCATTTCCCTGGTCTGCAGACTCTTCCTGCTCCGATTCCTTTTCCGGATTCCCTTTTTCTTTTACCTTGATCTCTTCAAATTCCCTGGTAAATCCGTAATCCAGAACATGATCTGCCATCTGCACAGCCTTTATAATATTAGACAATGACATCATCCTTTCCGCCCTTATTGATGATCAGCTCGCCCTCTTCTTCCAGACGCCTTATGATACCGACAATCCTCTGCTGAGCCTCTTCCACATCTTTTAAGCGTACATTAACTGTAACTTCCATATCGGACTGGATGCTTTCCTTCATACGGGTTGACATATTAGAGAAAATAACTGTTGTAATCTGCTCGTTTGCATTCTTAAGGGCATAAACCATGTCACGCATATCGCACTCTCTGATAAAGCGCTGGATGGAACGGTTGTCCATGGTAATGATATCCTCGAATACGAACATCTTCTTNNGCCATCTCCTCATTTGTATAAGAAAGAACCAGAGCAATGATCTGGGCTCTTTCATGCTGGAGGACGGAAAGTAAGTTCTTTACATCGCTTTTCCGGATAAACCCAAAGGATCTGGATTTCAGAGACTGAGTAACCTTTTGAAGCAGGCTGTTGGCCGTGCTTTCACCGAAGGCTTTTTCCAGAACAGTTCTTGCATACTCCAGACCTCCGTCAGTGACCACCTTTTGAGTCAGACAGGTCTTATAAAACTCATCCAAAATGGCTTCCGTTTGCTCTGCTTCCACATGTCCAAGCTTTGCCACTTCAAGAGTTAATTTTTCAATCTCGTCTTCGCTTAAATACTTGTATACTTTGGAAGCCTTATCCACTCCCAGAGAAACAACCACTGTTGCCGCTTTTTGTTCGGGCGTTAGATTAATTGCCATTGTTACCGCCTCCATTCAACCATACTTTCAGCAGCTGAGCCGATATCTCAGGATTCTGCTCTGCAAACTCTCGGACGCTCTGGCGCAGCTCTGCTCCCCTGTCTTCTTCAGGTTCTAGAATTACCTGATCTTGTTCATCTTCCTCCTTCATTTCCTCCATTACCGGCAGTTCCGGTACATCTTCCTGGCTTATCTCCATGGCCTCCATAAGATCATTTTTCTTCCGTCTGTGTCTTACTGCCAAAATTATAATCAGAATAAGGAGAAGCACTCCTGCCAGAGCAGCAATCAGAATCCACTGATTAATCAAAATGCCGCCGGTATTTGCTTCTACAGGGGTTTCAGGTGCCTTAGGTACTTCCACGGTATAGAATGGGGCAGCCACAGCTGTTATCTTTTCCGCACGTTCTCCCTGAGGGATTCCTGCCGCATTTCCGGCAAGATCCCTTATGTCGTCAATGGTCATGCTGCCGAATCCGGTTCCGTTTACTACTACGGAAACAGTGAGGTTTTCCAAGGTTCCCGGATTGACCTGGCCTTGTTCTTTTATTTGGTTTAAAAGATATTTCCTGGTCAGGCTGCTGGAACCATATGCACTCTCGGCATCTGTTCCTCCTGCATTGTACTGAGGGATATCTGCATTAGCTTCTGAACCAGCCACACCGGAAGCATTCTGTCCGCTTCCGGAATATTCCTTGAATATGGATTCCTCGGAAGTAAGACCGGTCTTATCTTTTTCATCGATCTTTTCGGGCGTATTGTAAACAATGCTCTCCCGAATCAGCTTTTCCATATTGACTGTGCCTTTTACGGATACACGGACATTGCCGTTTCCGTATACAGGGCCAAGGATATTCAAGACCTTTGCAGAAATCTGGTCTTCGATCATCCTTGTAATTTCTTCTCCGGCCTTGCCGGTGTTGATGTCCTCATCATCGGAACCAGTGGTAACTTCCCGTCCGTTTCCGTCAAATACAGAGACATTGTCAATGACCATTCCAGGTATGCTTCTGGATATGAGAAGCTGGATAGACTTTGCCTGCTCCTCCGTCGGAGATCCTCCATCTTTCATAACCACAACAGCCTGGGCGCTGGGCTCCTGCACCGTGTCATCAGACAGTGCATATTTGGAGGCTTCTCCCAAAGCTATGGTTACATATGCCTCCTGCACGCCATCAAAGACCTTAATTGTGGAACCGATTCTGGTTTCCAGATCATACAGTTCAAACCTCCGCCGGTCTGAATCCGTAGTCATCAAATTTACATTATTTTTAAATACATCATATGTAAAACCGCTTTTCGGATATCCTTCCGAAACCAGCTTTGCCCTGGTAGTGTCCAACTGGGGCGTAGGTACCAGAATGTCACCGTTTTGATACTGATAATCGATTCCGTCTTCCTGTAATTTTCCAATGATCTGCTTCGCTTCTTCGCTGCTGACACTTGGAAACATCACCTCGTAAGGCTTCTCCCGCATGGACAACGCTAGCACAATTGCTCCCGCCACAACCACCACACCAACAGTGCCGATGATTATGGCTTTTTTTACTTTATCATTCAGTTTTTCTAAAAGTTCCTTTATCTTTTCCATCGCATCCGTCCGCCCTGTTATCTACTTAAACGCCGATTCTTATAATCTCATTGTAGGCTTCCAGCGCCTTATTCCGAAGAGATGATAAAAGTTCTACAGATAACTGGGCTTTTGCTGCTGCCGCGGGCACTGTATGTGCATCGTCAATCTGGCCTGTTGACAGCAAGTATTCCTGTGTCGTCAAATCTCCATCTGTGGTTCTCACATTCTGAATAGCTTCGTTAAATATATCACGAAACACCGAACCGCCATCCTGTCCGGTTGTTACTTTCTTTTCGATTCCTATATTCCCGATGGACTCCATTGGGATCATAGGCCTTATAAACATCTGCTCCATCTCAAATACCTCCCGTTTTAACCTTTAATAACCGTACGAAGTCTGCTAATTTCACTATTCAATGCGTTCATCTGATACTGATACTGAAGCGTTGTCCTTGCCAGTTCCACATTCTCTACATCCATGTTGACATTATTACCGTCCATTCTTGCTGATTCATCCTTTGTTTCATGGACATAATGTCTGGAACTGCCTATGGCCTCCCCGATGTCTTTTGACGTACCCTCTCTTCCAGCCAGCAAACGTTTGCGGAATTCGTCCTCAAATGTAACATAACGGGCCTTATAGCCTGGGGTTTCTCCATTAGCAATATTATTCAACGTTACCTGCTGCTTTGACCACAGATAATCCAAAGTTTTCTCAGCCATTGAAATGCTATTCCCAAATATACCGTTCATCCGATTGTTCCTCACTTTCATTCCCTTGGTTATATGGGAATTATCCTTCGTTACAAAAAAATTACCCCTTTTCAGTTAAATTTCGACAGGTTTTTTTGTTTTTCCCTATTTTTCTGTAATTTTTCTTACTATATTCTACATTTATTTACAGAATTTGTCAAGAAAGTTGACAGGAAAATTTCTATGAATCTTAAGAAAGGTAAGCGCATAGATTTTTGACGCTCATAAAGAGCCATAAAAAAACTGATTCCAGCTGTAACCAGAACGCCCTGAAGGGGGGGACGGGGCCGATTACAGCCGGAATCAGGATAGGAAATCTATAATTTAACAGTTACGTTAGTCGCCTAAGCATTTCAAGTCCCAATGATTCTTTGACATTTCCAGGAAAGACTCGATTACATCACTGGGGAATAGTTTCACCAATAAAGGATATTTTCAAAAATTCTGGATACTAAATTATTGCGTTGACACTTAAACAATTCATTATTATCTGTTGCGATAGGCCTTTCTATCAACAAAATCTATGCTTGCAGTATATACCAGACCTGAAGAAATACATTCTATCAGCGATAAATGTCCGCCATTGTTACTTGAATAACATATTAATTGAATTAATTAAACAGCACTTCTAGCTCCTTCACTATAAAACTCTCTATTTTTTCAGCAGCCTCAGAACTCTCTGCACTTATAGAGAGATATATCTTTAACTTTGGTTCGGTTCCCGATGGCCTAATTGCTACAGAGGTGCTTTTCTCCAACACATACTTTAATACATCCGATTTAGGAAGCTTATTAATACCTGTAAGATAATCTTTCGCTTCAATTACATTTCTGCCTGCAATCCTCTTCAAAGGCGTTTTCCGCATCTCCTGCATAATCATCTGCATCTTTTGGTGCCCCTCCGCGCCCTCAAACGTGTAGTTATGTAANNGGTATTTAAACAATATCCATATTTCTGATATAACCCATCCAGCACATCAACCAAACTGATCCCCTGTGTTTTGTAATAGGCAAACATTTCGCATATCATCAACGAAGCATTCACTCCATCCTTATCACGCACATATCCACCTGTCAAGTAACCATAGCTTTCCTCAAACCCGAAAATAAAACGCTCGTCTTCTCCGTTCATCTCCAATAAACCGATCTGCTCTCCTATAAACTTAAAGCCGGTCAATACGTCAATCATTTGCACCCCATAATTTTCTGCAATGCTTTTTGCCATATCAACCGTGACGATGGTCTTGATCAGAATAGGCTTGTCTGGCATTATTCCAAGAGCGATCCTACGCTTGCATATATAATCTAAAAGCAGCATTCCCACTTCATTTCCACTCAAAAGCACATAGTCCTCATGGTTACGCACAGCGATTCCCACACGGTCACAGTCTGGGTCCGTTGCTAAAAGTAAATCGCTCCCCAGCATTTTCGCATCCCTCAGCCCCAGTTCCAGTGCTCCTTTAATCTCCGGGTTGGGATAGGGGCAGGTTGGAAATGCCCCATCTGGCTTTTCCTGCTCTTTTACTACAGAAATATTAGTGAATCCGTTGTCTTTCAGTACCTGAGTCACACACCTTAGTCCTGAACCATTCAAAGGAGTATAGACAATGGAAACGCCTTTATCTATTCCATCTTTGCACAATGTCTGTGAAGCTACTGCATTAAGATAATCTCTAACCACTTCTTCTCGAATATAATCAGCTTTTCCTTGTGACAAGGCTTCTTCAAACGGCAGTTCTCTCACATCCCTAAAAATATCCAAAATCTCTATTTCATCTAAAATAGAAGCCGCTGCTTCCGTTGTAATCTGGCAGCCATCACTTCCGTAGACTTTATAGCCATTATATTTAGAAGGATTGTGGCTGGCCGTAATCACAATTCCCCCTGAGCATTTTAAATGCCGAACTGCAAATGACAGACAGGGTGTTGGCATTAATTCCGGATAGATATGTACACATATTCCATTTGCCGCAAATACCCCTGCCGCAACTTTAGCAAACACATCTGATTTTATCCGGCTGTCGTAAGCGATCGCCACAGACGGAAAATCCTCTCGCTTCTTTAGGTAATTGCTGTATCCCTGAGTGGCTTTTGCCACCGTATAAATGTTCATGCGATTAGTTCCTGCTCCAATGACACCGCGAAGACCGCCTGTGCCAAATTTCAGGTTTTTGTAAAAACGGTCGAAAATCTCTGACTCCAATCCCTTTATGCTTTCCAATTCTGCAGTTAAATCTTTATCAGCTAATTTCTGATTTCTCCATTTCTCCCATGAGCTCAGTATGTTTTCATCCATTTTCTCAGGCTCTCTTTCCTTATTTCAGCAGTTCTCTTCTCCAGTAGTCCAAAGTTTCTTCCAGCGTTGTCTCCAAAGGAATCACCGGGAACCATCCTGTGCATTTTTTAAGTTTTGTTATATCGGCTTCAATTACATGCACATCCACAGGGCGCATCTTGGCAGGATCTATTTCTACAGAAACGGGTGTGTCGGAGAATTGAATGATTTTATCCAGTATCTCCCGGATTGATACAGCCTGTCCAGAGCCAACGTTATAAAGCTCTCCCGGTACTCCTTTTTCTATCAATAGCACATATGCCCTCACAATATCCCTTACATCAGTAAAATCCCGACGTGCACCCAGATTTCCAAAACGAACCACCGGTTCTTGAGATCCATTTTCTATCTCTGCTATCTGCTTACAGAAATCAGATACTACAAATTGGGGAGTTTGATTAGGACCAATATGGTTAAAAGCCCTTACCATCATTATTTGCATCCCGTATGCCTGGGCATATATGCTTCCTATCATATTTTGGCAAACCTTTGTGACTGCATAAAGATTTCCCGGTCTTACTGCGTTATCCTCAATAATGGGAATTTCAGATTCCTTCACTCGGCCATATTCCTCTCCAGACCCTATAAGAAGAATACGGGGTTTGNNTAATCCAATTCGAAAATGCCATTTAGGACGTTCAAGCTTCCTTTTATATTTACATCTACTGTCATCCCAGGATTTTGCCATGACAATTCCACTGAACTCTGGGCTGCCAGATGAAAAATATAGTCAGGCCTTACATCTTTCAACAAAGCTGCCACCTGGCTATAGTCAAGAATGTCCAAATCCCGAATGCCCACTCCTGTTTGGGAGATTCTTTCATGCTCCATCTTCGTAACTGTAATAGACCATATGCAGTTTTTCTGTATATGGTCTATTAAATAGCTTCCTACAAAGCCTGCAGCACCGATAATCAATGCTTTCTTCATAGTGCTCTCCTCAATACTTATTTTATATTGGCAATTTTAATTTCTTTCTCAATCAGCTTCATGTCATTGTCTATCATTCTTTTTACCAGCTCTGAGAAAGGTATTTCCCGTTTCCAGCCTAATGCTTTCTCTGCCTTTTCAGGATTTCCTAACAGAACCTCTACTTCGGCAGGGCGGAAAAATTTAGGATTTACACGAACTACGGTCTTTCCGGTCGCTTTGTCAATTCCAATCTCATCTACGCCGGTTCCCTTCCACTCCACATCAATATCTACATGGGAAAAAGCAATTTCAACAAATTCACGCACCGTTCTGGTTTCATTGGTTGCAATTACATAGTCGTCTGCCTTTTCCTGCTGCAGCATCAGCCACATTGCATTTACATAGTCCTTGGAATGGCCCCAGTCACGTTTCGCATCCATGCTTCCAAGTTCGAGGCAATCCTGTACTTCCAATTTAATCCTTGCAACCGCATCTGTTATCTTTCTGGTAACAAATTCCAGACCCCGGCGTTCGCTTTCATGGTTGAACAGGATTCCGCTGCAAGCGTACATATCGTAGCTTTCACGGTAATTTTTTGTAATCCAATGACCATATACTTTGGCAACTCCATATGGACTTCTAGGATAAAATGGGGTTTTTTCTGTCTGGGGCATCTCCTGGACTTTGCCAAACATCTCGCTGGTGGAGGCCTGATAAAAACGTGCCTCCGGCTTTATGGTACGAATCGCCTCCAGCATATTTGTGACGCCAAGTGCATCGATATCCGCTGTTGCCAAGGGCTGTTCCCAACTGGTTCCCACAAAGGACTGAGCCGCCAGATTGTNNTGTGATATCTTCATTGCATGAATCAGCGAAGGCAAATCTGTCATGTCTGCATAGATAAAATGAATCTTATCCTTCAGATGCTCCACATTCCCATAATCCACCACGCTTTTCCTTCTCATTATACCATAAACTTCATAGCTCTTCTCCAGCAGCAGTTCCGATAGATAAGAACCATCTTGTCCTGTTACACCTGTGATCAATGCTTTTTTCATTGCCTTATCTCCTATACATATTCTTCCCTGTTGCATATTTTCAGGTTTTCAAGTACCTTCTTTATGTCTCCGGCATGGTCTTTTGAACAGATCAATGTGGCATCTTCTGTATCCACCACAATCATGTCATCTAAACCGACCGCAGCTATCAGCTTCTTTCCGCCTTGAATGATGCAGTTATGACTATTCACGGTAATGATATTCCCATTTACCGCATTGCCAAACTCATTGGTCTTTTTTATCCGCTCCACGGCAAGCCAAGAACCTACGTCATCCCAGCCAAAAGTGCCAAGAAGAATGTAAATACCCTCTGCCTTTTCCATGATTCCATAGTCAATGGACTGGGATTGGATTCCGCGAAACTCTTTTTCCAGAACTGCTTCTTCCTGCTCAGTGCCGATGGCATCTTGAATCCGTTTCAGCGCATCATAGGTATCCGGCATAAATTTCCGAAAGTTTTTTAATATGGAGGAAACTTTCCATATGAACATACCGCTGTTCCATAGATATTCTTCCGTAGCCAAATATTCCTTTGCCATTTCCAAACTGGGCTTTTCCACAAAACGGTCTACCTTATAAGCATGTCCTTCCATTATGTGAGAATCAAACTTAATATACCCATAGCCAGTTTCAGGATAGTCCGGCACAATCCCAATCGTAACCAGGTTATCGTTCTTTTCCGCCACCTCGCAGGCATCCTGCAAAGTCCGTATAAACATCTGGTTGAACTTTATCAAGTGGTCCGATGGAAATACAAACATCATGGCATCATCATATTTTTTAGCTATATGCATAGCTCCAAGCCCGATGCATGGTGCCGTGTTACGCCCTACCGGCTCACAGAGAACGTTCTGCTCCGGAAGCCCCGGCAGTTGTTCCAGCACTAGCGATTTATATTCTTTGTTGGTAGCGATGTATACGTCCTCAAGTTTTACCATTGGAGATATACGCTCTACCGTCAACTGTATCATTGTCTTGCCGTCATCGGTCAATGACAAAAACTGTTTTGGCATATTTTTACGGCTCTTGGGCCAGAAACGTTCTCCCCGGCCGCCGGCCATAATAAGGGCTGTTGTGTTCATTGGTACCTTTCTCCTTTGTTCATCTTCTGGATATTGTAATCCGCCGCTACCTATAAAACGCTGTAATGATTTTATCTTCTACGACTCTTATTAACCTCAAATAATTCATAATACTTTCATTCGCACCATTTTCATAAACTGCAACAACTATATAATCATATTCGACTTCATTAATTATTGTTGGACTCACAATTTCCCTGTTTTCTTTATGTTTATAATTTATATGAACCCAGAAAATTATATTGCAGTATTGTGTATCTTTAATTTGTTCTATATAATGTACCAACACAACCCGCTTCGTAAAAGACAACTCTACTATCCGGTTTTATTAACTTAACTCGTTGTGCTATTTCAATTACAGGATAGACATTGTTTACCAGCCTGGTGCATAAGCCCTGAAAGCTTTTTGTCACTACTTTTTCAGCATTTAGTTACCCGCTCAATTGGGAAAATACCATTTCCACTCTTCGGCGCAGCCGGAATATTAATTATCGTACTGCTTTTAGCCAATCATTCTTGCTGTTGGAACGCATCGAGGCACCAGACAGATTCCTTGAGCATTCATCTCCTGGGATAAAGTTTCTCCAACGTAGCCTTTAACACCATGTACTACGATATCCACTTGATTTATGACAATCACACGCAGCCCTTCTCTATGATCAATAGGTCACTTCAAAAGCTGTTATAAAACCTTCCAGTGTGATCAGCGCATATACTTTATAACCAAAATAGGTCTCCTTTTAGATGGATATTTTCCATAGTCAGTACCGTCGTTATGGAAAGTTATCTATCACGAAATACTGTCTGAAGGGTATAGAAAATGAAGAAAGCAGTCTTTGGCGAAGGAGTTCTGCCACCTGGAGAAGAGCTCTTCTTGTCCGGTCAAAACGGCTCCTTCTACAAAGACTCGGGAACAGGGGGCGGTAATTTTTCTTATAAAAGAATACCAAGCATTCTCCGAATCAACCCCGGCAAGTACACCGCAAATGCTGATAGTAATAATTTCCGGATCAGAAGGTTTCGCATCCAGGACATGCTGCCTTGCAGAAATATTTGGTGGAGCAAATTGCTTATACAGATCATCAATCATAACAAAAACAGCTAAAATAAATTCTTCAAAAGTTTCGATTGTAGTGGTATGATTACCTTGGAACTTCAACATAATGATGCCTCCTTTCAGATTTGTATGCCCACAAATATGATAGCACATTTTGTTGAAATTTCTTTATTGTTATCTAGTACAACAGGTTAAATCAAATGGGAATATCCATTTTTTATTAACTTCAATTCTTGGAATATTTTTTGTGTTATTATGTTGAAATCAAAATTCTGCATAGTTCGGAATCCTATTTTACTTTTTAACTTTCTCCACTTAAAAAGTTGTTTAGCTCGGATAAATTCATAAAATCCTCCCTATTTAATCAAAAATATGTCTGTATATGTGTAATTTATGTATTCGTTTGCCAATATGCCCAATTCCTCTATCGGACGTACACCGTCTCCTGAACGATGTTTGCCGATATCAATAAAACCTGTGTATATGTCCTTTAACGAGTTTAATAGCGAATCTAAACCGCCTACCCTTCGCATCTCATCTGGCCAAAACTCAATTAATAAGGGAATCTTTCTAGATTGCAATAATTTTTTAGCACCATCCAAGACAAAACCCTCATGTCCCTGTGTATCTATCCAGATATATTTAACATCATCAAAAGACATTTGTTGGCCCGAAAAATATTCTTCCAGAGTTTTTAATTCAATCTGCTCAAAATTACCTCCAACTTCTTTGTCATGATTTAATTGTATTCTGTGATCGCCCATATTATTGTCACTTAATGCCAACTCTGATATTCCGCTTACATTTGAAATACCAATATTCTCAAGCACTATGTCCTTGCTAATATCAATATTATTGATAGCACAGTTTGCCCGAAAAATCTTGCAATTATCTATAGAAGGCTCAAACGCAACTACTTTTGTAATGAAATCTCTTTCTTTTTTTACAGGAATGCTTGTTGTGCCAACATTACCCCCTATATCCAGAAAGATTCCCTCTTGTAAACCACTTTTATAGTAATATTTTTCTGATAAAGAGAAATATAAGTCAATATCATCTTTTTGGTAAGATTCATCCTTATTTCTAAACATGATATCAGAAATCCCACCTGTATCTTTGCTGTCAAACAACCATCTGTATCCTTGTGCATCTTCAACGCTGACAAATGGCATAACGCTCCTTGCCTTTTGATATTTTTCTTCCTCTAAACTTATTACATTCGGATAACAACTTTTGAATTCCCTATCTATAATTTCAGCCATAGTACATGATAGTTTATAGTGTGATAGGATTTTTTTCTTATCAATCCCCATAGAAACAAGCATTTCTTCTACTTCATTTTTTATTTCATCGGAATCAAGTGCAATAATAATATAATCGTAATCTTCAGACATCCTAAGTCTATCAACTGGGAATATCTTATATCTACACTCCGAAAGATTCATATAATTTCTATCTACTACATATGAAACATTACAGTATTGGGTTTTTTCAATTAGAGCTAATATTTTCTTACCTCTATTCCCCATTCCATATATTACAATATCTTTATTTTCCATATAAACGCTCCAAATCCTTGATATTTGTTTTATGCTCTCACAAGCGATTATAAGACATTAAATATTACCTACCATCTGATACACACTTTCAACTTGACCTGCTGTCTTTTCCCATGAAAATCGCTTTGCCTGAACAAATCCTTTTACAATCATATCTTTTCTTAAACTCTCTGAAGACACGACACGTTCTATTTCATATGCAAGTTGTTCTTCATTATAAGCATTAACGTATACAACTGCATCACCACCGACTTCCGGCAAAGAAGTATTATCTGCTGTGATAACAGTACATCCGCAAGCCATTGCTTCCAGAACAGGAATACCGAAGCCCTCGCAAATTGACGGAAACACAAAACAAAGCGCATTTGATATAAGTCTACGTTTTGTTTCTATATCAACATAACCCGGCAGAACAATTCGCTTGTTAAATGGCGAATTACTGATTGCAACTTTGATCTGCTCCCAATACTCATTGTCCCACACAGGCTTACCAGCAAGCACAAGTTTTAATTCTCTATACTTGTCAGCAATAGAATTAAATGCCTTAATAATTCTGACAATATTTTTGTTTGTTTCAAATGCACCGAGATATAACAGATATTCACCCTCAACAATATACGAAGCTTTTTCCTTGTCAGGGAAAATATTTTCTTCATCATATGATAAATAGGCAACACTAATTCTTTCAGAAGGAACTGATGTAAACTCCAATATTTGTGAGCGAGCCGATTCAGAATCTGCTATGATATAAGGTTGAACCTTTTCTATCCGTGCAAGCGACATATCCAACAGCTCTGATGCATGTGCCGAAATCATACCAGGATGCGATCTCCAAATGATATCATGAATTGTAACAATCATTTTGCCATCGAGTTTCAGAGGAATTGATACCGGACTAGTAAAATGGTAAACCCCTCCCCTTGTACGAGTCCAATCATTGTAGCTTGTAAGCCATACATTGTCATCACGAGATGCAATGCGGTAATCCAAATCGTTACATTCTCTAAATGGCACACCGAACTTGCCAAAATACTTCTCTGCTCTTTCTAAATTCCCGACCTCTCGATTATAGTCAAAAAATGTCAGTTCGTAATCAAACATATTACGGCGCAGCAGAGCTTGAATGAGATTAATAGAATAATGTCCTACACCTCGCGGCTGTGGATGTCCTACTGCGTGCTGGGCTTCTAGAATGACTTTCATAGCCCTACCTCCATCTGAAGCATGTCAATGTCGATATGGTACGGAACACAACCTTTTCCGTCAGATAATCGGAATAATTGAATACCGTACATGCCAATTACAATATGGTCAGGTTTTAGACCCATAGCCAGAAAATCCTTAATTGGATCTGTGAAATTAGCAAGTGCAAATATAATGATACAATCATTATCTCGGACAATTTCCTCAGTAGAACATTGTATACTTATATCATTTATTTGTTTGCCCCATTTCGCTTCATCCTTGTCAATAAATGCTATTGGTTTTACACCCCTGCTTTGCAAAAAAGATAGACAAGATCTGCCCCATTCTCCAGCCCCATAAATATAAATCCTCCCGTCAGGAATAAACGAAGGCTGTTCTATGTATTGAATAATTTTCATCTCAGAAGGTAAAACAAAATTATCTCGCAGCTCTATTGACAAATTCTGCTCTACGTAAGAAATCACTTTCATTGCACAATTACGCCAAGTATAGCTATTCAGGTACAAATTATACGCATTATTAGCAATATTATCACATTCTTTGGCACTTAGCACTGAAAAGCGGCGTATGTTTTCCGACAAAGCATCTTTTTCTGTTATTATACAGTTAATACTATCCTTAACTGTAATGCCGCGTGCACCGAATTCTGTACATATAACAGGAATGCCCGATGCGAAATATTCCAGCATTTTAATGTTCAAGCCAGAACCTCCCACGATTGGATTCAATGCAAAATCGCATGTTTCAAGCAAACTGGATTTTTCAGCATCAGAAATAAAACCTAACACATTAACATTTGAAGGCAATAAATCCAAGTTCATCTTGGTACCTACCGAACCGGCAATATTGAACACTATGTCAGGAAAATCCCGTGCTACCTCTGCAATTTGATTTGCCGCAGCAACTGCAACCTGTGCACTGCTTGAAATATATAAACCAGAATTTTTACTGCTTCCTGCTTTTGCCCTTCGCTCGCTCGGCAAGACAAAGCGAATTGCTTCTGCATCATATCCTGCCGATATATTGAGCATTTTCTCATCAGCCACATCATAAAGTTCATGGAAACGTTTAGCATCACTTTCTGTTATAGTCAGAATTAAATCACTATTGCAGCAACATTCCTTTTCAAGTTCAAATACCTCGTCATATATTGTATTTGGTACCTGATAGACTCCCCAAGTTGCACATTTGTAATCGTACTCTACATTTTGTGCACGATACCATACCGCCATATCTGCCCTGTTTTCGGCTGCTGCTCTTACCAGATGATATGTATATGCGTGCTCAGCTATAATAATGGAAGAATTTTTTGATATTTCACACAACTGTTTCACAATTTCAGAGCAGTGGTGGCCATCTCTGACAATTGACATGACATAGGTTGGTTCGCAACTCATTTTGACTTGATATTCTCTTTGAAGTTCCATATCCATTTTCTCTAAATCACCAGGACACGTGAGAGATACTATTTTAAGGTGTTGTGTTAAATCCAGACTCGGAACCAGTGCATTTCTGCGAAATCCGCTTAAGCATACAACAGTTATGTCGAACCACTCCGACAATGCCTTATAAAAATCCCGTGTCGCCAACTTGCCACCATTATTAAACGGAAATACAGAATAATAATTTACTACAGTAATATGTGGTCTTGACATAGTATGCCCCTTTCAGCAAGCCGCCAATTTCTCCAAGCAAATTTTCAATCCTGAAACACCAACGTCAGATAACGTGTGCCCTGCTGCTATAATTTTATTGGCCATCTCAGGTGTGAGTTCATTTTTCTTTGTTATAGAAAAACGCGAAAAACGCACTTGCTCACTATACAACCTAACTGCCATTCCACATCTGTGAACTGCATTCACAAGTTCAGTCTTAGACTTGCGGTTAATTATGTTAGAATGGTAAATAAATTCCAGGATTTGTCCCTTTAGACTTTCATTGACATTCAATGATTTCAAGTGTGCCCTCATCTCAATTTCCGACATATACAAATGCCCCCATGGTGGGATCAAAGCTAAGTGCTCTTCATTCCAATTGTTATCTTCTGGAGCAACAAAATGGTGTCCTATAATAGATGTCCAAATCGGCGAAAAACTGGTGTAGAACCTCCCATAGGGTTTCAAAACCCGCTTTATCTCAGAAAGAGCTTTATCTGTGTCATAAATATGCTCAAGTGTTGAAACACTTATAATCGCATCAAAGCTATTATCGGGAAAATCAAGTAGTTCTGCATCACCGGACATAACTTTCCAATTGCGTCCTGAACTCTCACCTGCATTCCACCAACTATCTAAACCAGGGTCAATCCCCACAATCAATTCAGGAGAGTAGTACTTTGCAATGTACTTTAATAAATCACCATTACCGCATCCAACTTCAAGTATCTGCTTTCCATCAAAGGAAACCCACTTGCTTATTTCATCTGCAAGCAGTCTGTTTTGAATATCAATAGTCATTCGTATCCTCCTCATCTATTGCCTACCGAGTCATATGTCTCTGTACTTTTCAAGACAAATCCTCATACCAACTACACCTAGGTCGGCAATGTTATATTGGGCTTTGTTAATTCTATCTATTATATCCTGTGTCAGTTCTGATTCCTTTTCTCCAGTAATCATACCAAGTCGATTAAATGACACTCTCTCTTCAAAGTGCCGAATCACCATGCCCGAGCTGATGATGCAGTTCACTAAATCCGTTTTAGTATAGCGGTTAATTATATCAGAATGATATGTATGTTCTAAAATCTTATCAATTAAGCTGCTGTCAGCTAAGTGGCGAACAAGGTAACTACGCATTTCTTCTTTACCCATATACAGATGCCCCCACGGAGGTATTGATGCAATATGTGCAGGATTCCACCAATTTTGTGCCCCATCAAGAAAATGATGCCCTGCTGCAGAAGTCCAGATTGGCATAAATTCTGTATAAAACTTTCCAAAGGGGCGAAGAACACGTTTTATCTCAGATAGAGCTTTACGGATGTCGCCTATATGTTCAAACGTAGAAAAGCTGACGACCAAGTCAAAGGAATTGTCATCAAAGTCAAGATTGTGTGCATTGCCTGAAACAATACTCCAATTTTCACTAGAGCTTTCTCCTACGCCCCATTGCTCTTTAAGAAACGGTTCAATTCCAATCACATATTGAGGAGAATAATTCCGTGTAATGTATTTTACCAAATCACCATTGCCACATCCAATATCGAGAATCCTCTTACCGTCAATATTCGTATGTTTTAGCAAATACGAACAAAACATTGCATTGCTTTCATCTGAAGTTCTCATTAAGAATTCCTCCTATATCGTGGCCTATCGCGGAACGGAAGAAACTGAAGTACAGTAATACCATTATTTACCCAGTGCTCTGTAAGCATACCGCAAGTATAACAAGGTGTACTAGCAATATCTCCAACATGCAACCTACGAAATTGCGTCATATGCGTATTCACAAACAAGTCAAAAACACTTGTCTCACAAGCATTACCTACAATATATTTTTTTTGTGTCTCAACATCATTATGAAAGTTTGGACACGGGACAATATCTCCATTATAAGAAATTGAAAAACTATTGAATAGACAGTCACATATTCGTGTGGGTTTTTCAATACGAACGACTGGCGCAGATTCGGGTAATGCACCACAACGGTCATTTGCAATAACCCTATGATTACCACATCTAAATACTAAAGGCAGGGATTTATAGTACGCTAGCGCAGTCACCATAATTTCATTTTGGGGTGAAATCGTATCAGACTCAATTAAAACCCCTATACGGGCAGCGCAGTTTTTAATCATCTCAACTGCTTTAGAGTACTCAAAAGGTTTATCTGCTTTATCTTCATACAACGAAATTCCAATATAGTCCAACCCTGCCTTTTCTAGTTTTTCCACTCTCTTAATGTCCAAATAATCTCCATTTGTGTTGAAGTGCAGCGAAGCACCAGGTAAATATTCTTTACAAGCCTGAATTTTACTTTCCAGCTCTGCATCCATCAGTGGTTCATTATATAACGAAAATGTAATGTCACCAGAATATTCAATGGAACGTAATTGTTCCAATATTTTATGATACACTTTGCTATCTAATTTTTTCATCTGAGAATGACGATCTACCACTGAATTAGGGCAAATCCAACAACGCCGGTTGCACTGAGAACTTAATTCAAAATATATAATTTCTACATTATCTTTAAATATTGCCATTTTTTGTTCACTTGTTAATTTTGTATTAAAAAACTGTGCATCTATCACAAAGGGAGACAAGGTTTTATCGTATGGTTTTATCTTACTTGATGGTATACCAATTTGTTCCAGCTGTTCTGTAACATCAGCCAGTGCTTTGCCTTTCAGAGTAATCAGAATAACATCAAACTCCAATTCCAAGACAGAGCACGGACTCACTACAGGGACATCATCTATGATTAAATTCTGCTTATTTACGTCATTATCTGACAAGGCAACTATAACATATTCATCAGCTATTATATTTTTAAAATGCTCATATCGCTTTCCTATACCAAATACAACTGCTTTTCTCATGAGTGAATTCCTCCTATAACATCTACAATAAGCACTTTCTTCAATACCGTTTCCTTAAAAAATGTAACACATCTGCATTTCATTCCTTCACACCTTTAAATGCTGACAAACGAATATGTGGCTTACGTTTATCCTCCGGCGGCAGTGTCATATAATCGCCATAGAGCATCGTCAGATACCTATCATATTGGGCAACTGCCTTGAACCTGTACCCCTCAAATTCCAATTCGGTAAAATTATCCATCAATTCTGCCGGAATACCGTACCCACATATCTTCGGATTCGGGTACGGATGAGTATTATGGCGGACAAGTTTTGTTTCCTTACGGTTGCACCCCCTTGCAAGCTTGTCATTGAGCCAAAACGCACATCCCGCAGGAATAAGTGCAATTAGCGAGTACCATACTCTCCATAGAAAGCTTCCTGCAATGTACCTTCCGCTTTTCGACCAAAGTATCTTGCGGTTGCAGAAGCATAATGCCCTGTGCAAATTCCGCAGCACCCTCCCATCAGGTACATTGTCCAGCACAAATATATCAATAAACACACCGCCATGGTAATTCATCTTCTCGTGGCCCGCACGCTGATAAACAGTGTTATTACGGCGAAGCCGAGGATAGCCGACCCTATAGCACCCGTCAGTCCTGTTCTCTTGCAAAAAGAAGCGTTCCGTGTCTAACTCATCCTGGCATATCTTGAATAATTTTTCATACGCATTACGTCCCATAATTATATCAATATCATCATCCCAAGGAATAAACCCCTTGTGCCGTACCGCGCCAAGCAAGGTACCTCCATCTATGGAGTACTCTATGCTATGCTTCTGGCAGATACGGTCAAGCTCAATTAGGCACTCCAACTGAATCATCTGTAGCTGCCGTAGTATATCAGGTGTAATTTTTATTTCCTTGAGCTTGCACTCTTTCCCTAAATCAACCATTTTCCCACCGTCTTAAAGTCATTTAGAATATCTTGTTCAAACAGCCTTGCAATATCGGATTCCTTCTGTATCTCAATCACGTCAGATATGAGTGTTTCCAGATACTTCCTGCAGACCGCACTGCCATGAATCAAATCCACTGCCTTTTCAAAATCCTCTGCACAGCTCCTGCTGTTGCCAAGCAGCTTCAGTCCCTTCTCCAGCACAGAGCGGGTGTTTACTGATATTTCTTCCTCGCTTACACCCAAAAGGCTTATGCAACCTTGGGGAGAGGTGAGTTCTATCATCTGGCGCAGCGCCGACTCACTTCCTGTTCCGCCAACACATTCAAAACAGTTATCGAGGTGCAGTTCCTTTGGTACGTTGTCAATATACAGCGTTTCATCAGCAAATGAAAATCTCTGCAGCTTCCGTGCCGTCTTTCCAAAAATATAGATCCTTGATTTCGGATACATATGTCTAAGCACCAGGCCTGCGATAAAACCCATACTTCCGTCACCCCATATGCCAAAAGATGATTTTTCTGTCACGCATGCTTTTTCAAAAGCTTCCAATGCATTGAACATAACACTAGTCAGTTCGCTGAATACATATACTGTCGAATAATCCCCGGCTATAGGAACAATTCCTTCCCTTGGGACAGCTATATAATCACACAGAAAGCCATCACGCCCACTTGACATAAACTCACTGTTTTTGTCATAATTTGCCTTTACCGACGACCTTTCATTGGAAGGAACCAGCGGAATCAGCACGGCTTTTGTTCCCGGAACCAGCTTGTCATCCGGGTCATACATCACGGTCACTGTCGCCTCGTGAATCAATGCCATCGGCAGCTTATCCCTGAGTATCTCACGTTTTCTTTTACCTTGGTAGTACCTCTGGTCAGCCGCACACACAGAAATATGCTCCGGTCTTGTGATTACCATATTCCCGTCAAAGGTCAGCTCCCGCTGAACCATCTCAATGCGCTTAGTATCCATCAGCCTGTAAATACGGTTTATCATTTTGACCTCTCTCTTAACAAGGCATTGGAGATTTCCAGATCATAGGGATTGATAATCTTTGTGTTCGAATACTCACCTCTGACAAGGTATATCTCACCGCCAAAACGAAGGAACAACCGTGCTAGCTCTGTTTCACTTCCCAGCTTGACCCCCTCGGCTTCCGCCTTGTCAAACACTATTTTGACTGCTTTCAAATTAAAGGTCTGCGGTGTCTGCTCTGCAAGCATCATAAATTTTGCAGGAATCTCGCTTAATCGTTTACCATCCGCCGACATAACAATTGTGTCATTGGTGGTCATGACAGTACTAGCTGCCCCATATTGGAGTGCAACATCAATATTTTCATCTATCATTCTCTGTGTCACAAAGGGACGTATGGCATCATGGGTTATCAGTATATCCTCATCGCCCATACTAAACTTCTTTGTTATATACTTAGTGACAAGACTGACTGATTCCGTCTTGCTTTCGCCACCTGAAATAACAGTGACTTCCTTGCCCATTGTATTATACTTGCGAATCAGATCGTCGGCATAGGTTTTCCAAGTTTCGGCTACAACAACTATGACACTGTCAACCCTTGGGTTTATAAAGAACTGCTCCAAAGTATGTATGATAATTGGCCTGCTCCCTAATGATAGAAAAGGCTTTGGTATATCCTGCCTGTGCATTCGTACCCCGAAACCCGCCGCCATTATTCCTGCGTAAATCATAACAAAACTCTCCTTGCTATCTTGGGAAATTCCCTGTAATCGTCTATGCAGACGAACTGTGTATCCGACTTATAAATGTCCTCATCATTTCCGCGCATGCCATAATCGTCTCCGAAATAAATTACTTCTTCACGGCTGATCCCATGTTTCTCAATATAACCGCGGAGTGCAAAGGACTTGCAATAGGGCTTTGGTACAATATCAAACGAGGACGAGCCGCCGATGAACACAGTGAATTCATTAAAGACTTCTTTCACTCTGCCATATACCGCCCTACGCCTTGTTCTATCCGGATCAAAGGCAAGCTTATCGCCAAGGTGTGCTGCCGTTCCAAGCAATGGAAAGGTAATCAGCCCTGAATCGTGAAATTCCACCGTTTCACCTAGAAAGTCCGTGTATCCTAGTTCCTCTCTCAGCTGTTCAACCCTTTTTGTTACCGAAGAGTTGTCAACTTCAACGGACGATCTCTGTGTAACCGCCAAATTTTTGCCATCTGATGTGGCGTTCTGCATACCATAGAAACCTATTATTTCATGTGAAAAGCCTCCAAGCTGTTTAAATATCCGCTCACACCCACCGGCCCCGACTATAACTAATCTGTAATTTTGTGCCAGTTCATCCAGTACTTTAAGACATTCCGCATACGGTCTGCTCTTGTGCTGGGTCAGTGTTCCATCCAAGTCCATTGCAACTAATCGTATCATTGTAAGCACCTCATGAGCTGTTCCGCAAGCATCAAATCCTCTGGATATGTAATCTTGAGGTTATTGCGGAAATCAAAATTTCTATAAATCCTGCTTTGTGGCGGAAGCTGCTGGCTCGTCGCTGTAATAGGTGATTCGGCTCTAAAATGCTCATGCAAAAGCTTAAATCGAAAGGCTTCCGGAGCTTGAATCAGGTAGTACTGGCTGCGGTCAGTGACTGCTTCTCCTTTTTTGCCAAGGCTGTCCGTAATGGGCTGTGCTGTAATTACTGCATCGTACTCTTCCAGCAAACCAAGATACTGATCAACTACTTTGCCTGTGATAAACGGTCTTGCCGCTTCGTTGATGAATACTTTATCGCACATGGGGAAGTTTTTATCTATGTATTCCAGGCCGCTCCGTAGTGACGCATTGCGGGTATCTCCGCTTATGGCTGCGGCAACATCGTATCGGTCGGCAAGCCTTTCCACATATTCACTTGCAGCCACAACCACAACCTCACTTATTAGAGGTGATGATTTTAGTGCATCAATGGTATATGAGATGATTTCCTTGCCTGCTAATGACTGATATTGCTTAGGCATATCCCCCCCCATTCGAGAACCTGTCCCACCGGAAAGAATTAAAGATATGTTCATTTTCCCATCACCTCTTCTTTAACTAGTTTATAAATTTTTTCTCCGATCCCCGTCACACTTTGCTTGGCATAAGTTGCTTCTGTATCCTCAACTACACATCTCAGATAATCAGCGAGAGGCAGCGTATATTCCTGCAATGCAGCCTTACTGTGACCATTTTCCCCTTTTCGTCCGTGTTGATACTGCTCAGATCTTATTTTCCGGCTATGTTCTTTTGTAACGAATAGTTTTTGTTTGCGAATTTCACCTGTCTTATCATTATATGCCAATAACTGATTTGTCTTAGCTGAATAAGCATAAATCACTCCATCTATATTTTCCTGCAATAGATAATTGCACTGAAACATTTGTGTTGGCGAATTTTCTAGTTCACATTCATCTTGAAATGCATCAATGACTTCAACCGTATCATCACTTATGCTTATCTTCAATGCACAACTCCCATTTACAGGAAGTACATAGACATTGCCATTCTCACAGTTAATATTCTGATATGGAAATGGCTTATTGTCATTTGTATCACAACAACTGTTATACTCTTTAATAATATCACTTTTAGGGTTCCATCTAACAATACTTCCATTTTCTGTAGGGACAAGCCAAAAGTCATTTCCATCAAAGCAAATGCCGATATAACCCATATTACCATTTCTTATTTCATGAATTTTGTAAGTATAGTTTTCTATATCAAATTCAAATACTGCATTTGCTCCGCTGCAAGCAAGCAGTATCCTCCCTTCAACTAGAACACCGCGAATAAAATAGCCATATCCCGGTTTTTGTATGAAAGCTTCTAAATCTTTTATCCAATCCGAATAATATGCAACTTTACCTGTAATCAAATCGTAACGTATGATTCCAGGATAAGTGTGCGGTGTAAAGAATAAAGAATCTTTATAATGAAACGCTTGCGTAAATTTGCTGTTTTTATTATATTTAACTTTTCTTTCTTTATAGGGGTTTTCAATGGCAGTACATCTGAATGAACCACCTTCAAGTAAGTATTCAGTGACATTATCCGCTGAATATGGTACAAATATAAGTCTTTCATCTATCATTATTATCTTGAAAAATGCTCTCCAATTATTAAGTTCTTCATTTTCAAAAAATCCAATATGTTCAGCTATCCAAGTTTCTTTATTGATTCTAAACAAACTATTAAAATTTATCGAAGTACACCAAAGATAGTTCCCACCATCACAGATATTTTCGAACATTAATTCAATCTCATCAATACTTGATGAAATGTCCAAATTCCCAATTAGAACCGGTTTCCCCGTAGCCGCATACAATGTCGCCACCGAGCTAGGATCTCCATAGTAGCCATCTGTCCATGAAACAGCACAATGAAAATCCGGCATATCGTCGTAAATCCCCCATCCTCCACGCCGAAAATCTGCAACTATTTGTTCATACGCTTCNNACAAGTGAGGCCGCATCGACTGATACGTAGCCTCATTAAGTGGATGAGGCCGCCACCAGAGAACTACATCGCTGCGGTTGCGGAATGTATCAAGGACATAACGCAACTTTTCCAAATATTGCTCATTGCCCTGTAAAATTGCACCGATACTTGTATTGTAAAAAATAACCTTTTTATTACCTATTAATTTTTGCCAGTCTTCCGGCAAATTATAATTCTCACGTTTTGTATGTAAGACACGCTCAAATTTGGGTGAACCGGATGCAATAAACTTAGACTGAATATTACCGAAACTCCCCTTGCACTTGTGCTCTTTTTCAAACTCTTCACAAATGCGAACATAGGTGTCACGCACCTCTTTTGACTGTATAAAAACCCTATCGGCATTTATCACACCAGAGCAAAGCACAAAATGCTCCTGCACGTCATTGGAAACTACGAAGTATGGAACGTAACACAGTAAATCCGTACAGTTCTTCAGCTTGTCACTGTAATAATCAGGGTGAACACTGGTGATACAATTTCCGTCATCATATGGATTGTGGATAAATATAATGTCCGGTTGTCTTGCTTCAATATCATATGCCCTATAGTTTACAACGGGTACATAATCCGGATACTGGTGGCCTTCATACTTCATTTGTCCTAACACACCACTGGGCAGCCGGTCAAAATACGGGATTGGAACGACATACGCATCACATCGCGGGTCATCCTTTGCTGCAAGCCATATCGATTCAAGAGAATCCCACATACTGGCTTTATAGGGTAGAAATGCAATCTCTATCCTATCTTGAATAAATTCCCGTCTTACGCTGTTTTCGATCTGAAGGAGTTGCTTTTTCAAACGTTTCACAAAGTTTGCATCAGCAGTTCCAATTCCCACAGCTATGCTATACAGGCTCTCGTGATATTCCTCCAACAAAGCCACGGTCTGAGTTCCCTTTCCCTCAACACTCTCAATGAATTCACCAATTTGAACAACTCCATCCTGACAGTCTTCAAGAAGCTTTAAGACATGGGAAGTTTTTCCGCATAGAAATAAACGCTTGATCTCGGCATTTGCCTCACTCAACGTCGCAATAAGATTCAATATCTGTTTTTGCTGATGCTTACGCATGAACTTTACTCCCATCTAAGCCAAGTACCAATTTATCAGTACTTTTATTCTATTTCCAGAAATGACAAAACTCTTTTTCAACTCTTATCAAAAAATATCTCCGGCCTCAGCAACAAATTCCCGTTCCTCATCAGATAACAAATGATAAATCTTCTCTTCCAATGCAGGAAATGGAACCCGCTCCGATATCTTTATTAAAAAAGCCTTATTCTTAAAAGAAGAAAGGTCATAGAGCTTTGACAGAAAGCCAAAAGTAGCGGTGGCAGTCTTTTCCTCTCCCGGCTCTCCTTTTAGAAGGAGCAGGATTTCCTTTAAAATAGAAGGCTGGTAAGGTTCCACTCTTAGAGCAAGAACTCCATATCGTATTATCTCTGAAGCCAGGTTTTCTTTTACACAGGAGAAAAAAAGCCAGTTATATATAAAGGAAAGTTGGCCTGATATGTCAAGGGGATCATTCCCTTTATACTCCTCAAACATACGAAGAGCCTGTTCAAAATGCAGCTTTGTCTTCCTGTCATCTCCTTGCCGGCCAAACCACCGGCCTGCCCAATAGTCCACATCCGGAGTATTGCATCCACAATCTTTTGCCTTTTGATAAACAGCCATAAACTCTTCTTCATTATCAAAATTCCTTATATACTTTGTCTTAAGCCAATAAGCAAAACTAAGATTCTTTCTGTCTATCTCCACCACAGCCGAAGGGTTCTCAGTTGCCCGCCGATAAGCCTCCTCTGCTTCTTCAAACTGCTTATCCGAAAGAAGAGAATCCCCAAGATAAGACCACATCATATAATTTTTCGGATTTTCTTCCAGCTCTTTCTTTATCATATAAATATTCCGCTCTTCCTTGTTTTTTCCCGTAAAAACCGAACTTGCATAGCCGGTATGGAAAATAGCAAGAGTTTCTGCAGCATCATAGGAAAAAAGCCGTCTTCCATCGGATAAATCCAGATATTCATGTATCCTGTTCCGATAACGGAGCTTAGGTATATTTCTGAAAATCCGATATTGTACCCCAGTGTTCATATGATTACCAGAATCATCCAGATTCACCAGCATTGTCCGAATAACATGGGGATGGCATGGATGTGAGGCACNNCATCTGCGTCCAAGAAGGCAATCCAGTTCCCCTTTGCCTGCTCGATAGCAAAGTTCTTCGCCGAAGAAAAATCATGGTTCCAAGGAAGATGAAACACTTTCGCTCCCATGGCTTCCGCTATCTCCACCGTCTTATCCACAGAGCCGGTATCTACCACAATCTGCTCACAGACAATTCCTTTTCCCCAGTTTAGGGCGCTCTGGATATTCTTTTCTTCATCCTTTACTATCATACACTGGGACAGGCGAATGACAGGTTTCATGGCAACTCCTCCTAATTCGATAAAATAATCCCCCGAAAAATCATCTTTCCGGGGGATTGCAAACTTAAAATGCGGCAATTACTGAAGTAACTGTAATACGCCCTGTGGAAGCTGATTTGCCTGAGCCAGCATAGCCTGAGATGCCTGAACAAGAATGTTGTTCTTGGTATAGGACATCATTTCTTTCGCCATATCAACATCACGAATACGGCTTTCTGCAGCGGTCATATTCTCAGAAGTTGCACCTAAGTTGTTAACGGTGTGCTCCAGACGGTTCTGGTATGCACCTAACTTACCACGAATGGAAGAAACATAGTTGATAGCATTCTTAACGTTTGATACAGCTGTCTTGGCATTTGCGTAAGAATCAATTTTCTCGCCATCGATATTCATATCAGTTGCATCGGTCTTTATGCTGCTAATTTTTACTCCCAGCTGATTTGTGGTTGCAGCTGTATCGCCAATCTGAAGTGTAATTTGTGTCGAATCACTATTTAAAAGCTTTGTTCCATTAAAGGTTGTGGTATCAGCAATACGGTTAATTTCTTCTTTCAGCTGACTGAATTCTTCATTTAAATTCTTACGGTCAACACCATCATCATAGATTCCATTAGCAGACTGCATGGAGAGCTCTACCATACGGTTTAACATGGAATGAACTTCTGTTAATGCGCCTTCTGCTGTCTGGATCAAAGAAATACCATCGTTAGCATTCTTCTGAGCGGTATCAAGGCTTGTAATCTGTGCTCTCATCTTCTCAGAAATAGCAAGACCAGCAGCGTCATCACCTGCACGGTTGATTCTGTAACCAGATGATAATTTCTCAAGGCTCTTGCCTACTGAGGTATTGTTNNTGTTGTTTCCTAACTGTCTGTGTGCATTTAAAGCAGCGATATTGTGTTGAATTCTCATAGATATTTCCTCCTTGAATGTGTTTTCAGGGAATTCCTTTTCCCTGTGTGATGTATTTTCCTAAATCAGGAAAATAAGTAAATCATATCAGCGGAATCTTGCGGGGTACCAGCCGCATGAACGATTCCAGATTTTTGACACATGTATCTCTTGGAAGTGTGTGAAACATAACATTCAAATGAATTTAAATATATGTTTTTTTATAACTTCCATTCATGTACTTTATCGTACCAATGAGAATAAAAGATAAGTCTTTTTTTTAATATTTTAAAATATTTTTCGTTTATCATTATAATGATACCAGCAAGCTAAAATGAACTCTCTCTCTTCATCTATATTGTATATGAGGCAGCCTTTGCTATTTATAATTATGCTTAAAAATCCCGATAAAATTATTGGCTGGAAAATTTACTTCACATCACCGTAAAGCAAATATTATGCCAATCACAACATTGACTTTATGAGAATCGGAAAATTCCTGCGTTTATAATCGGAAAGGGGATATGCCTCCGCATACCCCCTCTTTCCCACTAGGCCCTAGTATCCACAAACAACCCGATTCCATTCCCCGGAACCTGTTCAGGAAGCGCCGTCTCCGCCATCTTAAGTAATCCCTCCGCAGCAACTTCCTGAGAGTCCATAGCCTTCTTCGCAACACTGATTCCTGCACTCTGTTGTACTCTAGAAAGGCTCATCTCCATGCTCATTGCGCCAATATCCATCCTTTTCACTCTCCTTTCAAAGAATACACCTTACGGTAATTCCGGATTCATTTTCTTATTATTTATATCGGCCATATTCTTCTATTACATAACAAACTACAAACTTTCTTTATAACAATCAAGAGTAAACCAAAATTCCACGCCGCCCTTCACATTGCGGACTCCACAAGACTTATAATGGGAATCCATGATAGCCTTAACGATAGAAAGACCAATGCCACTTCCCCCATATCCCCTGGTATGAGCCTTATCCACCTTAAAAAACTTAGTCCAAATCTTTGGTAAATCCTCATCCGGGATATTCTGTCCGGTATTAAATACGGTTACAAGAGCTTCCTCTCCATTCTCCTCTACCGTGATCACAATCTTTCGCTCACCTTCCAAATGGTTCAGCGCATTATTTAAATAGTTCGTAATGACTTCTTCTATTTTAAATTCATCGGCAGATACATAAATAGGACCGCAATCCTCCAGCTTCACCTCAGCACCCTTTTGCTGAATCAGAATACCCGCTGAATTAATAACGCCGCGGATCAGCTCCGTCACATCGAAGCGTTCCAGCTGAATGCTGTCATTGCCGAATTCAAGGGCCGTAAGATTAAGAAGCTGACGGACCATGGTATTCATTTTACCTGCCTCATCCATAATGACTCCGCAGTAATAATCCCTGCTTTCCGGATCCTCCGCCATCCCTTCCGTAAGGCCCTCCGCATATCCCTGAATGAGGGCAATGGGCGTCTTTAATTCGTGGGATACATTGGCGATAAAATCCTTACGCATTTCATCGATTTTTATCTTTTCATCAATATCCTTCTGCAGTTTTTCGTTGGCCGATCGCAGTTGCCCGATTGTATCCTTTAAAGTGTTGGACAGCTGATTCATGCTGTTACCCAGCACTCCAACCTCGTCTTCCTCTGTGCCGATGTATTTAGCCTCAAAATCCAATGCCGACATCTTTTCAGATAAGTTTGCAAGCTGAAGGATAGGTGAAGTAATTCTTTTTGTGGTAAAATATATAAATATACTTCCTATGACCAGAGCCGCTACTCCCACATAAGCGAGAAACCGGTTCGCCAAAGCTACACTTTCCGTAATGCTGGCAAGAGGGACGGATATGAGGAAAATGGTTTTGTTATCAGAAAAATACCCCCAACTTTCCAAATAATAAGAATCGGAACGTCTGTCATAAGTCTTCTGAATAATGTAATTGTCGTGTTTTTCTAAAATACTGGCTTCCGGCACATTCTTTCCGAATATATATGCCTCCACCCTGTTTTTTAAAAACTGCTGATCTCCGTTTGTAGACATGAGAGCCTCGTCTGTGGTGCTGTCGATCAGCACTATCATCAGATTGTATTTTTCTCCCATGATGCGGAACATCCTCTGAGCCGGGCCTTCATTTTTAAAATTGGGGTCATAGGTATCCTTGTAATATTCAATGATCCCCTTCCCACTCTCATTCGCCTGTGTTACTACCTTGTCGATCTGAGTATAGGCTCTCTCCAGAGTACGCACCTTATCGCTGGTGTAAAAGCTCTCCAGAAACCAATTATTTACGCACCATGTGGAAGCTAGGACAAAGGCCATCAGACATACAAAAATTATGGCAAAACGCGCCCTGATGGAATGCTTCATTTATTCACCTCAAATGATATCCTTTCCTCATACTTCGAATTTATATCCCATTCCCCATATAGTCTTTATATAGTCTCCCTTATCACCCATCTTGTTTCTTAACTTTTTTACATGGGTGTCTATGGTCCGGGCATCTCCAAAGTAATCGTAATTCCAGACATTGTTCAGTATCTTCTCCCTGGACAGGGCGATTCCCTGATTTTCCAGGAAATAAGCTAAAAGCTCAAATTCCTTGTAGCTTAATTCAATGTCTTTTCCGTCAATGGTGACCTGATGGGCCGCTTTGTCAATACAGATTCCTCCGATTTCCACTGCATCTGCGGTGACAGCATTGCTGCGCCTTAATATGGCATCTACACGGGCCACCAGAATCTTGGGACTGAAGGGCTTTGAAATGTACTCATCCACTCCCAGATCAAAACCCTGGAGCTCGTCACGTTCTTCGCTCCTTGCTGTCAGCATGATGATGGGAACCTGGGAATATTTGCGGATTGTTTTGCAGGTTTCCCAGCCATCCATTTTAGGCATCATCACATCCAGAATAATCAGTACAATATCCTTCTGCTCAAAAAAGATATCCACAGCTTCTTCTCCATTGGAAGCCTCGACCACAGAAAAACCTTTTACACTTAAAAAATCCTTTACCAGTTTTCTCATTCTTGCTTCATCGTCCACCACTAATATCTTTAACTGTTCCATATATAACCTCCTGAAATCAGATCCTTTATATCACAAAGTATTTATCAGTAATATTGTATCAAATGGAAAAGCGAATTTCTACATTTTCACAGAGATTTCACACGATTCAAAAAGAAATAACTGATCACCAGATTATTCCCCTGACCTTGAGGCGATATTCCGATTCCGGCAAAGCAAAAAGCAGATGCACCGGAAAGAGCGCATCTGCCTTATTATAAATATAAAACTATCTTAATTCAGTTGTAGGAATGGTATCCATATCATCGAATGCCTGGTTCTCTCCGCCCATTGCCCAGACGAAGGTATAATTACTGGTACCTGCACCGGAATGGATGCTCCAGGATGGACTGATTACTGCCTGCTCATTCTGCATAACAATATGTCTTGTCTCATTGCCTTCGCCCATCATATGAAATACTACATTGTTCTCCGGAATGTCGAAGTACATGTAAATCTCCATACGTCTTTCATGGGTATGGGATGGCATGGTGTTCCATACGCTGCCTGGATCCAGAACGGTCATGCCCATAGACAACTGGCAGGTCTCAAGTACGTCCGGATGGATGAACTGGTTGATCACACGTTTGTTGGATGTCTCCATGGCGCCCAGAGGCTTCTTAGCTGCCTTTTCAATTGGGATGAAGGTAGTCTTGCAGGACTTGTGGGCCGGCGCGCTCACCATATAGAATTTAGCCGGGTTGGACCCATCTTCGCTGGAGAAAGTTACTTCCTTTGTTCCCTTAGTGATATATAAGCAGTCCTTATATCCCATCTTGAATTCTTCACCATCTGCAATGATCTTTCCTGCGCCTCCAATGTTGAAGATACCAACTTCACGTCTCTCAAGGAAATAGCTTGTACCGAAATTTTTCCAGATATCAATGCCCTTGTCAATGGAAACGGTCTCTGTTGTCGGCATACAACCTAAAGTCACCATACGGTCTACGTGAGAATATACAGCAACTACCTCATTGGCAACGTATAAATTTTCAATTAAAAATTCATTTCTGGTTTCTTCCGTCGTGTAACGTTTGAAATCTTTCTGATTTGCTGAATAGCGGATATCCATTTATAAAAAACCTCCTTATATAATTAAAATTAATTTAGAAATAACTGACCAACTTCATCGTAACATAAGGAGATTTTTAATTCAACATCTTCTTGAATATATCGTCAAAAAGAACATAAAATCCAGTTTTTTTACTTGGAAAACGAACAAATGTCAGATGAATTACTTTAGTTCTTCCTGCGCAGTAATTTTAAACTTATTTACTTCTTCACGCAGTAAATTAGCCTGTGCGGAAAGCTCTTCACTGGAAGCAGAACTTTGCTCGGCTGTGGCTGCATTGCTCTGAACTACCGCAGATATCTGTGTAATGCCGTAAGTTACTTGATTAATGGCAATGGTTTGTTCACGGGAGGTGATTTCCACTGATTCCATAAGTTCACGCACATGCCTTGCTTGGTTTGAAACATCTTTGAGAATGTCCGCATTTTCCTGGGCAGTATTCATACCCTCTTTTACAGCGCTGGATGCGTTTATAACCAATACA
>DJBG01000034.1 GCA_002429965.1 Hungatella sp. UBA5982
GTTTTTAAGCAGACAAGAGAGCAGATAGAGGCTTTGCTTAAGGAGCTGGACTTATCTGCACCCGAAGGTCAGACTGCCCAAAACAGCGCGCTCTTAAAGGAAAAGCTCCTCCCTTTCCTGGGCCGTTATATCGCAATGAATCACGACATGGGCACCATACGTGATAAGATATCTCTTTTAACGGTATTAATGGCCAGGTATGAAAATGGGAACAGGGAAGAGGTTTTGCAGTCCTTTTCCAGGCTTACGGGATATCAGGGCTTTCGTAAATTTTTTGGATCCATGACAATGGAGCAGTTCGATGAGCTGCTTAATCAGGTTTATTTAGAGCAGGCGGCAGGGAAAAACCAATGGGCGGATAAGTTCATTGATTTTCTAAAGACTGGTGTGGGTGGAGGTACAGGCCTTGAGAATAAGCAGATGTTTCAGAATATGCTGCAATCCCTGGTTTTAAATGAAAGTGTTTATATGCCCCTTTTGCATCTGGCATTCCCCATGAATGTTGACGGGCGGAAACTGTTTTCCGAAATGTGGATTGATCCGGACGAGGAGGGCAGCAGCACCCAGGCAGGGGCAAAGCATACAACCAGAATTTTCGTTAAGTTTGATATCAGGGAATTAGGNNGGGATATATGGCGGAGAAAATAATAGAAACTGCCAATGAAAGCGGTGTACCCGTTTATGAGGATAATTCCCTGGCAACCATTTTAACCCAGCTTGAACTTGGAAGTCAGGTGCCGGATGAATTATATCAGACTATTGTGGACATTTACCTTTATTTCCTGAATTATGTACCTGGTCCGGTGGAAAAACCGGAACCGGAGCCCATAGAGGAAACAGAGGAAGAGGAAATAATAATAGAGGAAACGGTGGAGTAGGTTATGTTTATTGAATGTGAAAAAGCAAGTGTTTATTCCTTAAATGGTGTCTTTATCGCAGAGGTAAAGGTAGTTGATTCTCACAAGGACAGTATGGGCCTTATCTTTGAAGAGGAAGATATGGATAAGGTGAGTACAGAATCCGTGATCGTGTTTTATGACGGGGTTCAGGGGCTTGTTACATGCAAATGCCGTTTGTCCGGAAGGGTAAAGATCAATGGCGACGAAATCGGAGAGATTGCAAATGCGATCTATAAGGTTCCATGCTTAATTGACGAATTGATCGGTATAGAACAAAGGCGTCGTGACCTTAAGGTCAGGATTTCTTTACCGGTAACTTTAGAGACGGCAGATTCAGACGGAAAGGTCACACATATACCCGCTAAAATAAAAGATATTAGTGCAGGCGGTATCGGGCTTGAATCGGCTGTTGAATTAAAGCAGGAGCAGATCTTTTCTTTTCTGTTTGAAACTGACAGCGACTGTACCAGGCTAAAAGGCAGTATTTTATGGGTGGATAAACTGTCGGGTGAGAATGACCCGCCCCTCTACCGATATGGCAGCCGTTTCTTTGATATGACATCTTATCAGGAATCCATGGTTAGAAAATTCACTTTTTTGGAACAGCTGAAAAGAAGAAAAACACTGTAATTGCTTATTGGGTAATAGGAATTTTAACTGCTTTTTATGGTTGATGAAACGGGGGATAAGAAGATGTCACTGAATGTAAAAAGGCCTGCATTTGCATGATTGAGCAGCTAAAGGTAATGAAACCATAGCATTGCTGTATATAGCTTAATGATAGAAATCTACAAACTGCAGAACAAAGTTGTATTTTTAAAAAAGGAGCGATTTCATGAAACAACAAAAGAGGGGATTGGCAATAGCCATTATTGCAGCTTTTTGCCTGTGTCTCTTCCCTGAAAAAGCAATGGCAACAGAGGCAATCAATTCAATCAGCATTAAGGTGGTACTTAATATCGAGGCAGGAGACCGTTTGCCTGACATACAGATTAATAAAACCAATGGGGAATGCTATGTGAACTCCGGTGATAAAAAGTACACTGTCAGGGAGGCGAAGTGGGTCACCTCCACCTCAAAGGATATGTCAGTAGGGGAAGAACCCAGGATGAATGTTACCCTTACCCCTTCCGATGAATACGATGCTTATTTTAAGTCCTCTTATGAGGCTACAAAGATGAAAATCACGGGAGGCTCCTATGTCAGCGCAAAGCGAAATGGCAGTGACTTAGTTGTCACCTTAAGGACGAAGCCTGNNCCTGTACGCGGAACCGGAAGACGTGGGCTGGAAGGATACAAGGCTTGGCCAGGCTGTCTGGTCCAAAGGAGATAATACTTCTGGCGCTTATGAATTATGGCTTTATTGCGGTAAAAAAATTATTTTAAAAAAGGAACAGGTAAAGGCCACCTCCTATAACTTCTATCCGTATATGACAGAGGAAGGGACCTATTCTTACAAAATCCGTTCTGTTCCCTTTAAACAGGATGAACTGAAGAATGGAAAGAAAAGTGGATGGGTGGAGTCAGACGAACTGGTTATCAGGGACCGGGATGTATCCGATGGTACAGGAAAAGACTCGGATACAATTGCCGGTACAGCAAATGGCTCAGGAATAAAAGAGGGCTGGGATCAGCAGTCCGGAGTTTGGTACTACCGTTATGCTGATGGAACGGTTCAGGCGAATTCATGGATGGAACTTGATGGCGTATGGTACCGCTTTGACCAGGATGGAAAGATGGTGACCGGCTGGTTTATCCTGGATTCCGATATCTATTATATGAATTCCAAAGGAGCCATGGTGACCGGCTGGAATAAAATTGACAATACATGGTATTGTTTTTATCCGGACAACGGCTACGAGGCCCCCATGGGAGCCGCCGCAACGAACTGGCAGGTCATAGACGGCTATTATTATTATTTTAACAACCAGGGTGCTATGCAGAAGGACTGGATCAATCAGGCAGGAAGATGGTATTATTTAAATACCGTACAGGGAAACCTAGAGGGCGCTATGCTAAAGGGTTTAATCACCCGGAATGGGCATACATATTTTACCGGGGAAGACGGAGTCATGGTAACCGGCTGGCAGAAGATCGATGGACTGTGGCGATATTTTAATCAGGATGGCACGATGGCTGTTAATACGGTAATCAATGGATTTCCGGTAAATGAAGATGGAGTATGGGTACAATGATGAGAGATAAGAGAAGAAAACTGCATTCTATGTTTTTTGCAGTGTTGGTGGCAGCATTTACATGCTTGCCGGCTGTTATGTCCTTTGCTGCCGATTCTGTTGTGATTCGAAGCGTAAATCTTAAGTTTGACAGCCAGTATGGGAATGAAGAAATACTGATGCCTGGAATTTCCACAACCAATGCCGGAGTATCGGTTAATGAGGTTGTCTGGAAACGGGATATCAGCAAATGGAAGGCAGCGAAGAATGAACGGGTCAGCGTGTTTTTAACATCAGACACCTCGATATTTGCTGACGCCTACAACCGGACAGAGTGTAAGATCACAGGGGCAAAGTTCGTTTCCGCCAAAGCGCTTGATAACAATACACTGGAAATAAAGGTGGATTATGTTCCTGTAGTTATTTTAGGAAAAACAGCCAGGGCAGGCTGGAGCGACAGCAAAAAGACAAAGGCTGTGTGGGAAAAAGTTGAATTTGCTACGGGTTATCAGGTTGCTCTTTATGCAGATGACAAGCTGAAGAAGCGTATTTCCGTAGAAACCAATATGGTGGATCTTTCTGAATACATGGATAAGGATGCTGTATATTACTATGAAGTCCGGGCTATCGGCTATACTTCCGATGACCGGAAATATATGAAGGATGGGGATTATGTCACTTCCGATGATACGATTATGGAATATGACGGCGATACATCAGGTGCATGGAAGGGAAATACCTACAAGCAGGAGGATGGAGGAATCGCCAGGAATTGCTGGAAACAGATATTAAATGACTGGTATTATTTTGACGGGAATGGAATTTACCAGACAGGCTGGCTCCTGTCAGGTCAAAGATGGTATTATTTAAATCCCAAGGATGGAAAACTACTCATGGGCTGGCAGTTTGTCAATGGGAAATGGTATTATTTAAATCCGGGCGGAGGAGAAATGCTGACGGGCTGGATACAGCCCCAGCCAGGGATCTGGTATTATTTAAATCCGGATGGCAGCATGGTAAGCCACACAAATGTGGGCAATTATTGGGTGGATGCTTCAGGAAAATGGATTCCATAAAAGTCGGAGATTGACGGGAGGATTAAATTTTGGCAACGATAGACCAGTTAAGGCTGTCTGCACTTACTAATGCAAAAGCAGGGCAGGCAGGATATACGGCAGCTTCATCTGCCAAGGGGAATTTTAAACAGATTTTAAAATCAGTAGTAAAGGCTCCGGAAAACCTTGAAGCTATATTCACGGAGGCGTCTAAAAAATATGGTGTTTCCGAAAAACTGTTAAAGGCGGTTGCTAAGGCAGAATCGAATTTTAACCCATCTGCCACTTCAAAGAAGGGGGCTGCCGGAGTAATGCAGCTGATGCCTGCCACTGCCAGATCATTAGGAGTGGACGATCCTTATGATGCAAGAAGCAATATCATGGGAGGAGCTAAGTATTTAAAAGAAAATTTAGAACGGTATAAAGGAAATGTAGATCTCACCCTGGCGGCTTATAATGCCGGCGGCAATAATGTGAGCAAATATGGAGGAATCCCTCCTTTTAAGGAAACCCAGGAATATGTAAAGAAGGTTAAGAATTATATGGGCGATTCCGAAACATCAGGATATTCGACGGATATATCAAGTGCTTTGCAATATCTGTCAAGTCCTTCATTGGAAGGAGAAAGCGGAAGTCTTGTACCGGCTAAATCGGATTATCTTTATTTGATCGAACTGATGAAGCTTCGGATGCAGATGGCTTCCTACAGTATGTCCAATCAGTTTGGCTCCGATGATTCAACGGTTGAATCAATCTATAATTTATAAATAAAAAGCCTAATGGAAAATCGAAAGAAATAGATTTTCCATTAGGCTTTTCCTATGTAATAATAATTAACATATCATTCTAGTTATGTATAAGATCTGCCTATTATGAAGACCTTACTTTTTAGAAATCGCATCACTTACTTTTACCAAAGCCTCAATAAAATATGATTTCTTAATAGGCTTAAAAACAAATGGAACAGAGGGACCCAACTCTTGCACCATCTGCTGTGTTTTATCATAGACAAGAGAACTGATGATGATAATTCCTGCATCTGGATGATGCTTTAATAGGCGTTTGGAAGCTTCGATACCATCAATTCCAGGCATTATGATATCCATGGTCACAATATCAGGTCTTTCTCTTTCATAGGCTTCCAGAGCCTCTTCCCCACTTCTGCACTGATAGATTACATCAAAATTTGTTCCTTTAAGTAATTGCTCTATCTCACTGCGTGTCACAATTGAATCATCGACAATCATAATTGTTTTTTTCATAATAGCTTCCCTCCTTCTGATTTAATTACTTCCGATCGTAACTTCACTTTCGCTATTTTTATAAATAATGCTTCTTGAGTATTCCTCCTGAACCAAAAGGCTGGAAGAACCGATTCGGATGCGAACCACGGGCAGCAGCTGCTGGCATTGAATGATTCCGGACTGTTCCTTGTCAATTGTGTTTATTTCCTCCAGGCGGTTTATGATCTCCTGTTCCCGGAGGTTTAAATAAGTAGAAGCCTGCTTTAAATTATCCAATAGATGCTGTTTATCCTGCCTTTGGGTGGTTTCGAGATAGGTGATATTTTTTCTCACTTCCGACATGTTATGATGAAGCTGTTCCAGTTCCCTGGCAATACGAGAGGATTCTTCCACGTTTTTAGGAACATTTGCAATAATTAATTCGGTAATGAGCCGCCGTACTTTGGAACCGATAATACGGGCATTGATGCTGTTCGCAGCCAGAAGTGTGCCGCCGATAATGACTCCCATGCCGGAGGTAACAATAATATCCTGACCGCTTTCAATTTTGGAGTTGATTATGCTTTCTGCATACACATTGCCTTTGGCGGTAACCGTGCAGTGCTCCAGGTAGCGGCATTTGACATCAGAGTCAGAAGTCAGAGTACCGCGGCCGTTTCCCGACATTCCGCTGGCAATGGTAATGGATCCCTGCGCTATAATCTGGGCGCCTTCTACGGAACCTCGGATGTCAATGTTTCCGGTAGCCTTCACCGTAAAACCGTTCCTTACATCTCCAGTAATCAAAATATCACCGTCATAGTCCAGGTTTCCTGTACTGTTATCAATATTACCATTTATCTTAAGGATAGGATCTACCTGAAACTTTCCATTAACAAATGTTACATGGCCTGTTTTTTGAGAAACGAGCTGAGTCCGGTCTTCCGTAAGCTTAGTATTGCGGCCTACAGGTACGGGAACGTCAGTTCCCTTAATAGTACAGGGATAGGGTTGCCCGGTTATAGTCATACCATTTTCGCCCGGAACAGCAAGAGCTATACTACAGATCACTTCTCCATCTCTGACAGACTGGATGTTATTTAGTTTTTTGTAATCCACGGATCCATTTTCATCTTCTATAAATTCAAGCTTAAGATCACGTTTAAAATGATCTTTAATAAAACCATCAATTCCATTACGTGCAAGAACTCCCTTTGCAACCAGTACGGCCTGGCCATAGACCTGATCTTCAACAATTGATTTCAGAGACTCCTCCATAATTCCGGTAGTTACATGCTCCTGATTGAGGAGTGATTTTAGGTCTTCTTCCTTTATTCCCTGGCCGTCGTTAAAAGGAGGAATCACATAAAACCACGCAGCCATTCGATCTTTTGAGATATTAATATAGGCCTGAGCCGCCTTTGGCTGGGGAGCCTGCTCTTGTGCGGCTTCGGCTGTCCGTTTAAAAACATTGGATAATGATTGCATTTTACTGGTAAACTGAGCGCATTCACTGCATAATGCCTCTTCATCGATCCGTACAATAAGCGGATCATCGGATGGATCCCATATAAAAGAAGCAGAGGGAGCAATCGTTTCAATTTCGGAAAATACGGTTGTTGCGGCAGAATCTTTTTGTGCGGTTGGATCGGCTGCTGTTTTATTCAAATCTTCATTTGGGGATTCTTCAGGTGAAACAGCAACACTTGCAATGGATATCTCTGAAGATTCCGCTGAACGTCTTACATTTTGGAAAAGGCTAAAGAATCCTTTTTTAGTTTTTTCTTTCATTTTCTTCCCCTAACATTAAAAAATACCTGCTACTATTAACCTGTATGCAAGTAATTGGCTGATTTGTATCGTTTCTTTGGTTGGAGTCAATAGACGTCAGGATATGATGTTATTAGCTTCACAACCAAAGAAATGCTGACTCAGGTTTCTGGTCATTCCATTCCTATGTATATATAGTCAGATGAAATTGATCTTGAGCCTTTTTTAATCAGATTACCTGGACCGAGCCATGAGAATCTATTTCGTTGGACGTTGGATTTAATCCTGCCCGATCTTTTTGAAACTACATTCCTTGGATTATCCATTGATGATAAGAATTTGTCATGCTGATTGCCAGGCATTGAATTACGGGGTATCGGAATCCTTGATCCAAGACGCGTCATAGGAACACCTCCTTCTTAATTACAAATCGACTTTATTATTATATCGGCAAACTGTACTATAAATATAACATAATAGTTGCCCTTTTGGTTACTTAATTTAAAATAAATATATTTGGTTACATAAAATAGTTACTGAAATTCTAAGGCGCGTAACTATTCCCGCTCTGCAGGAGGGCACCAAGACTTAGTTTGCCGATGTGCCACCAGGTTTGCAGGAGGAATACAGTCTCTTTTGATACTTATGGCTTAATAGCCTTATGGCAAAATAATAGTATTAGAAAGAACAAAGGTCATAATTGTTTTTAAACCTTACGGAGCCAATAGTATCTATTACTAAAATATATATTTACAATGACCAACGCATTCTATTAAGAGGTTTTATTCTCAATAAAATAAATTTTAAAATAAATGTTGACTTTTGTCCAATGCTTTGATATGATGTAACTCGCCGCTGAAAACGGCGGCAAATTTTCCCCAAAACACATCGATGAACGATGAAAAAAGTTTTGAAGAAAATGAAAAAAATGGTTGACAAAAACAACCGGCTATGATATCCTTAAAAAGTTGCTGCTGCGACAGTAACACAGAAAAAAGCACTTTGAAAACAGAA
>DJBG01000060.1:0-197 GCA_002429965.1 Hungatella sp. UBA5982
CGGATGACGTTTGGGCGATCCGTCCTTATGTACTGGAATGCAGGGAACAAGACCCAATGACAGGGACCTGGAGGGAGCTGGGCATGATTCAGCCCTTTGATGATTATTCATTTCAGGATTTTTCCCTGGATATGACGGTTTTTGATCATGGCGGGAACTGGTACTGCATCTGGGCGGAAAAAGTCAGCGTGGGAAAG
>DJBG01000060.1:308-8113 GCA_002429965.1 Hungatella sp. UBA5982
AAGGGTAGGGTTCTGGGTCAATGAAGGACCGGCGGTTTTAAAGCATGGTGACAGGATCTATGTCACTTATTCTGCCAGTTCTACAGGGGCTCGCTACTGCATGGGGCTATTAAGCGTTGCTGCAGGTGAAGATTTGCTGGACCGGAATGCATGGAAAAAGAACCGGGAGCCTGTATTTAAGACGGTGCGGGAAGCGGGAATTTTTGGACCAGGGCATAATTGTTTTGTGAAAGATGAAGACGGGATTCAGGATATCATGGTATATCATGCAAGGCAATACGATGAAATCACCGGGGACCCCCTCTATGATCCCAACCGGCATACCTATATGATGAAGGTTGGCTGGGGAGATCATGGTCCGGTATTTGACTGGAAGAACTATATGAGATGATAAATAGGAAAAATCAGCATTTTACAGGCGTTTTGTCAGCCTGGGAGTGCTGGTTTTTTCCATCCTTTCATTAATTTGTAAGAACTGGTAAGGGTTTTGTCAGAACATGTCCGAAAACTTTAGGGAAATATAAGGAATTATTCCTACTTTTAGTGGAACTCTATGATACAATTTATTCAGAATCATGACATATCATATAACAAAAAGGAGGCAGTGAATCTATGAAAATCGGAACATTTATAAGAAGAACCTTGTTTTTACTGATGACAGTATGTCTTTTGGCCGGATTCACTGTGGCATATAAGGGGTATGAGATGTACCGGGAAGCCCTTTTAGAAACCGGTCTGCAGGACCGGGTGGAGGCGATCCGGGATAAGGAAGGATATACAGAATACGAAAACCTGCCCCAGATTTATGTGAATGCAGTCATATCTGTTGAGGATCATCGGTTTTACCACCATAACGGGATCGACCCGATCGCCATTGCCCGGGCGGCTGCAAACGATATCAGAGCCGGGCGGTTTGTGGAAGGCGGAAGCACCATAACCCAGCAGCTTGCTAAGAACTTATATTTTGACCAGGACAAAGAGATTGCCAGAAAAGCGGCTGAGGTGTTCATGGCCTATGACATAGAGAGAAATTATACCAAGGATGAAATTTTTGAACTGTATGTAAATTGCATTTATTTTGGAGACGGATATTACAGCGTGGGTGATGCCAGCGAGGGCTACTTTAAAAAAGAACCTGAGGAAATGACAGAGTATGAGAGCACTCTCTTAGCCGGTGTTCCTAACGCTCCTTCCAAATACGCCCCGTCGAAGAATCCTGTTCTGGCGGAGAGAAGGCAGATGAAGGTCCTTCAAAGAATGGAGAAGTGCGGATATTTTTCAGCAGAAGAGGCGGAGACAGTGGCGGAGCAGATGGTGGCCATCCGTTGATTTTTGCTTGATGAATGAAGGGATAGAGGGTATAATGGAGGTGTTACATATATCCTTTAACGTACAAAAGAATGGAGGAATCTATGGCCATCAGACAATTCACAGGCAGACGTTTAAACCAATATGCAGAGAATTACGTGGTATTTGATTTGGAAACTACAGGCATCAGTGCCGAAGAAGATTCCATTATTGAGATTTCCGCAATCAAGGTGAAGGGACATGAGCCTGCCGCCGAGTTTAATACACTGGTTAATCCTGGGACCCACATTCCGGCCGGTGCTACCAATGTAAATGGAATTACAGATGATATGGTAAGGGAAGCGCCTGGACTAAAGGAGGTTTTCCCGGATTTTCTTTCCTTTATAGAAGGGGAAATTCTGGTAGGGCATAATATTCAGTCCTTTGACCTGCTTTTCCTTTGCAAGGCAGCAGAGGAGCTGGGAAAAGAGGTGGCAAATGATTACGTTGACACCCTTTATATGGCAAAAGCCTGCTTACCACAGCTAAACCGCTACCGCCTGACGGATATTTCGGCATATTTCCATATTGATACGGAGGGAGCCCACCGGGCGCTTGCTGATTGTGTCATGAATCAGAGGTGCTACGAGCACATGGGAAAGCTGCATCATATAGAGGAGGCTGANNCGGAGTACTTAGGCGCCGCAGCGGAAAATTCGGGGATTTTTATGGCTGCACCAATTTTCCCCAGTGCCGTTTTACAAGGAATGTTTAAGAATGCAGGCATTTGCCGGAAGCATAGACTGGTTACATAATGGAAGAAAGGGGAAACGGTGTGGAGGATAAAAATTTATATAATAAGATCATGCTGATCGCGTTTTGCCTGATCATGATTTTGCTTTGTGCCGGTATGTACAGCTGGTTCCATGGCGGGAGCGCCGCGCCGGAAATGGAACTACCCCGGGAAACGGTCAAAGTCCTTCAAGGGGAAGTCCGGGAGCATGAAGGGCTTTTAAATTCTGTCGTTTTGAAGGAAGACGGGATATGGAATTTCTGATTGAAAGGGCAGTCCTAGAGGATTATCAGATCGTGGCTGACATGATCCAATCGGTGTGGCAGCAAATCCAGCAGGAGGACTGGTTTGTTGCCGATGATTCGGAATACACCTGCCATACGCTAAAAGAGGGAAACGGAATCGGTTATAAGGCTTTTGAAGCGGATTCCGGGGCCCTGGCAGGTGTTTTTATTGCTGCATTGCCGGGAAGCGGGGTAGAAAACCTTGGCCGTGACATCGGTCTATCCGAAGAGGAGCTTGGAAAAGTCGCCCATATGGAGTCGGTTGCCATTCTTCCCGGATACCGGGGAAATGGCCTTCAGTATTCCCTGATGAAGACCGCAGAAGAGGAACTTTTAAAACAGGGATATCGGTATCTGATGTGTACGGTTCATCCGGAGAACAGGTACAGCAAAAACAATATGATAAAACAAGGTTATGAGGTCGTCTTAACCAAAGAAAAGTACGGTGGATATTTACGTGACATCTTATTAAAGAAGCTTTCTTAAAATACCGGAGTTTTGCAAACGTTTGTTTAAAAAGCCGTTGACGTATGGGTGATTTTTACGTATACTTTTTCTTAAGGGCTGACAGAAGTCACCACTGAGGTCAAAATATAATCATAAAGAAAACAGATACCAGGAAGGTATGGGTATTCCCAAGGAATACGTATGACTGTTTCTGGTATCTGTTTTTCTTGCGGGAAATACCGGACACGGAGAAGATTGCTTATGGAGGAGGAGAACAATGATAAAGCATAGTTGGAGGATCGCTGCAGCTTTGGTACTGTCTGCCATGGTTATGAATGGTTGTGGAAATGCCGGCGGGACACAGGACGGGGGACAGACGCAGGCGGTTACGGAATCGACGGAAGCAGACAATGCCGGGAATAAGGACAGGGTCGTAGTGGTGATGGGTGTCAGTTCAGAGCCTGAGGCAGGATTTGATCCGGCTTATGGCTGGGGAGCTGGGGAACACGTCCATGAGCCTTTGATTCAAAGCACGCTTACGGTCACTGATAAGGATTTGAACATTGGCTATGATCTGGCAACGGATTTAACGGTCAGCAGCGACAGCCTGACCTGGACCGTAAAGATCCGGGATGACGTTTCCTTTACAGATGGGGAGAAACTGACCGGACAGGATGTAGCATTTACTTATATTACTTTAAGGGATACCAGTTCTGTGAATGATTTCACCATGCTGGACAGGGCAGAGGCAGTGGATGACACGACCGTGGTGTTCCATATGAAGCATCCCTATTCCATCTGGCCTTACACCATGGCTGTGACAGGAATCGTGCCGGAACATGCATATGGACCGGATTATGGGGAACACCCCATCGGATCCGGCAGGTACATATTAAAGCAATGGGACAGAGGGCAGCAGGTGATCCTGGAAGCAAATCCGGACTATTATGGAGAAGCGCCAAAGATGAAAAGGGTCACGGTCCTTNNGCTTTGGCGGCAGTCCAGTCCGGGCAGGCGGATATTGCATATACGGCTGCTTCCTATTCGGATTTAACGGTGCCAGGATACGGACTTTTGGACTGCAAAACCGTGGATAACCGTGGATTTAACCTTCCGGCTGTTCCTTCCGGAAGCGTATCGGAAAAGGGAGTTCCTATGGGAAATGATTTTACCAGTGACGTAAGGGTCAGAAGGGCGATCAACATCGGAATTGACCGGGAGGAAATGATAAATAACGTACTGAACGGATACGGCAGCCCCGCTTACAGCGTCTGTGACAAAATGCCATGGTATGAGCCTTCTGCAAAGACGGAGTATGACCCGGAAGGGGCAGGGACATTGCTTGATGAGGCAGGCTGGAAAATAGGCAGCGATGGAATCCGGGTGAAAGATGGGAAACGGGCGGAACTCCATTTCCTCTATACGGCAGGAGATTCCGTAAGGCAGGCCCTTGCGGCGGACACCATCAATCAACTGAAAAAGCTTGGAATTGACGGACAGATGGAAGGAGTAGGCTGGGACACCGCCTATGACAAAGCTCAGACACAGCCGTTGATCTGGGGGTGGGGCGCCCATACACCCATGGAGCTTTATAACATTTACCATACCATGGAGGAAACCGGGCTTGCCTCTTATTCTCCTTATGCCAATCAAAAGGTGGATCAGTACATGGATGAAGCTCTGGCGGAAAGTGATCTGGATAAATCCTATGAACTGTGGAAAAAGGCTCAGTGGGATGGGGAAACAGGCATTACCCAAAGCGGAGATATTCCCTGGATCTGGCTTGTGAATATTGATCATTTATATTGGGTAAAGGATGGATTAAAGGTCGCAGACCAGAAGCTTCATCCTCATGGGCACGGCTGGTCCATTGTAAATAACGTGGACCAGTGGAGCTGGGAACCATGAAAAGCAGCCGGTTTGGAAGGAAAATCCTTTATTTTTCTCTTAAACAGCTTGGGCGGATGGTAATTCTCCTTTTTCTGGTAAGCGCGGCGGCCTTTTTTCTGGTATCGGTTTCTCCCATTGATCCTTTAAGGGTCAATGTGGGCCAGGTAGCCCTTGGCTCCATGAGTCAGGAGCAGATCGCAAAGCTTTCGGAATACTGGGGAACCGACTTGCCGCCGGCAGAACGCTTCCTTTCCTGGGCCGGCGATTTTATAAAAGGGGATATGGGTACCTCTCTTTTATACCGCCAGCCGGTATCCCATGTGATTGGAGTGAAGCTGTCAAACTCCCTTTGGCTGATGGCGGTTGCCTGGCTGGTTTCCGGGGCGGCTGGTTTTGCCCTGGGAACCCTGGCAGGCGCAAACAGGGGAAAAACAGTGGATAAGGTGATCTCCGCTTATGCCCTCATGACTGCAAGCACTCCAGCTTTTTGGCTGGCGCTTGTGCTCTTGATTGTGTTTGCCGTATGACTTAAGATGCTTCCCATCGGGTTAAGCGTTCCCATAGGCATGGAAGCGGCAGAGGTTACCTTAAAGGACCGGGTGGTGCATGGGATTTTGCCCTGCCTGACCCTTTCCATTTCCGGAATGTCCAGCATCCTTCTTCATACAAGGGGGAAAATGATTCAGGTTATGGAGAGTGATTATGTCCTTTTTGCAAAGGCAAGAGGAGAGTCCAAAAGCCAGATTGTTTTCCGGCACGGAATCCGGAACATTCTTCTGCCTGCCCTGACCCTTCAGCTTGCTTCGGTCAGCGAAATCTTTGGAGGCTCGGTTCTGGTGGAACAGGTATTTTCCTATCCGGGACTGGGACAGGCGGCTGTGACAGCCGGACTTGGCGGTGATGTCCCCCTGCTTCTGGGTATCACGGTCATAAGTGCGGCCATTGTATTTACAGGGAATTTTACGGCAAATGTGCTTTATGGCGCGGTGGACCCAAGAATGAGGAAAGGGAGGGAAGGCGCATGAAACAATGGAATGGCCGGAAGTCCATGATCTGCCTCCTGGTGCTTTTTACCGCTCTTTTGGCGGCTGTGACCATTGCCGGACAGCTTTACAGGACAGAGGCCATGGTCACTGATTTTTCCAGAAAAAATATGCCGCCCTGCTTTTCCCACCCCTTTGGCACGGACTGGATGGGCCGGGATATGTTTGCGCGGACCATGACCGGCCTTTCCATGAGCATTCGCATCGGCCTTCTCACAGCAGCAGTCAGCACAGTGATTGCCTTTTTTCTGGGGCTTTTTGCAGCGTCCATGGGAAAGGCGGCGGATGGACTTGTGAATGGGCTCATTGATCTTGTCATGGGGATTCCCCATATCCTTTTGCTGGTTTTGATCTCCTTTGCCATAGGAAAAGGCTTTAAGGGCGTTGTGGTGGGAATCTCCTTAACCCACTGGACCTCCCTTGCAAGACTGATCAGGGGAGAGGTCCTTCAGCTTAAGGAGAGCCAATACATAAAAATTGCCCGTAAGCTTGGTCACGGTGGATTTAAAACAGCCCTTAAGCATATGACGCCTCATTTGATCCCTCAGCTTTTGGTAGGGCTTGTGCTGTTATTTCCCCATGCCATCCTTCATGAAGCCAGTATCACGTTTCTGGGCTTCGGTCTTTCCCCGGAGCAGCCTGCCATCGGCGTGATCCTGTCTGAAAGCATGAAATACCTGGCAATGGGAAAATGGTGGCTGGCTCTGTTTCCGGGAGTATTTCTGGTTGCTGTTGTTTTGCTGTTTCACTTAACAGGAGAAATGGTGAGCAGGCTTATGGACCCGGGTTTCGTGCATCAATAGGAGGGAATGGATTGGAAGAGAAGAAAACGGTTCTGTCGGTAAAAAACCTGTCAGTTTCATTTACCCAATATGAACGGTGGATCCAAAGGACCACTCTTTTGGCTGTCAAGGACGTAAGCCTGACCGTGAGAGAAGGAGAACTGGTGGCTGTGGTGGGTTCCAGCGGCTCGGGAAAGAGCCTGCTGGCTCATGGTGTGCTGGGAATCCTGCCTTACAATGCGTCATGGTCCGGGGAGATATCTTATTATGGGGAAAAGCTTACGGAAAAACGGATGGAGAAGCTTCGGGGAAAGGAGATCGTTCTGGTACCTCAAAGCGTTTCTTATCTGGATCCTTTAATGAAGGCAGGACCTCAGATCAGGAAAGGGAAACGGGATCAGGGGAGCAGGGGTGAAAGCCTTCAAACCCTTAGGCGGTATGGACTTGATGAGACCGTGGAAAAGCTCTATCCCTTTGAACTGTCGGGGGGAATGACCAGAAGAATCCTGATTTCCACTGCGGTCATGGAAAGACCTAAGCTGGTCATAGCAGATGAGCCCACCCCCGGGCTTCATCTGGAGGCGGCAAAACGGGTGCTGTCCCATTTCCGGGAAATGGCTGATGAAGGAGCAGGTGTGCTTCTCATCACTCATGATCTGGAGCTGGCACTTGAGGTTGCGGACCGGATTGTGGTATTCTATGCAGGAACCTGTGTTGAGGAAGCTTCTGCCGCTGATTTCAGAGAGGAACGATTTCTGCGCCATCCATATTCAAAAGCCCTTTACAGGGCTATGCCGGAACATGGATTTTGGACGGCGCCGGGAGCCCAGCCTTATATGAAGGACCGCCCCTCAGGCTGCCCCTATGCCCCCAGGTGTGAGCTTCGGGAGGCAAGATGTTTAAGGGAAGTGGAGTACGTTGGCCTGGATGGTGGAATGGTCCGGTGCGTAAAGGCAGAGGAGGGATAAAGTGAGACTGGAAGCAAAAAACATATCATTCCGGTATGATAATGGGAATAAGCAAATATTAAACAATCTGACCATGTACATGGACAGCGGCGAACGTCTGGGGCTGGTCGCCCCCAGCGGTTTTGGGAAGACTACTTACTGCAAAATTCTTGCCGGATATGAAACGCCTGACAAGGGAGAAGTGCTTTTGGATGGGAGGCCCCTTTCTTCCTACAAGGGTTATTGTCCGGTCCAGATGATCTGGCAGCACCCGGAAAGCTCCGTAAACCCAAGGCTTAAGCTTAAGGAGGTTTTAAAGGAGGGGGACGGGG
>DJBG01000063.1 GCA_002429965.1 Hungatella sp. UBA5982
GGCTAAGAATTATTTTTTAAAGCCACTTAAGATTGATGAACTCGTGGCGGAGATCAGACAGCAGAAAGAGGAGATCCTCCAGTCCAACCATATCCATTCCTATTCTGCCTATTTAAATGTCAAGTCTGAGCCAAAAGAAAAATTCTTAAAGAGACTGTTAAAGAACGAATTTTATTCCTATGATGAGATAAAGGATGAAATCAGCCGGCTGGAACTTAAATTAAATAACAGTCCTTTCCGNNATTCAGGGGAAAGAGGACGGGGAACAAGAGGATGAGTTCCAGCAGATTAATTATCTGATGGATATTGTGAGCGAAGAACTTCAGAGAACCAGATATGAATTTCTTATCTCAAGCTCCAGCGAGCTTTTGACGATCATCCATACCATGCAGCCGGGAGATTTGCCTGTGAATTACCGTTTCCTTGCGGTCCGGTGCTTAAAACGGGTGAACCGGGATTCCACTATGGACTTAACGATCGGAATCGGTAAGGAAGGAGCCTCGCTTACGGACTGCTCCAATTCCTATAAAACAGCCCTTATGTGCCTGTCCTACAGCTTTTATGAGACGGATCATAAGATCTTTGACGAGAGCATCCTGTGTACTGCGCCGCCGCCTGCAGCAGCAAATCAGATGGATTATAATAATCTGATGTATTCGATTGCCATGAACCGGACGGAGCAAATAAGGGAATTTTGCCGGGAATATTTTTCTCAGCTTCTTTATGTGCCCATGCCCCCGCCCAACTATATCCGCGGAATGTGTATTTATCTGATCACGGATATCCAGAAGGAGCTGGGAAGCGGAAAAGAGTTTTCCCAGGCGGAAGTCATCCTCCCCATTAATACCATACGTACCTTTGAAGAACTGAAGGCCTATATGGAGGATTTTCTGGAAGCGTGTGCCGGAAAGCAGGGATCCGGAGGGAACGGGCCGAAGAACCAGATCATTCAGGCTGCGGAGTATTATATCAAATCCCATATGGGAGAAAAGATTCTGGCAAAGGAAGTGGCAAGGCACGTAAATCTCAGTGATGTTTATTTTACCAGCTATTTTAAATTAAAGACGGGAATCAATTTCAGGGATTATGTGATCCGGATCAAAATGGATCATGCCAAGGGACTGATGGAGCGGATGCCGGATATGCCGGTGGCGGAAGTGGCCGCTGCAACCGGCTACGATGATTATCGTTCCTTCTACCGGGTATTCAAACAAAACACGGGTGTCTCTCCTTCGGATTACAATAGAAACAGCGGAAAAACACCGTGATTTGGAAAGGCAGATATGATAAAACGGTTAAAAGAAACGGTTTTTAAATTTATTGGAGACAGGAAGATCGCTTCCAAGATCCGGATTTGCATGTTCAGCATCGACATCATGCTGACCATTTTTATTTGCATTTTTGCAAGAGGTTATTTTAACAAGCTCTATTATGAAGAAGTGGAAATGCAAATGCAGGATACCATGAATGTGATCTCGGAATCCTTAAATAACATGTATGATACCTTGCTTACCAATGTAATCAGCTTTGCTTCCACCCCTGCCATACAAAGGGTGGTTGTAAGCGGCCGGGATGAGAACAACTATTTAAATCAGGAAGGGGTCCAGGTCCAGCTCATCAACCTTATAAGCAGCAACAGCATGATTGAGTCGGTGTTTATGGTCAATAAGGATGGAACCTGCAATACGGTATATGCTTATGGGGTGAGACCGGAGAAAAACTTATCCGATTTCCTGGCTGATTATGGAACCATTGATGAGATCACCTGGCTTCCTAACTGCCAGAGCCCTTTTTTGCAGCAGCAGGACGTGAGTCCCATTGTGATTCCCTTATCAACGCTGATTCCCGGTGATAATGTGGTGATCACCACAAAGGGAGAAGAAGTTGCCACCAGACTGGTGGTCCTGTTAAATCTGCAGAAATTTCAGAGCAGGCTGTCCTTATCCAATGCCAATTATTTTGAACGCTCTTATTTTGTGGTGGATTCCAAGGGCAATAACATCAGCCTTAAAAATCCCCAGTCCATGAGAATGGTGTTGGAAAGCCTGGATTTTATCAAGGGAGTAAAGGAAAATAATAAGGATACCCAGATCCGCCAGATTGCGGATTTGACGGATAATGTGGTTTATTCCCAAATGCTTCCGTTTTCGGACCTTCAGCTTATCAGCGTTCTTTCGAAAGAATCTTTAAACAGGAAGATCGCTGCCATGAATCAATTCATTGTCTTAATGGGCGGCGCCGGCATGATTTTTTCTGTGGCATTTTCCGCTCTTTTGTCTAAGTTTATTACATCGCCTCTGGAACGGCTTATGGAGAGCATACGGCAGATCCAGGAGAATCAATACGACGAGCCATATGAAACAAAATACGATGATGAAATCGGACAACTGAATGCAGCGGTCAATTCCATGCACAGTACCATCCAGTCCCAAATCAGCCAGATTAAGGAAGATGAGCATGAGAAATACCAACTGGAGATACAGCTTCTGGCAGAACAGATTAATCCTCATCTGCTATACAATACACTGGAAGGCATCAACCTTGAAGTGCTGAACAACCACACTCTGGTGGCATCATCCATGATCAATAACCTTGGGACCTTTATGCGGATTGGTTTGAACTACGGGGATGAGCTTATCATGGTCGGGAATGAAATCGCCCATGTGGAAGCTTACATCAATATCATGAACCACAGGACCAATAAGTCCATTTCCTTCCAGTCCTATGTGGAGGAGGAGCTTAGGGAGTACCGGATTCTCAAATTGATTTTACAGCCCCTGGTGGAAAACTCCATCAAGCATGGCTTTCGGGATGAGAAGTGGGGGGAGGCGGTGTGCATTCCTTCCATTGATGTTCGTTTTTACCGGAAAGAAGAGTGGATCTACATTGAAGTCACTGATAATGGCTGCGGCATTGATATAGATAAAGCCCGTGACACCGTTTACCAGAATGAACCGGCAGGTGGCCATCATATCGGGCTTCATAATGTTTATACAAGATTAAAAATCTATTACGGAGAAGCGGAGATGGATTTTCAGACCATTCCATATTACAGGAACAGTGTGGTGATCCGCATTCCCGGAAAATAAGAAGCATAAGTGAGGTATCCCAAATGCCGGTGAAAGGCCTGCGGGATGCCTCCTTTTATGTTCATCTGGCTTACTGCAGCGGTACAATGTTTAAAAGTGTTACATTAAACATGGAAAATGCCATGTCATAATAAAACTGAAATGGTTAAAATAATAGCATCAAGGCAAATACGTTATGATAAGTTTGGAAAGGAGAAAGTTATGAAAAAAAGAGCTTTAAGTTTTATGATGGCAGGAGTCCTGGCTGCTGCTGCACTTACGGGCTGTTCCGGTGGAGGAGGTACAGCCGGCACAACTGCAGCGCAGAATCAGGCAGAAGGGGAGGGCACAAAAGCCGCTTCAGCAGGGGAAACCGTGATTAAGGTCTGGACCAATGACCGTCATGACTCTGAGTACGTGGATCAGAAGATCAGCGAATTCAATGAGACCAATGACAAGGGCATCAAGATCGAGATGACTGTGGTAACAGACGATTACGCCAATATGCTTTCCATGGCATATTCCTCCGGTACGGCTCCTGATATTGCAGGGATCAGTGCAGGTCAGAGCGGCTTTGATTTAAAGACCTTTGCAGATGCAAAGATCCTGGAGCCGTTAAATGATAGAATTACAGATGCTGATTATGAGAAAGTGACCGAGGCCAGCAAGCTTCAGTATGAAGGAATCGACATGATCGACGGCAATGTATACTGGATCCCCACAGGCATGCGAAGCGGTGTAAGAATGGAGTACAACAAGGCTTTGGTGGAAGCAGCAGGCGTTACCGAATTTCCGGATACCTTAGATGGTGTCATTGATCTGGCTAAGAAGGTAACGGAAAACGGCGGTGGGAAAAACTACGGCGTTGCCTTTACCTCAAGCGTTCCTTTCATCAGATGGATTGAAGGAACTTCTGAGACAAGCGGTATCTACCGTTATGATTATAAGAATGGTAAATTCAGTTTTGACGGTTACAAACCGGTGATCGAAAAGAGCAATCAGTTCTTTAAGGATAACAGCGTTCTTCCAGGATCCGTATCCCAGGGCGTAGACGCCATGAGAGCACAGTTTGCAGAGGGTGCATTTGCTCTTTGGGGCAATGCATCTCAGGAAGCAGGCGTGTTTACCGACCAGTTCCCGGTTACTAAATTTGATTGGGGAGTATCCACTGTTCCGACTCTTGACGGAGAAGTAAAGGGTGCTTTAACCATTCAGCCTCAGAAGGGGTACATGATGCTTTCTTCTTCCAAGAACAAAGATGCTGCATGGGAAGTCATTAAGTTCTTTTCCAGCGAAGATTTCTTAAAGGGCTACTTAGAGGGCGGCTATTGCCTTCCGATCTCCGGCTATATGAGCGGTGCGATCGATTCCTCTAAGACCGGCAGACTGGCAGATTTCAAATTACAGGATTACGAAAGCGTATATCCGGCAGTACCTGCTGTCGCTATCCAGGGTGATGATTATATAGCAACTCTTTGGAATGCGATCTTAGGCAATGTCAGTGCTGACGATGCGATCAAAGATTTAAACAAGAGATACAACGAGGCGCTTGACAATGATGTAAGCATGGGCAAGATTAAGAGACTTATCATCAAGGACTTTGACCCGATGCATCCAAATGCAGGAACCATTGAGTACTTAGACAAATAAGTGCAGAGAGCAAAGGGGCTGTTTTTAGACAAACTAAAAGCAGCCCCTGTTTTAAAGAAAGGTGATACGACTCATGAAAGAAAAATTAAGCTTTGCGGAGCGATTGAAACGGGCAGGCAGCAGGGGGGATTATGCTTCTGTTTTGATGCTGCTTCCGGCAGTGTTTTTGCTGGTGGTGATATCCATCTATCCTTTCTGCTGGCTTTTCCGATATATTTTCTATGATTACAACGGATTTACAGCTTACTATATAGGATTTAAAAACTTTACCAGAATGTTTCAGGATGTCATTTTCTGGCGCAGCGTTCTTCATACCTTTGAATATGCTGTAATGAAACTGGTCATCATCATACCCTTATCCCTGCTTCTGGCAGTTTTGCTGAACCAGAAGATCAAGGGAAGCGGAATTTTCCGGGGGATTTATTTCATGCCTACGGTCATAAGCTCCGCTGTATACAGCCTTATATTCGGCTTTATTTTTGCCGTATACAACGGCGTATTGAATGCTTATCTGCAGAAGATTGGAATGATCCATACTCCAATTGACTGGTTGGGAAGTGCGTCTATTGTTATGATTTCCATTATCATCGTGGCGGTGTGGGGCGGATTCGGAAACTATATGATTCTATTCATGTCAGGTCTTTCCAGCATTCCGGAAGANNGGGGCAAATGGGGTACAGTCGTTCTTTTATATCACCCTGCCCATGCTGAGCCCTGTGTTAAAGGTTATTTTAATGCTGGCCATTACTACGGCACTAAAGGATTATGAATCAATCCTTGTACTTACAAATGGAGGGCCAAACAGCAGATCTGAGGTAATGTTCACCTATATTTATAAGCTGATATTCGGTTCACAGACAACGCCCCAGATCGGTTATGCAACCGTACTCAGCATTATGGCGGCTCTTATTATCGGCGTGATCACAGCCGTTTACATGTACCTTGCAAGAAAACTGGATGATGTGGTTTAAGGAGGCAGATATGGAAAAGACACATACCGTATATTCAAAAAAGACAAAAGCAATGCGAAGCCTTCTGTTTCTGCTTCTCCTGGTTATTTCGCTGATCACCCTTTACCCGGTCATCTACATTATACTGGGATCTTTTAAGGCGAATAATGAACTGCTTTTGGGAGGCACCGACATTCTGCCTAAAGCATTTATCTTTGATAACTACAAGCAGGCATGGGAAAAGGCCAATTTTGCGGTCTATACTGTGAACAGCCTTATGATAAGCCTTGGTGTCATGGTATTATCCATCCTGACAACGACCATGGCCGGTTACGTGTTTGCAAGAAAAAAATTCAGAGGAAAAGAATTATTGTACAGCATTTTTGTGGCCTTTATGTTTGTCAACGTAGGCAGCGTAAGCTTAAGACCGCTGTTTGAACTTGCTGTGAAGGTGAAAATGAATACCTCTCTTTTAAGTATTATCCTGATTTCCACTGGTATGGGACAGGCAACCTACATTTTCCTGGTACGTGGATTTATGAATACCATATCCAAGGAACTTGATGAGGCTGCAAAATTGGATGGCTGTACTTTTTTCCAGATTTATTATAAAATAATACTGCCCCTTTTAAAACCGGTTATTGCAACCATCGGACTTCTTTCGTTCCGTACCGGCTGGAATGAATACATTATGCCGCTGGTGTTTACCATGTCCAACGACAAGCTCCGCCCTCTGACTGTGGGCGTTGTCATGTTAAAGAACAGCGGAGACGGAACGGCTGCATGGAACCTGATGTTTGCAGGCTCTACAATTTCAATCATACCGATCATAGTCATTTATATGTGCACCAGCCGCTACTTCATGAGCGGATTGACTGCTGGTGCTGTAAAGGGATAAAAAGATGGAAAAATTACATTTGAACAGATCGGGCTTTCTTACCAATTACCTGGTATCCGGCCCTGGAGAAACGGATTTTATTAATCAAGAAACAGATAACGACCAGCTGCGCTATGAAAAATATTTAAGGTCAATGGTGGCAGATCAAGGCAGAACCCTTCCGGAAGGACCAGTAGTTTTGGGAGAAACCAGCCGGCTTGGCATGCCATGGAGATACTATTACCACTATGGAAACTGGTTTGTAGATGAAAGCACCTTTTATTCCACACTTCAGAAGGTGGAGCTGGATGCAGTTACCGGAATCCTGGTTGAGAGGGATTTGACGGTAAGGGCTGTTGTATGGTCTTATGCCGCAGTGAAAGTCTGGTGCAACGGGGAACCTGTGTGCCATATGGATCCGCCGGTTTACAAACCCATCCGGAAAGAGACCATGGAGCTTCGGTTAAAGAAAGGCACCAACCAGATCTACGTCAGCCTTCAGACTTTAGGTGTCCGGGATACAAGAACCTTATTCGGGATCCAGATCCTTAATCATACGGCTGATATTACCGTTGTTCTTCCGGATGGCGAAAAGACCGATGAACTGGTCCGCACCGAGAACTGGCTGGGTTCCCTCTGCATACGGGATTCTGTCATGACCTATGAAGGAAATGCACCTCATGGTACATGGTTGGCTTATGACAGCCAGAGCCCTGATTTTGCTCAAGTGGA
>DJBG01000089.1 GCA_002429965.1 Hungatella sp. UBA5982
TTTTGGTACTCCTCTTGAAGATCCCGGCCACGGCCAATCCGGAAAGAAAATCAATGACCATAAAAAGCATTAATGTTCCTATCCCGGTATCCCACCCTCCAAATAAAGATACTATAAAGCTACCTGCCACCCCCGTGGCTGTACATAATGTATTTTTCATTCTCACTTTCCTAACTCTTCCAATATTCTTTTCCAATGATCTCCTGGAACTCATCTGCATTGATCCAGCGCTCCACGGCATTCCACACCATTATCTCTGACCACAGACCGACATCGTAATATCTCTTCACCTGTTCAAACTTTTTACTCATGACCTACCTCCACTTCAATACCGGACATCATGGACAGGTACGCTATTTGTGCATTAAGCGCCTGTACCTGTTTTTGGGATTCCTCATATTGATTTTGGATTAACGTAAGCATCTTGTAATCTATGAAGGGATAACAGGCATAACCAATAAAATTTTTATCACCAGACTCTTCTAATTTATATAGCAATTCTCCGGTTTTTTCATCTCTGGCATTGCTTCCATCTTTATTAAACAGCATCTCGTATTGAGGTTCGTATTTATACCCTTGAATGCAGGAAACGCACAAATCTCCAAACATCTCTACTCTTGTTCTTTCGACCTCAAATAAAAGTGAATAGTTTTCTGGTTCTACATCTAATGCAATAATTTCATATTGTTCATTTACATATATCTTCATATAGTCTCCTTTCATTAATATGAATGGCATAGTTGGTACATTTAAGAGCTATGTACCAATAGCCACCAACCTCTATTTTAGAGGGAATAATATAGCTGGATTCCAAGCTAGTGGCTCCAATGGATTGTATTTGGTTAAGCTAAAACCAATTAACTTAACCAAATTCTTTGAATTGCCCCATCAAAAGATGTACCTGACTTAGTGTAAAAGTATATCCCGATTTTTACAACCATTTGTATTTGTGACAAAGGGATACTCATTACTTTATCTACTACATACGTATTCGCAGGATGCGAAACTAAACCAAGTTGACTGTTGTACAGAGTTGCTCCAGGCTTAACTATTGCTAAATTAAAATTCTCCCCAGAATTATCTGTTTTAGTTAAAGCAAATTGAATATTAAGATATGATTTCCCAGTTAAATTAATGTTGTCTACTGACATTGAAGCATGAGATCCCCAAGATCCAATCCCTACACCCGAATAATTAATCTGCCCAGTTTCAAAAGAGAAATTAGTTCTGTCGGTTGAAGTAAATCCTGCTATATTATTCCCTCTTACATAAAGATCATTGGCTGTTGGTACATAGCCCTCAAATGTACCTACTATACCACCTATGTTCACACCCTTTTTAATATTCCATGGCTGATATTCTGGAATATTCGCCTGAATCCAGTTGACACCGTTTAAGTAATGTCCATTCCTGATTCCTAGATTTATGGTTCCCGCCCAATTACTCATACCAGTGGCCCAAGCCCGGTCAGTGCCGGAAACGTCCGCTCCTTGAATAGGTATAGTTCCCGTAACTTTACTTCCATTCGCCCAAGCTGTNNACTATTAGCAGCCACCTTACCTCCCCCATTATGGAATCCGGCGGGTACTGTATAGGAGGCATCAGCATTCAAACTTATGGATACAGCTCCATGATTTACCATGGAACCTTTTTTCTTTATCTTAGGATTCGTATTATAATATGTTTTTCCTTCCAGTACCTGACTATCTGATACGTCACCAGTAAGTTCTAATGTTCCTTCTACCACTCCATCATCGGAATCAGCTGTAATTGCACTATACCCCTTTAATATTTCCGCCTTTGAAGCTGTACATTCATCAGAGCCTACTCCTGATCCACCGCCTCCGGAAATGATCATCTTACCCATTATCACTCACCCCTCTCAAATACACACTAAAATCTTCTGTAGGCCTTTTCTCTCCGCAATAAAATATGACATAGTCATCTTCCGATTCACCGTCTGTAATCATACTGATCAGTTTCCTTTTTAGCTTAACTTCTGCAGGAGTTAAGTCCTTTGGAGTACAGGGATGAACAGTTGGATTATCAGATGCCTTAACTCCAGGCACCACGACCTTTTGACTATATGGAGCCTCCCTACTCCACCCTGAAGCAGGGAGATTAACCAAAACTGGCTGCTGACGCCTTTCCTCCTTCACCTTATTGTAAAATGTATTGTTCAATAACTGTTCAATTACAACTGCCATCTGATCACCGTCTGCATCCGTATCTCTGGTCCAATGCTCCACCTCCAGTGTATATTCCGGTGGATTTTTTATTTTACAAAATTCCATTCCATATACCTCCTTTTGTTAAAATACTTCATCCATATCATAAATCTGAGGAATATCAGCATCTTTCCCCTTTCGTAAAAATGTCCGATAAGCCACCAAATCTCCATCTTCATCAAAGAGTCCCATTTCTGATATTTCCTTACCAGTCAGATCTCCCGCTTCCAAAGTTGCGGTATACCGGCAACTGGTATGATCCTCACTTACATACACATAAGCTTCTACGTCCTTTTTCATAAGTTCATTATAAAGCCCAATTTCATTTCCCGTGGTGTTTTTAGGAGCCCCCGCTTCATTCACCCCTCCGTCACCCCAGGCTATCTTTGTGATTTTCGGCAACCGCTGGTCTCCGGCATGTGCCTCGCATAATTTTTTTCTGGCTATTACAGTCATAACACCGTTTGAACTTTCTGCCATATTCTTTCTTCCTTTCATTATTCATTATTTTTTCATATATTGATTTACAATACTGACAGTCCACTATTTAAAGTTCTGTTACCATTCAATTTCCACTCCGAGGATAATCGATTTACACTTGTAACTCTCACACTTGAACTTACATACTCTCTAACCTCAGCTTTTAAATGCATTGCATGTTCTATCCCAGCCATCGAAACCACACGTCCAGAAAATCTCATTCTTTTTTCCGTGTCAATATTCACTAATACGGAAAAAATCGTATGCCACTGTTCTTTCAAAAGTACACTTTCCGGTATTTGTAGTTCCCATTTTTGCTTTACTGGATAAAAATCTATTTTTTCATCACTGTCATATCCACTTAATCTTTTACCATCAAGCTTCCAAAAACCATCCAGCTTTAAATAAGGAGTATTGAGGCGAGGATAAAACTTCCCTCTAAAACGAACCGCATTCTCAAGATCAATCTCACAATTGGCCTTGGATTTTATTACAAATGCCACATGTTCCAGCCAAGACCGGGCATTTTTATAAAGTTCTATTTGCCTTTTAACTTCTAATCCATAACCTAGCGGTATTTCATGTTCCCCCACCTGAACCAGCGCTTTAAAATAGTATGGTTTTCCTCCATATTGAAACCATTCTTGTATTTCTCCGCCATCCAGTGCCGTATCTAAAAATTCTTCCAGAACCCCCGGTGTACCTGCATGCATATACCATGCAGTTGTCTGTGTGATCAACTGCTCCTTCAACTTTCTCGGCATCGTCTGATCATAATATTGGGTATTCAGTTCCAATGCGAGAAGATCAAGGACTGACTCAGGCACCTTACTTAATTCTCCATATATATGGCTCGCTCTGGAAAATTCCTGCAGCTTTTTCATCGCCTGACCTACTGCAAAACTGATTGCTTTTGTTTCCGGAGAAATCAGATTAAATGGCATGATATCTTTTATTTCACCTTTATAAAAATCAATCATCCTTTCTTCCTCCGTAAATCAGGGCTATGTTGCCTGGAACCGCCATCCCAGAATCTGGTATTTCCGTAAATATCGGCTTTTGTACTTCAACCATCTTCACTCCCGCACCCATTACAAGATAAATCAGTTCTGAAGGATTAATATCCCTGCCTACCTTCTTCTGCCATGCTATGTAATTATCACAAGCAGTCTGGACAGCCGCCTTTATGGTTTCTTCCTTATGACTGTCTTCATTGCGGATATAATAAACAAGTTCGATATCATATTCCATTACTCTGGGTTTTTTCACAACAACATGGTCTGTTAAAGGTCGAACATTGCTTTTTTCCAGATACTCTTCTAACTTTTGAAGGAATCCGTCATCAGGAATCGTTCCATCCGCCATAGTCACGTAAATATCCACTTCACCAGGATTTTCTGAAATAATCCGGCATTCCCCTACCGAAGGGCTGAATGTCTTTACCCAATACTCATAAGCACGCTCCGGTCCTGCCGTAGAATAACTGACCGGTGCCAAATAAATCCGTTCTACCAACTCCTCATCGCTTTCCCGATCTGCACCTCCGCTGGCCTGAGTCAAATTGGATACCTTAAGAGTATAAGGGAGCAAGTCAGTGAGTGTCCTGATTTCACCGGGTAAATAACCATTTCCCTTAACTCCGGTGGTCTGGCACTTTGAAGGAATATCAGCATAAAGCTGTCCTGGCATTATTTCCCCTTTTTCCGTAGTCTCAAAATACAGCTCCAGACCTTTTACTCTGGTCCCTTTTGGAATCACAACCTTTCTTTCAACTACAGCCGATAAGGTAAATCGTATCATTGTGTGTGCAGGAGTTGCCTCATTCCTTTTTACCTTCTTAAAGGCAGCCAGATTGTCCAGAAATTCGCCGGTACTGTACTTTAGTAATCCCATTTTTCCCGCTCTGTCTTCATATTGGTATCCCTGGTAAATAGCAACCGCACAGGAATATAAAATCAGGCGGTATGGATCTGCCAACGCCAGTGGGATCTTTTTACCAGTCAGCTCATTATACTTTTTCTCATAATCATCTATGAGCCTGGTCTGAAGGTCCGAAAAACTTGTATCTTCAATAAAACTGACCTCCGGATAATCGGAAAATCTGTTTTTAATGTTTTCCATTAAAGTTCCTCCTTTCCTTTAAAATATATGTGAGGGGCCAACATTCCCTCTTTCTGCTCAAATACAATGTCGTGAATACTTACTCTTGACTCATACCGCTCCAACTTTTTTGTCGCTTCCAGAAAAAACAGGCTTTCCGCTGCTTCCGGCATTTCATCCAAACATTCCCAGGAAATACCAAATTCTCTGTCGGCAGGTTGAGCCCCGGCCCTAGTTCCAAACAGAGTGGTCAGANNGTTTTGAATTGTGAGAACCCTGCTGTCATTCACCCGAAAGCGCAATCCCCCTAAAAGTCCAATCATTCTTCCAGTCTCCTTTCCAACGCCGCCAGCCTGCTTTTCATTTCCAATATCTCTGTCAAAGTAACTATACCTGCTTCACCTTCTAAACTAATTTGCGGGGAATGGATTATAAAATTGCCTTTCTGAAGCATTTCATAGGAGTCGCTTTCCAGATCTTTTTTGTATTCTGCCTGTTTCGGCGGCTGATCTATATCGTTCCAGAACCCCCCCAATACCACACCTGAACTGGTATCATTGGATAAATGAAGTACAAGTACCTGGTCTTTGACTTTAGGAAGTTTGAATTCCTGGTGAAAATGAAACAACGGCAATTCGGAGGTCGTGCTGTCTTTATCCGGATAATATACTCTTACTAAACCTTTTTCCGGGTTTATCGAAGAAATCCGTCCAACCCGAATCACATCCTTCATACTTTTCCTCCTCTCATGGTATTAAAAGTGTTAAGCCCGGATAGACCCAATACCCATTATTAGAATTCGCCCTTCCACGCCGCTTTGCTTCCGCCTCAATGATCTGCTGATTAGCCTCGTATATCTCCCTGCATCTTGTTCCATCACCATAAAAAAGTTTTGCAAGACTCCATAAACTGTCACCTTTCTGTACCGTATAATTATTTACCTCTTTGCTGCTTACGTCTGTCTTCGCTGCATTTCCCTTCTGATCACTGTCTCTGGAAATAAAGCTTAAACTGACCTGCATATCATAGGCTCTGTCTGACAGGCTGTGGGAAATCCTTTCTATAAAATATTTTCCATCCAGATTCCCAAAACCTGACAGTTGTACATTGGCAGTTGCATACAAAGACATTTTTGGCGGAATCGTCAGCTTCATGGTTCTCTCTTTTCTATTCGCGTTCCTTAAAATGCTTTCTCCGATCCGTCTGGCATCCGCCTCATTGTCCGCCTTCTGGCTTGTTTTATAAAGCCGTTCTTCTGTTCCCACCATGATTTCAACTGTTTGACTGTTGTTGGGATTAGTATAACTTACCTTTACTCCGGTGTAGGTTCCCTGCATGGTGCTGTTATAAGACCATTTTGAAACCATTTCAGGTACGATCGTCAAAACCGGCGGCTTGTCAAAATATTGTTTTAAGTCCCATATAACCNNCAGCTCCAAACCGTACTTTTCTGCAATTTCAGAAGCAATCAGCCTTACGGTAGCAGCTTCCCAAGTTTTTGTATTTTGTGTTTCTTTAAAGCCGGTATCCACCGGTGCTGAGACCCCATTGATGGAACAGGAAAACGGAGGGCAGGAAAAAGAGAAATCATCTACCAGGAAAGCACCGCACATCACAGTCATTTTCTCTCCCTCATAGTTCCAGTTTTCAAGAATGATGGAAGGGGATATCTTGTCCCCTTTTTCCGGCAGCCAGGTTCGGCTCCATTTTAAATCACGGTCACTTAATGAAATGGATATACTGTCGGACTCATCAACGGAATCTTCATATGAAAAACTCTCTATGTATACAGATAAGTCCTTCCATATCTCCACTCCATTGTATACAACGCTTAAATATTTCTTTCTTGGATTGCTCATATAATATCCCCCCTTTCATACCTAATTTAACATTGCCTATCGTCTCCATTCCGGTATCCCCGCGGCCTCCCTATCAGGAAGGCTTGGGGTATTTACAACAATTCCAGCCGGAAATATGAAATGATCCAACAAATTAAAATTGTTTTTCATTAAATAATCAAGGTGCTTTTCGGCTCCATATACCTTTTTCGCAATGGTATCCCAGGTATCGCCCTGTACTGTATTATATATTTCCATCATCATGCCTCCTAAAATGCCACTCGGAACCGCTCATGCTGAAACTGCATAGCCCAATCCTTAAACTGCTCATAGGTCATCCGAACCGCACCCGATGTTTCCTCCTGAGACGCCCGGTTTCCGTTAATGTAAATAGTTGGGCTGAATACTGGTGCAAAGGAGGAATTTCCTTCGTTTAAAACCGGGGAATTAGATGAAACCATTGTTTCATACATTCTGCCATAATTATTTTCTTCATAAGCTCCAATTAATCGGCCGGTTTCCTGCCAGAGGGTTCTTGTACGTTTGGAATTATTTATTGGAATTGCCATTTCAGGCCCTTCTTCTGCAAACCAGGAAAGTGTTGGCTGTCTTATTAATCCGCCTTTTGCATTGTTATCAGGCTTTTTTCCCGTGATTACATCAAAAGGTGAATTATAAACATATGTCCCCAGCTGCAGTTTTAGTTTATTTTCATCCGCTTCGCTCATAGGCGGTAAATTTAATTTGACCTTAACTTGCCCCTCAATTGCCATATTACTAAATTTATCATTGGCTGTTGTTTCAGCAATATTATAAAGTCTCTCAATTGCATCTCCCACCGCAGGACCATTCTGATCTAGATATAATGCAATCTCCGCTGGGATTTCAGCTCCTTTTTCCCGCATCTGCTCTATTGCCTTTCTATATTCAGGGTCAGCCCCAGCATTTATTGCCATCATCTGCCAGATTGCATTTTGATCGCCAGCTACAGCTCCTATAAAGGAAGCATCTGATAATTGCTTAGCGATTGATTGGGGAATTTCTTCTCCTTTCTCTAAAAAGCCTTGCACCATGGACTGCAGTTCCGCATAATCAGATTCCATACCTTTCCATAATTCGGTAATACTCTCCCTGGATGTTTTATCCATCTTATTAAATCCCATTTGTTTCCAAAGTACATCTGTATCAAATGCCAAAGCGGAGTTATCACTCTGCCCTATATATTCCATTGCTGAATCCAAACCTTCTTTAACGCCTGGAATTGCCTTTGATATTTTATCCTGGTATGCTTCTACTATTGAACTTGTAGAAAATGACAAACCTCTGGCCTGATAATCCATTTCCTGCTTATGGGACTGATCTTCGATTTCCTGTTTCTTTACATTATATTGGGAAGTAGTAATCTCTCCACGCTGAAACTGTAATTCCAAATCTCCAAGGTTCCAATCAGTCACCTGCATTAATTCTTCACGTTCTGCATTTAACTGCTCTTTTATTTCAACCTGCATATTCTTAAAGGTGTCCGAATCCAGTTCTTTTCCAGAATATTGCATTTTGATTCTTTGAATTTTACCCTCAGTTTTCGCCCTCACGACCTGATCAGTAATATCCGATAGCTTTTGCTGCAAGCCCTGTATAATTTCCGCTTCATTAGAATCAATAATTTCATCAGTCATTGCTGTTTCATAAGCTTCGCCCAAACGTTTTCCTAAGTCAGCTACCTCACTATTAATGGAGGCATACATGGAATTAAACCCATCGACTAACTGCTTACCAGTTTCACTGTTTGAACCAAATAATGCCTGTACATTAATATTGGCACTATATTGCGCTTGTTCCACAATATTGATTGCACCCTTTATCATTTGATCAAGGGCAGATGAATATGCTTCTTTATCGCTATCATCAAGAGCTATCCCAATACTGATCTTCCAATTCAGTTTATCCAGGCCTTCACTGGCTTCATTAAAATCACCGGCTAAATCCTTGATTTTTTCTAATTCGCTGAAAGCTAGCGACAAGCTATTTAGATTTCCGTTATCCAGAATCATTCTGGCCGTTTTCTCCAGTTCGCTCATAGAGAGGCTGATGGTTCCAAATCTTTTTGATAAATCTTCTTTCATCAGATTTCTATTATTCTCTCTGACGGCTGCTGCAATGCCAACAATTGCCCCGGCGGCTACGCCAAATGCGACCACGGGCCATGCCGCAACAAGTGTTGATAATCCGCCTAAAAGGCTAATACCCGCCTTTGCTGCCCCCACCAGTTTAAATGCGGCAAATGCAGTTACAATCCCGGTTATACCACCCTTTATCACCTCCGGATGACTTAAAAACCATTTTCCTATATCAATAACCGGCCCAAAGGACTGTTTCATTCCATCAGCAAACTGTTTCATTAACCTGACGGCAGTCGGAATCCCTTCTTTAAGACTATCCGCAAAACCTGAAATCCATTTTGTGGCTTCCTGAACGATGCTCCTCAATTCTTCCGAAATTCCACTATACACCTCCAGTCCAATCCCCTTATACGCCCCTTTAAAAAGAGAGATATCCCCTGCCAGATTATCCATTCGGATGCCCGATAACCTTTCAGCGGCACCGGTGCTATGATCCATGGCCTCTTTCAGTCTCAAAAACTCTTCATCAGATCCGTTCATGATGGCAAGCAACCCGGCCATGCCGTCTTTCCCCGCAATCTCCGCTGCATACTCTTCCTTTTGGGCCTCAGTAAGCCCTGAAAAACCGAACCTTAATTCTTCCAATAAATCACCAAGGGGCTTTATTTCACCTGTGCTGTCCTTTAATGATACAGAAAGCTTCTGTATATATCGCTCCATGGATTTTGTAGGCTCTGACAGATTAGTCAAAATCGTATTCATAGATCTACCAGCCTCTTCCCCCTGAATACCGACATTGGCCATAAGCCCGGCTGCCACCGCAACATCCTCCATGCTATAGCCAAACGCAGCTGCGGCAGGTGCGGCTCCCTGAAACGTCTTTCCCATCATATCCAGACTGGTTTTTGAACTTACGGCTGCCTGCGCCAGAATATCAACCAACTGGGCAGACTCTCCTGCCTGCATTCCAAAAGAAACCATGGTATCTGTGACAATGCCTGAAACACTTCCTAAATCTTCTCCAAAAGCTGCGGCCAGGTTCATAACTCCGGGCAGACCCTTAAGCATATCCTCTGTTTTCCATCCCATTTCTGTTACCGTAAAGGCTTTTTATCCCTTACTTCTTGCAGTTTCCTGCAAGTTCAGCATATATTTTCACCCTCGTTATACGTTAGGTTTGATAGCGGCACACTATCTCAGATTACCCTGCAGGCAATCGTGCCGGAGACTCTTGGGAGTATTTTTGCTCTCCTTAGCGCTCAACTCCTATGCGTTACAAAAACCACCTGATTCGCAGTTCTCTCGGTATTGACATGACTGTCATTTTTTTCACTTTTGACAGCTTTAGCTTTCACCGATTTTCCCCGGTATGCGCTGTATATTTCTATACAGCCGGCCCGATGTCAAGCCATTGCCATGCGCTCCAGTTCCTGACCTGCCTCTTCGGCGGAAAAACCNNTGATGATTTTGTCACAGCCTGGAAGGAACTCATCTGGGATTCGAATCCCATTCCTGCTGTGATTGAATCTTTTAGAAATTCAGTAGTCTTTTCAGCTGCAAGTGCTCCGCCCTTTGCTATGGTTCCACAAAACTTATCCGAGGCCTGAACAAGACTCTTGATTGCTTTTTCCCTTTTTTCGCCAACGCTTTCTTCAGCCTTTTTTACCGAAACTTCCATCTTCCGTTCAAGCTTATTAATATCTTTTTCAGCATCACGAACGGCGGTTTTTAGAGATTCGTCCAATTTGCCTGAGATTTTTACCTCCAGCTCATATTTATTATCCTTTCCTGACATCTTTTATCACCTCGTCTTTCTTTCCCTATTTTCTTCCCTGGCTGTTTCCGCTACATCCCTGATCAGCCTGGCTGCCTGGCCTAAGGGAAGGGAAAAGTAGAATTCCGGGCCGGCTTTGGTATACCGGCCCGCAAATATAAATGCCTTGTTCACCTTCCGGATATCCTCTGCGCAGCCTATCCCTCGAGGAAGAAAAAACGGTATACCCGGTTTTTAAGTTTAACGGAATCCCCTGCCCTCATGGCATAGAACAGTTCAAGAGGGAATCCGCTTACCTTGGATGCAATAAGCTGGGCAAACAAAAGGGTGGCTTCCTGCATGATGATCCCGCTTCCGCCCATATTGGCATAGAGATCATAAACAGCATTTAAGTCCCGTCCAGTCAAAGTATCCATGCCGGATAAATCTAGACTTTCCACCTGGATTCCCTGATACTCCACCGGGGTTTTCAGTTTAATCTTCAGCCATTCCTGTTTAATATCTGTTTCTACTGCTTTCGTTACTTTTTTCTCTTTTTCCATTTTACCTTCTCCTTAACACATATCCCTTACTTGACTGAGAACATCATTTCCATTGACCACATAAACCCCGTTTAACTTATCAATTTCAAGCACTGTTTTTCCATCCAGGACAATCTTATAGTAGCTGAGTCCAAGGGTCACACTGGAGCCCATCTTGGCTCCGGATTTCATGGATCCCGGTGCAAACTTTTTAACCNNTCCCCGCACAGAAATGGATACCGGCTTGTACCCAACACTGCCGTTTCCTCCATCCATTCCCTGCAGAGCTCCATTTAAGGTAATATCTGCAGTCTGAGTCGGGTCCATGAGAGAAAATACATCATTGCAAAGTGACATGAACGGAATTTCCATTTCCATATCATCTACCAGCCCAATTACCGGCACTGCCATGGTTCCGCCTACACCGGCGCCTTCCAGGCTGTCTGTTAAATTAGTGATTTCCGGAAGTTTCACTTCTTCGGCAGTACCGATCAATTCCTTACCGCCTCTGTATACTGTATATCTGTTGATTAAATGTAGTTTTAACATATTATTCCTCCTTCGCTACCATTGCATTTTCAAATGCTGTTACATCAAATTCTTCAATTGCCTGAATATATTCTGCCGGTGTATAAGGTGCAAAATGAATTCTTACCTTCATATGCCCAGCCAGAATATCTGATATTGTATTCTCATCCTTACGGTACTCAGCGTAAAGCCCTGCACACATACCTGATGCCATCAGGCTGTTTCCCCAAATATTAAAGCTGTTGATGATGTCATCCACCNNACCATCCTTTTATTCATACCCTCATCAAGCTTAGCGCGATATACGGTGATAAAATAGTTTGCTACAAAATCAAACATCCTCCGACAGCCAATCCAACGGTCCTTAGGATCCGTGTTGCCCGGATAACAGCCTGTATTATTTCCAAAGGATTTCCAACCATTGTCGTGGAAGGCAGTCACAATGCCGCTGCCGTTCAATTCCCCGGCCTGGACCTGATCAAGAAGAACTTCTGTACCGTCAGCAAGTACGGCACCATCCACATTTAACAACTTATTGGATGGATACACATATGGAACATCTCCGTTGATGACTGTATAATAGCTCATCATTGCTCCATAAATGGCTGAGTAGCTGTATTGTTTTCCGTCTTTCATCACCTTAGGCCACAGCACAATGGAATGCTCCTCGTCGTACCCCATCTCCTTTTTTAACATAAGACAATCCGCATATTTTTTAGCCCTCTTCGTGTCCAAATCCAGAAGACACATGGTTCTGAAAATACCGCTGATCCCCTCACATTTCGCTTGAAGAGCTGCTCCAATATTGGACTTCACCGTCCAGCCCGGAGCCAAAAGAACCCCTGGAATAAGTCCATATTTCGGATAAATCTGGCGCAATACTTCCATACCGGTCTCTTCTCCTGTTTCCACATTATAGAAACCAATTAAGTCTTCCTCTTTTACCATATCCGGTGCAATAACTTTGAAAGAGGCTTTCACTTCGCTGGTTTCATAGGCGTTTCCAGTACTCAATAACGTGATGACCAGATCTCCAGCACTATTAAAATCCATAATAAAATCCTTGTTTTCAGAAAGAGCCTTATCCTCTACACCCTGTAAAGCAGTGATTTTAACAGTGTCTTTTAAAATACCTGAGTTTATAAGAATCACCTGATGACTGACCACCTGATAACTGGCCTCCTGTACATCCTTGCTGTGCTTTTTCGCATCCAGAACATTAATAAAGATTACCGGTGATACCTGAAATACTTTAAAGCTGGCATACATGCTTTCACAAAGCGTAAATTTATCCCAGTCGTCACTATATCCCAAAAGCTTTGCCGCCTCTTCAAAATTTGCTGCTTTCACAGGCTTATTTGCCATCTCATAAGGATTTTCAGCCAGGTTTACCGGCGCAGTTCCTAATACAACCTGTACCCCATAGCGGGTAGAAAGCGGATTGGGAAACGATGTTTTATTTTCAATTACTTCAATACCATGTTTGTATGACATATTATTCTTTCCTCCTGATTTTTTCTGCTTTCCGGTACAACATTCTCATGTTGCTCTCTGGATTCCGGATTGCTTTTTTTGTTTCAGCCAGCAAATCGACTGGCACCAATAATTCTTCAAGAAATGGATACTCCTTCATTAACTCCTCCAGTTTCTGTGGATACCCATTCCGAAATACACTTCCCTCCTGGACAATATGTTCCAGAGTAGGGCCCACATATATTACAGAACTTTTATTCTTCATGAAACATCTCCTATCCCGATATCCTGAAGATTCCAGAACATTTCAAGCTCTCCCCTGCAATACGAAAACTCATTTTCCTTATGAAAGATTGCTGCCATCCCACGCTCACACCAGAAAGGTCCCAAAAGCGTATCCGTCTGAAAACGCCCTATAACTTTTTCCAGAACAGCTGCCAGCGTATAAAAACCTTTACTCTCAGCATCAGAGTCGCAGATACTGACTTCAACAAAAATGTGTGCCTGGTTTGCATTTTCTGCTTCTTTTTTTCTGTATTCCACCTTGTCCACCCTGACCACGAAGTAAGGAAGGTACTTTTCCTCTTGTTGATCCATTCCTGCCTGCGTATCAGCAGCTTCTTTTCCTGATAAGGCTAAGTTATCTGCTGATTGGGCATATCCTGTAAGTCCTGTAAGTTCCCCTTGTGAATCGGTTATGTACATATCTCTTGTCAGGTTTTCAATCTCTTTAATCAAATGATCCTGCAGTTCATTGATTGTCATTTCATCCTCCTAACATATTCTATATTCCTTCTTTCATTTGTGGGACTCCTCACCTTGTCCAAGCCCTCCTTTCTCATCAATCTCTCCTTTCCCCACCGCCATTTGTAGTCATTACGCCTACATCGTCGGCAAAAAAAATTTCATCCTTCTTCCTCAGCGACGTAATCTTAAGCAACCGGCACAGCACCTTGATCTCCCCTGCCTTAAACTGGTTCTCATTGTTTATTTTCCGCCAAAATCCATAGCTGGACAGGCCCAATTCTGCCGCGATCCATCCCTTTTTCAGTCCGGACCTTTTGATTTCATTATTTAGCCGAATCGTATCTGTCATACTTCCTCCCCCTTTTTTTGTAGTCGTATTGTCTACATTTGTTATCTTACTCCAATGTATCACATTTGTCAACAACATTTCGGAATTTTGTTGAACATTTTTCTACACCATGATATAATGCTCCTATGGAGGTGATCCTTTGGAAATAGGACAGATCATTAAAAGGAGACGGGAAGAGCTGGGAATCTCCCAGGAAGAACTGGCTCTGAAGGCAGGCTATAAATCCCGTTCTTCCATCAACAAAATCGAGGTAGACGGAAGAGGGCTTCCCCAGTCAAAGATCATAGCAATCGCCAATGCTTTAAAGACAACCCCAGCCAATCTCATGGGCTGGGAGAGTGATACTGCTTCCGCCTTTGACTATGTAAGCGGCTGTTTTGGGGAATTTGCAGGAGAAATGCTTGAGAACTTTCACCGTCTAAATGAAAAGGGGCAGAAAGAGGCCTTAAAACGTGTCAGGGAAATGGTTCATATCCCTGAATACGTAAAAGACCAAAGCCCGGTAAAGATCTTAAATACTGGCAGCAGGGCCTACTTAGAACCGGTGGCAGCCCATGAACGGACCGACATTCAGGTGACAGAAGAAATGAAGCAGCATGATGATGCCTTTTTTGATGAATAAATAGAACTCATTGAGGTGATTTATTTGAACTATGAATCTTTAATAGAAGAAGCTGATTCCCATGGAATCATCATAAAGGAACGGCCGCTGATCGCCAATGACGGAAGGATAAAGGGCACACAGATACTGATCCGCCAGGATATGACGGACTGTCAAAAGGCATGTGTTCTGGCGGAAGAGCTGGGACACTACCATACCACCACCGGCAACATCCTGGACCAGTCTGAAGTATCCAACAAGAAGCAGGAACGCACCGCCCGGCTATGGGCCTACAATAAAATGATAACCNNCTGGAAAAGCTGGTGGCGGCAAAGGAAGCAGGCTGCCGGAATGGGTATGAGATCGCTGAGTATTTAAGCGTAACCGAGGAATTTTTACTGGATGCCCTGAACTGCTATCATTCCAAGTATGGAAAAGGCCTGCAAAAGGATAATTACCTTATCCTTTTTGAGCCTTTTAACATTTATAAGCTGGTGGATTAATCTTTTTTTGTCCTGTCTTTTGTTCTGCAACATATACTATCCAGAGGTGATGTGTTTATGCAACCCTGTGAACTGGTGATGTTTGTCTCTTCTCTGGCCTGCTGCATTGCTCAGGACCGGTCCTCCGATGAACTCGCACTGCTTGCATCTATTTTCTCTCAGCTTGGAGATTCTCTGGCAACTATTGCGGCACAGCAGGACATCTGCAGTGATTTAAATGACGAAAAAGATACCAGCTAATGTCAATAGCTACGATAAAAAGGGAATACCGTAAAATCCGATCCATAAAGAAAGGAGTGTTGTAGAACAGATGATCCATCATCTATAGGAGCAACGCTTCTTTTTACGTTTCAAACAGAAAAGCAGGTTCCGAAGAACCTGCTATCCATGGTATTATTCACAAAGCATCTATTCCAGCCATAACATCAGGCAGGCCTGCAGACATAAACATTAAAGCCCCTATTCATTACGATCGGACGAGACCTCCGGAGCCGTATCCGCAGTGATTTTTAATGCACCCGCACAGGCTTCCCGAACCTTCTTTTCTCTGACCGCGATAAGGTCCCCTGCAATGACCTTCAGAATATGAACGACCGGAACTGCCAAAACCATGCCCCATATTCCGGCGATTGCGCCACCCACAGTGATTCCAATGACGATCAAAGCCGGGCTTAGGGAAAATGAGGTCCCCATAAGCTTTGGCTGTATCACATTCCCGTCAATCTGTTGAGTAGTAAGTAAAACCAAAGCAGCAATCGCCCCTGTGTTGATTCCGCTTGTACACGAAATGATGATTACAACACCAATGGAGCCAAAGATTGAACCAAAGTAAGGGATGATATTACATACAGCCAACATAATTCCAAGTGCCATTGCATACCTGGAACCAAGTATGGTAAATTCGATGGTAGTAATCACACATAAAATCAGGGAGTCTAAAAGCTGGCAGACAATAAACTTTTTAAAACTGTCATTGATTATGTTTCCGTACCTTAAAACTGTTTCCCTGATTTTTTCGTTAAGATATAAATCTACGAGCCGTCTCATCTGGAATTTAAAATTATGAGTCTCCAGCAGGAAATAAATGGAGGTCACAATCGTAATAAATCCACTAAAAATATGGGAAGTAACTCCCAAAACTGCATTTAACGAACCTAATACTTCTTTTAAGCCGATTCCCTCCAGCATATTTTTCCAGGCGGTCTGGGGCGGTATCATATTTTCCAGCATTTCCGATAAGCCCAGTTTTTCCAGCGGCAGATGCTCTATGGCCGTAATGGCATTATTATAATAAGTATTAAAATTTGATATAAAATCTAAAATGCTTTTCTGAAGCAGGGGAATGACCTTGTTCACAATAAGAACAACGATAGCGATAAATAAAGCATAAATAATAAAAACACTGATCCCTCTGGATCTTTTTTTCAACGGTCCAGATCCCAGTCTGTTTAAACGCCGTTCCAGCGCAGAACATGGAATATTCAGCAGATATGCTATGACAAATCCATAAAAGAAGGGAATCAGTACCTTGGTAAATGATTTGAACCAAATCATCACATCAGAAAAGTTCATAACAATTTTATAAAATACAATAACCAGCATGGCAAGCAGCAGTCTTGATAAAAATATCCTTATCTGCTTTTTTTTCAGCAAGTTTTCCATCCGAACCTCCTTTCCAAATAAAATAACCAGTTTTTACCGGTTTAATCGTTAAAACCTAATATTTCTGTGTCAACAGCAATTCCACCGCCATTCGGTCATTTAACTTTCCGGTCTTCACAGCTTCTTCCGCATCCACACACAAGTTTACATAAGACAAAATCTGTTCCCTGGTAAAAGTCTTAGCCTGAGGCATGATCTTTCCTGCCGCAAAGGGAGGGATCTTAAGCTTTGAGGCAATTCCGCCCTTATCCAATCCCTTTCCCATCAGCTCCTTTACCTGCAAAATCTGGTTAAACTGTCTGGCAATAAGAAAAAGGATTCTCATGGGAGGTTCCTTTAAGGTGAGCAGGTCTTCATAAAGATCCATAGCTTTTTTTGTCTGCCGGTTCACGATTGCCGCCACCATATCAAAAATTTTATTGGTTGTCCGAACCGTACAGATGGTTTCCACATCCTCAGCCGTAATAACCTCTCTTCCCAGGGTATAGCTTATGAGCTTTTCCAGTTCCATGCGGATATTTTCCATATCATCTCCGGCCATGTGAAGAAACAGTTCCATAGNNAACAGTTCCATAGTATTTCCTGTGATCTTCTTACCCTCTCTGGAAAGCAAAGTCCCTGCCCATCTGGCAAGCTGGGCCGTATCCTGACGCTCCATTTCAGCCACATGCCCCAGCTCCTTTACCTTTTTAAACATTTTGTTCCGCTTATCCACCTCTGATTCCACAAAGATCAGGCAGGTGGTATCCGGCATCTGGGATAGATAAGATACTATTTCGTCAGAAGCCGATTTAAAGAAACCGCTGTTCTCAACCAGGACCAGGCGCTTTTCTGCAAAAAAGGGCATGGTATCAGCAAGGCTGATTACCTCCCGCACATCGATTCCCTTTCCTTCAAACTGGTTGAAATTCATGGTATCGCCTGCTGTAATGGCTGCCTTAATCTGATTTTTATAGCTGTTCCTCAAAAATGCTTCTTCTCCATACAGAAGATAAATCGGTTTGAAGTTGTGATTTTTGATATCCTGAGTCAGCGTCTGCATGGTATCCTTCCTCTCTGGCATAGCTTTCTTAATGAAAGCAACACGTAATTCCTTTTTTTACTCTCTTTAATTATACCGGGAGAACTTCTCTCAGTCAACGAAACTTTCAAACCGGATCCTCTCCCCATCGGTCCACATCTTAATGGCCCCTCCTTCTCCTGTTTTAAAAACTTCTGTTCCCCTCTCCTCTAAGCGGTCTAACACCTCCTGATGAGGGTGTCCATAAGAATTACCTATCCCATAAGACACCACAGCCCACCGGGGCTTTATTGCGTCGAGGAATGCTTCCCCAGAGGAATATTTGGAGCCATGATGGGCCACCTTTAACACATTCACTTCCGCCAGCATCCGCTTTTCACCGGTCCTTTCCAAAAGCTGTCCCTCTCCTCTTTCTTCCATGTCTCCTGTAAACAGCATGCGGCAGTTGCCATAGTCCATTTTTAATACTTCTGATTCCTCATTGGTGGTTTCCGGCCTGTCTTCTTTTCCTGGGTACAGGCAGGTAATGCGAAGGCCCTCTACCTGGACCCCATCGCCTCCTGCCACGTACTTCACTTTGGTTCCCCTCCGCCTGGCAAGCTCTTCCAGCCTCTTGATTGCCTCATCCTCCCTTCCATGATGAGGAAGCATGAGATTTTCAATTTTAATATCTTCACTACTTTCCAGAAGATAGGCTACCCCGCTTAAATGATCCTGATCTCCATGACTGATGAATGCATACTGTATCACAGGTACTCCCATACTTTTTAAACAAGGCTCCAGGGAATATTTGCCCAAAGACTTTTTAGAAGAACTTCCTCCATCCACTAAAACCACAGACCTTCCTGCCCGCAGCAGGATGCCATCTCCTTGTCCCACATCGAGAAATACTGCTTCCAGCCCATTGACAGGACCAGGTTTTAAAAGCAGGATGCAAAAACAATACATTCCTGCCAGAAAAAGTACCTTTAAGCCATAGGAAATCCCTTTCTTTTTCTCTTCTTTATTCTCCCCGGATCTCTTAGCCTCATACCCCTTCCAGACGTTCAGGCAGGACATTCCTGCAAATAGAATAAGTCCATAAGCGGCCAGCCGGCCGGACTCCGGTCTTCCAAAAGTCAGGCAGTATCCGGGGAGTCCCTCCATGCTCTTGCAGATCCATTCATAAAAGGCAAGAATATAATGCCCTGTTCCCGCCGCACCGATCNNGCACCCAATCCATTAACGGGATAAGCAGAAGATTTAAAAACACTCCATAAAAAGGAATCTGATAAAAATGATACAACGTAATTGGCATGGTGACCAATTGTACCGCCACTCCCGTGGAAATAGCACTAGACAGAATTTTTTTCTTTCCAAGCCAGTTTTCAAGGATGGGACCTGCCCATCCGATTGCATAAACAGCCCCAAAGGACAGTTGGACGCCTCCATTCATAAGGAGCATCGGTGACTTAAGTCCTATAAGAAGCAACGCCAGGGAAGTGGAAGATAGAAGATCATAAGTTCTTCCAAGATAGGCGGCAAGAAAAGCGACAGACATCATAATTACAGCCCTTACCACCGAAGGACCACTGCCTGTTAAAATTCCATACAACACCACCAGGACAGCTCCTGCCAAGCCGGCGCCTCCAAGGCCCAGACCGGCTTTCCTTAAAATCCGGTAAAAAGCAAGACCGAGGAAGGACATATGCATGCCGCTGATTGCAAGAAGATGGGAAATTCCGTTCTTTTGATATAAAGATTTTATATCTTCCGGTAGCCCGCTTGTATCCCCTAAAACGGCTGCCGTTAAAACACCGGCATCTTCTTTGGATGTATACTTATAAAGGAGAGAGCGTCCCCATTCCCTGGCCTGGCGTATCCCATCTAAAAGTGGATCTTCTCTTGAATCCAGAATCTCCAGCTCCTTCCCGGAAAATTTTCCGTCAATCCCCAGCCCCTGATAATATTCCTTGCTGTCAAACTCCCCCGGATTCCTGGCCGATGAAAAGGGCTGTACCTCACCCTTCACTTTGATGAGCTGTCCCAGCCTCAATCCTTTCACCTTGCTATCCCCTATGATTTGAGGATTAAAAGGCTTGACCGACACCATCAAACCAGAAACAAAATAGTAAGTATCCTGCTTCCATACCCGGTTCTCCTTTATAACAATCTGAAGAGATCCATTCTTTTCTTCAAAAGAAGATACCCTTCCTTCTGCTTCCACATAACCGGCCGAAAGCTCCTCAATGGTCCTTTCCCTCTCTTCCCACTTTCTCCCGTCGTATCCGGCCCAGGCTGCGCCCAGGTATAAAAAAAGAAGAGGCAAAAGAACCCAAAGCCGGTTTCTGCCTCTCCAATAACCATAAAGAACAACCCCGGCAGCAAAAAAAGCCGGAATCAAAAGCCAGGATGTCAAAACCAGCAAAGCGGCAGTCTCTCCAAGTACAAATCCCCCTGCGATCAGACATAATGGGCGTTTTATTGTTCTGTTCCTCCTATATCATTCAATGCTTCCTCATTTTCCGCATTATAATCCAGATTGCGTTCAAAAAGCTGGTTTAAGGAAATGGAATCCCGAAACATGACTTCCTGAGAACCGTTCACCGTAATCTGCACCTTATTGATGGAGGAAGCCGCGGCCAGGGAATTCACGATAGAATAAATCGGGATATATTCCCTTACCTCCAGGGTGTTATTAAGAAATGCGGAATCAAAATTAATGTAACAGATGTTTTCATTGACCGACACATTGAGAAGCTTTGTATCCTTCGGCAGAGTCGAATTCATCCCCGGCCTTCCCGGACCGGCGATCAGCTGTTCAATGACCAGCTTTTCTAAGGAAGTGTTTACGTTATGCACCACTTCTCTTGTCTCCTTAACCAGCTTCTCACCGGTATCATCAGAGAAATACAGGGGCAGCTCCGTCTTCTCATAGGAGTTGACGTTACTGATGTTGTCAATAAAATCGGAATTTGCCATAGGACCTACCGGACTTCCCGAGCTGTCCATCAGTGGCTGTTCCGCCGTATACACAGCAACATAGTCCACCCCTTTTACCTGGGTCAGTGTCCTCACCAGGGAAGACCTGCATAAGATTTCCCTGGTTGCATTCATCATGGCATAATTGTTATCAAAATACAGATAAAGAACCGTGTCCTCCAGCTTATAGCGCTCAAACCCCACCTTATCCGGAACCGCGGCCTGCCGGTCTAAGTCCTTTGGCACAGTCCGAAGCTGTTCCATTAAATTCCTGATCCTCCAGTCCGTCACATCTTCCAAGTCCCCTTCCGGTTTCTGCGGCATGTGATACTCCTGTGGTTCCATCTTTGTCATGGCAGAGTTTAAGTAATAAATCTGGTAAACATCACCGACGTTTTCCGTTCCCTTTCCTTCACTTCTTTCACAGCCGGTCAGGCACAGAAAGCACGCCAGAAGAAGGAGAACACCCCTTAGCATTTTCGTTGTTACTGCACCGCTATTTAAGCAGTGCCCGCCCCGCTTTGCCGGGCGAAAAGATATGCCTGAAAGGCGTTTCATCTAATAGCCTCCTGTTTCTAAGAAATATAAGTGAGTGGAATCCGTACGGTAAAAGTGGCTCCCTCGCCCTCTTTGCTCTGAAGTTTCAACGCTCCCTGGTGCATCAGTATAATTTTTTTTGTAATGGAAAGGCCAAGGCCTGTGCCTCCTGTTTCTCTGGATCTGGCTTTATCTACCCGGTAGAACCGCTCAAACACATGCTCCTGGAACTCTTCCGAGATCCCGATACCAGAATCTGCAACCTTTACATAAAAAAACTTATGATCCGCATCAAGGGTTACCCGTACCCAGCCGCCTTCCACGTTGTATTTGATGGCATTCTCCACCAGATTGCTTAAGGCAAGGGAAAGCTTCATCTCATCCACATCGGCAGTGACCTCCCTGATGCTTTCAAAAGTAAGCTCCACATTACGTTTTCCGGCAATGGGACGCAGCCTCTTTAAGATAAGCTCCATCAGCCCATTGATATTCACCTGGGCAATGTTTAAATTTCCCCCTGCAGTCTTGTCCATGCGGACCAGAGACAGCAGATCATCAATGATCTTGTTTTCCCGCTCGATTTCATCGGAGATATCACTTAAGAATTCCCGGTAAAGCTCAGCCGGAACGTCTTCCATCCCCATCAGGGAATCAGCCAGCACCCGGATGGACGTAATCGGGGTTTTCAGCTCATGGGAAACGTTTGATACGAATTCTTCCCTGGACTGGTCCACTGCCTTCAGCTTCTTTAACGTTAAGTTAATGGTCTCTGTAATCTGGATGGTTTCCTTATAAGCATAGGGGCTGATGTTCTCGTCCATATCTCCCTCTGCCGCCCTGTTTAACCTCCGCTGCAATTCCCGGAAGGGCTTCATCAAAAGTTTGGCAAGAACAAAGACAAATATGGCAAGAACGGAAAAGATCATAAGCTGAAGAAATGCTCCCTTTTCCGACACAATGGAGACCCGGTTCAGCAGATCTTCCGTAGATGCCGTCACGATCATGACCCCGGCAATTTCCTTTTCCTGGCTGTTGGAATATATGGGAATCGTCAGCGCCGAATAATGTTTATCAGAATTATATTTGCTGCTGTTTTCTCCGTCAAAGCAGCGGATGACCTCTTCCGATACATTGAGCTTGCCCACAGAAAGGGAAAAGGTATCGCTGATGATCCTGAAATTCCGGTTCACCACCACGATCCGCCCATTGAGCATATCCGCCTTTACGGACATTTCATTGTCCAAAAGAGGATCCCTGGGCTCCATGGTCAGGTACCCGATCCTTGTCATTTTGTTGCTTAATATCCAGCACTGGTTTTGGATATCCTGCATTCTGGACTCAATGAGGTTCTGCCGGTAAGTCCCCAGCATAACCGAGTTCTGGATAAATACCGGTATGATTCCAACCACCAGTAGGGCAATGATCAGAGTGACACGCAGGCTTATGGCATGTTTCTGATTAAAAAGCCTTATCTGGAACATGTCCCTGCACCTCCAACCTTATCCCTGTCATAGATCTAACCTTTTCGTACAAGCAATTGCCAGCGCTCCCGGCCCAATGTGGCAGGATACGCTTAAAGAAAGATTGTCCACGTAGATTTCTCCTGTCTTTGGAAAAACCTCTTCCAGCTCCTTCTTAAATTCCATGGCAGCCGCTTCATTATTGGTATGGGCAACAGCAATGCTGGTGCGAATCCCTTCCGGATCGCCGAATCGCTCCTCCATATCCTTTTTCGCAGCCGTGATCATCATGGTTTTGGCCTGCTTCATGGTTCTTGCCTTGGCAAAGGCGTCCAGCTTCTCTCCCTGAATGGTAAGAACCGGCTTGATTCTTAAAAATGTCCCCAAAAGAGCCGCTGCCGGAGTGATCCTCCCGCCCTTTTTTAAATATTCCAGCGTATCCAGGGTAATATAAATGGTAGACTCCATCTTCGTTTCTTCCAGCTTTTCCTTAATGGCAGCGGCGGTCATGCCAAAGTCTGCCATTGTCTTGGCATCCAGAACCGACTGCCTTTGAGTGACGGAAATCCTCTGGTTATTAACGACAAACACTTTTCCCTCATAATCATCCGCCAGCATAAGGGCAGTCTGACAGGCACTGCTCAACCCACTGGACATGGGGACGTGTACGATTTCATCATATTCCTCTAAAAGCCTGTTCCATAGATCCAGAAGATCGGCCGGAGATGGCTGTGAGGTGGAAATATCCACCCCTTCCACCAGCTTTTCATAGAAATCCTCTCTGGTCAGGCTGATATCTTCATAAAACGTATCCCCAGCCATCATAAATGGCATGGGTATTACGTAAATCCCAGCTTCAACTCCCTGTTTCTGGGTAATTCCGCTGTTGCTGTCTGTTACTACTGCTACTTTCATTTCCGTTCTCCTTAATTTCTGTAGGCAATGAGCCAGGCGCAGGAATGCTTGCATTTCTGCATAATATTTAACTACCTTGTCAGGGCAGCCTGTTCTTCTTCGCCCACAGACGTATAAAGCTGATAATACATTCCCCGCCTTAAAAGCAGCTCCTCATGATTTCCCTCTTCCACAATGTTACTGTCGGAAAGTACTAATATCCGGTCTGCATTCTGGATGGTAGTAAGGCGGTGGGCAATTGTCAGCGTGGTACGGCCTACGGCCAGGCGTTCCAGGGACTGGGAAACCAAATGCTCGCTCTCGTTATCAAGAGCAGAGGTGGCTTCATCAAGGATCAGCACCTGGGGATTTTTAAGAAATACCCTGGCAATGCTGATGCGCTGCTTTTGTCCTCCTGAAAGCTTAACTCCACGCTCTCCCACATAGGTATCATAGCCGTCCTTTAGCCCTGTGATAAAATCATGGGCTCCGGCCAGCTTTGCAGCCCGGATCACTTCCTCCTTGGAAGCCCCGGGATAGCCGTATTCAATATTTTCAAAAACCGTTCCCGAAAACAGATACACATCCTGCTGCACCACGCCTACGGCGTTCCTTAAAGTCTCTAAGGTTACATTCCTGATATCCTGACCGTCGATGAGGATCTCTCCCTCCGTGGGATCATAGAAGCGGGGGATCAGGTTGCATAACGTTGTCTTTCCTCCTCCGGAAGGACCGACAAGGGCCACCTTTTCACCCGGTTTGATATCAAGGTTGATGCTGCTAAGCACCGGATTATGGTCATCCGGGTATTCAAAAGATACGTGATGAAAGGTGATATTTCCTTTTACATCATGAAGAGGTTTTGCACCTTCTTCATCAAAGATGTCCACACTTGCATCCATCAGTTCCGTAAAACGTTCGACTCCGGTTATTCCTCTCTGGAACTGTTCCGCGAATTCGATGATCCTGCGGATTGTGGCAAGCAGCGTGGTCACATACAGGGTATAAGCCACCAGATCTCCGGGTTCAATCAGTCCCTTTACCATGAATATACCGCCTGCTACGATGACCACTACATACATCAAACCGTCAAACATACGGATGGTATTCTGGAAAGCAGCCATGTATTTATAGGTTTTCCGTTTAATTTCCAAAAATTCCAGATTATCCCGGTTGAATTTTTCAATCTCAATCTTTTCGTTGGCAAAGGCCCGGACCACACGGTTTCCAAGAAGGCTGTCCTCAATTCTGGCATTCAGCTCACCGATGTGGTTTCTCTGGTGTTTAAAAGCCTTTCTCACCTGCAGGTTAAAGTAAGTACAGGATACCGCCATAAGCGGAATCAGCAGGAAAATGATAAGGGTCAGAGGGAGATTGATCCCTGCAAGTATAATAAAGGATACCAACGTCTTTAAGAAGGCAATAAAAAATTCTTCCGGACAGTGGTGGGCAAATTCCGTAACGTCAAATAAGTCACTGGTGATCCTCGACATGATCTGCCCGACCTTTGTATTGTTAAAATAGTTATCCGACAGCTTCTGCAAATGTGCAAATGCATCCTGTCTCATGTCGGTCTCAATAGCCGCTCCCATAACATGGCCCGTGTAAGCCATATAGAAGCTGGCCATTCCGTCTATGATCCTGAGACCAAAATAAAGGGCGCCGATCACGATGATCGTACGAATCGTAAGGGACGTTATGTCTCTTAATCCCTGATTGGTAATATAACGTAAGATCAAAGGCAATACCATCTCACAGATGGTAGTAAGCGACGCACAGAATAAATCCATGACCATAACTTTAGTATATTTTTTATAGTAGGGCACAAAGCGTTTTAACAATGTGCCCGTTCTCATCTCATTTTGTTTCATATAATCCTCTACTCTGTAATCTTAATATTTTTAATAAGCCCCAAAGCCCAATCCCTTTCTCCAGGCCTTCTGCTCACAATATTAATGTTCATACGCTGTTCCTTGTAAAGCACCTGTGCGGACATCCCATAACGGATTTCCCCTTCCTTCTCCTCCGGTTCATAAAAAGCCACCCGCGCTTTGGCGTTTCCTACGTCAAAATCCGAGATATCCGGCCCTTTCCCCTGCTCAAACCACTGATTCTTAAACTCGGCTTTACGCCCTTCAAAAACCGCCGCGTAGACATAATAATCATGGCCGCCATACCCGTTCCCGTCATAGTAATGGTCCATGCTGCCGCTGTTTGTCTCATCATAAAGAAAATTTCCAGGAATTCCAAAGCTCATGTTGCCGATCTTCCGGTAAACCAGATGCTTTCTGCAGCCAATGGAAACCTCCTCAGGCAAAGGCGTCACACCTTCTAAATCCACAGGAACATGGCCATGAAGACTGCATACTTCCAAATATTCCTTCTTGGGGAAAGGGAGCTTACGGTCCATGGAAAGCGCTGTTTCAAAGAGTTCGATGACTTCCCTGTTTACCTTCTCATCCTGCTTGCTGCGGTCTGACGGCATGAAATAACAGAATTGGTGAAGCAGAACCATGGCGCTGTTTCTGTAAAAACAGGCATCCTTTTCCAGTTCATTCCATACAAAAAAATCCCTGGCAAATGCGACGCCTATACCAGAATTCATCATCCCTTTTATCTCTTTAAAAGAAAATGACCGAATATGGGTAACCAGTTTCCCCTCCTGACGGTCCGGAATATAATAAACCGCAGGNNCCATCCGGACACCAGCTTCATAAGATCAGAAAACCACTGGTAAAAGTACTTCTGTCTCATGGCAAAAAAGTCCCTCTTTATAAAATATCCGGTTCTGTCCTCGACCCTGAGCCTGAGCTTTTCTTCCTTTGCCAGACGCTCCAGAAAATCGATGGCTGCCGCATGGAAACCCGGACCGGCAATGTTCGTCTGGCTCTCTCCCTGAAGCTTGTGCCTGCTCCACTTAAGCCAGACATAGCCCTCCTGGCATAGCTGTACAATCATAAATCCTTCGATCCGAAAACAGCGGTACCCCATTTCCTTTGCCAGCTTTTTAGCCATACCCTCCGCTGACTGGCAATTCCAGTCTATTCCTGAAAATATTTTTTTCTTTGGCTCCAAAGAAAATCTGATTCGAATACTCATCTGAAACCCTTCCTAAGATATCTTTCTCTATTCTATCTTATTTTCAATAGAAATGGAAGCATAAAACGAATATGGACGAATTTAATTTTCCAGTTTACATAAACCAAGCCTGCTGCCGCCGGATAGGAAAGGTCGAAAGAAAAGCATATCCGTTTTACATTCGTATACAAAAATGAGGGCTGCCCAGCACTATTACTGGAAAGCCCTTATTTTTGGCATAATTAAACTCATTTCACGAGTAAAGATTTTCCTGTCATCTCTTTTGGCTGTTTTAATCCCATCAGTTCAATCAGAGTAGGAGCAATATCTGCCAGACAACCGCCTTCTCTCAGCTTATAGGATGGGTCTGCATTTACCAGGATAAACGGAACCGGATTGGTGGTATGAGCAGTAAAAGGTTCTCCTGTCTCATAATCCAAAAGCTGCTCTGCATTTCCATGATCCGCGCAGATGAACATAATTCCATCAGTTTCCCTGATGGCTTCCACGGTTCTTCCCACACACGCATCCACAGTTTCAATTGCCTTGATAGCAGCGTCTTCGATTCCCGTATGACCAACCATATCCGGGTTTGCGAAGTTAATGATGATCACATCATATTTTCCGGATTTGATCGCCTCCACCAGCTTATCGCAAACAATAGGAGCGCTCATCTCAGGCTGTAAGTCATAGGTAGCAACCTTTGGAGATGGAACCAGTATCCTTTCTTCTCCCTTATTCGGCTCTTCCACACCGCCGTTAAAGAAAAAGGTTACATGGGCATATTTTTCAGTTTCAGCAATTCTGGCCTGTGTCATGTTGTTCTGAGCCAAAAAATCGCCAAATGTATTTATAATGGCTTCCTTTTTGAAAGCAACCAGCTTGTTTTTAATGGTCTCATCGTAATTCGTAAAGCATACATAGGTCAGGTTCAGGCGCTTTTCTCTTGGAAATCCCTTAAACTCATCATCACAAAAGGCTCTTGTTATTTCTCTTGCACGGTCAGGACGGAAGTTAAAGAAGATCACGGAATCACCGTCTTTCACCGTAGCAACCGGTTCTCCAGCCTCTGTCACAACAAAAGGCTCCACAAACTCGTCGAAAACTTCTTTATCATAGGAAGCCTGGATTCCGGCAGAAGCCGATTCCCCATGATTTCCTGCTCCTTTTGTCAGGGCATTGTATGCTCTTTCCACACGGTCCCAACGGTTATCCCTGTCCATTGCATAGTAGCGGCCCATAACAGAAGCAACTTTTCCTGTACCGATCTCCTTCATCTTTGCTTCCAGCGCTTCCACGAAGCTCTTTCCGGAAGCAGGAGGCGTATCACGCCCGTCCAGGAAGCAATGGACATAGACCTTATCCAGACCGCTTCTCTTTGCCAGCTCTAAAAGGCCGTAAATATGGGTGTTGTGGCTGTGTACTCCGCCGTCAGATACCAGGCCCCACATATGAAGAGCTGATCCGGATTTCTTGCAGTTTTCCACTGCCTGTAAAAATTCCGGAACCTCAAAAAAGTCACCGTCAACTATAGATTTTGTAATTCTGGTAAGCTCCTGATATACAATACGGCCTGCGCCCATATTCAGATGTCCTACTTCTGAGTTTCCCATCTGTCCGTCAGGAAGACCTACTGCCAGTCCGCTGGCATTTCCCTTAACAAAAGGGCACTGGCTCATAAGCTGATCCATGATCGGTGTTTTGCCTTCACAAACAGCGTTATGGTCGCAGTTATCATTTAATCCATAACCATCAAGTATCATTAATACAATCGGTTTTCTGCTCATAACTAGTTCTCCTTTTTCTCTTCTTCATTCTATTGTAATAGAAGCATTCACTACTATATTGTTATGCCTCAAAAGCGTGGGAAATCGAATGGAAATCATTGTCTCACAATCTATATTTTACATGATTTGCCCATTTCTTGCAACCGGTGAATGATGAAATAATAACAATGATCCGGTCCCCGCCTTTTGCCATGAGGAAAAGCTGCCGTCCCTCACCTTTTTAGGAAGGGAAACAGCAGCTTTTACCCGCTTATTTATTGTAATTTACGATTTTTCCAAACTCTGGCTTTAAGGATGCCCCGCCAACTAAGCCGCCGTCAATATCAGGCTGTGCAAACAGTTCCGGTGCGCTTGCTGCTGATACGGAACCGCCGTACTGGATGCGGATGGTTTCCGCTGTTGCCTTGTCATAGATTTCAGCAATGCATGCACGGATGGCACTGCAAACCTCCTGTGCCTGCTCGGTTGTCGCTACCTTTCCGGTACCGATCGCCCAGATCGGCTCATAAGCAATAACCGCATTTGCCGCATTCTCTGCCGGTACGTTTAAGAAAGCGATCTTAATCTGCTGGCGGATCCAGTCAAGAGTGATTCCCTGTTCTCTCTGGGTCAGTGTTTCTCCGCAGCAAACGATAGGAGTGATGCCGTATTCAAAGGCCTTAAGAACTTTTTTGTTAACAGTTTCATCTGTTTCCGCAAAATATTCCCTTCTTTCGGAATGGCCGATTACCACATATTTCACGCCTGCATCTTTTAACATGGCAGGAGAAATCTCTCCGGTGTAAGCCCCTTTATCTTCATAATACATGTTTTCAGCACCAATGTTAATATTGGTTCCCTTTGCAGCATCCATAGCGGGCATAATGTCAATAGCCGGAACGCAGAAAATAACGTCTACTTCATCATTCGCCACCAGAGGCTTTAATGTATCCACCAGCTGGACCGCTTCGGTGGGAGTCATATTCATCTTCCAGTTACCTGCTATAATTTTCTTTCTGGACATAGTATCAACCTTCCTTTATGTTCGTCATTCAGAAGACCGGGATCTCCTGTTTGCAAGGCCCGGACAGTCATCCTTTGTCCGGGCCTGTATTGTGAATTGAATTTCGTTATTTATTGTCTGCTGCAGCCACGCCTGGAAGCTCCTTGCCTTCAAGGAATTCAAGGGAAGCACCTCCGCCTGTGGAGATATGAGTCATCTTATCAGCAAATCCAAGTCTCTTAACCGCATTCACAGAGTCACCGCCTCCGATAACCGTAGTGGCGTCAGAAAGCTCCGCAACCGCACGGCATACCTCTAAGGTGCCTTCTGCAAAATTAGAGAATTCAAATACACCCATCGGTCCGTTCCAAACAACAGTCTTGGCGCCCTTTAAGGCATCCTTGAAAAGTTCAATGGTTTTTGGTCCGATATCAAAACCTGACCAGCCTGGATCAATAACACTTACTACCTTTCTTTCCGTATCATTGGAAAACTCCTTGCCTTCCAGGTTATCAACTGGAAGCAGCAGTTTTACACCCTTATTCTCAGCCTTTTTAATCATCTCTAAGGCATAGTCAAGCTTATCTTCTTCACATAAGGAATTTCCAATCTCCTTGCCCTGAGCCTTTGCAAAGGTATATGCCATGCCGCCGCCGATGATCAGTGTATCAACCTTATCAAGCAGGTTGTTGATTACGTTGATCTTATCGGAAACCTTTGCTCCACCCAGGATTGCCACGAAAGGACGTACCGGGTTCTCAACTGCCTGGCCCAGGAATTTGATTTCCTTTTCCATCAGATAACCAACTACATTGGTTGTTGTGTATTTCGTTACGCCTACATTGGAGCAGTGAGCCCTGTGAGCAGTACCGAATGCATCGTTTACGAAAATGCCGTCGCAAAGGGAAGCCAGCTCTTTTGCATACTCTTCCGCGCTCTCATCCTTACCGTACTTAGTCTCTTCGACTCTGTAACGGGTATTCTGAAGCAGCAGAACTTCTCCATCCTTTAATTCTTCCGCGATCTTGCTGGTCTCAGGACCTGTTACCTTTGGATCGTTTACAAATTTCACTTCTACCCCAAGTCTTTCACTTAAAGCAGGAGCAACAGGTGCTAAAGACAGCTCCGGAAGAGGCTCGCCCTTCGGCTTTCCTAAATGGGAGCAAAGAATCACTCTTGCGCCCTGGTCCAATAATTTCTTGATCGTAGGAATGGCTCCGTCAATACGGTTGAAATTCTGAATCACTCCATCCTTTAACGGCACGTTAAAATCGCATCTCACCAAAACTTTCTTTCCCTGTAATCCGGTTAAATCATCAACTGTTTTCTTATTAAGCATGTTTCAATGCTCCTTTCCAATTTATAGCCCGCGTTTTCCGGGCATAAAGGGATACCTGGAAGGTATTTCCTATATTCTCTTATTTCATATATTTATAAAAATAAAAGGCCCGGTCCATAACGACCGGACCCTTTGTGGATCATTAGCCTAATTCAGCAAAGTACTTAATTGTACGAACCATCTGGCTTGTATAGGAGTTCTCATTGTCATACCATGAAACAACCTGAACCTGATATAAATCATCTGCAATCTTGGAAACCATGGTCTGAGTTGCATCGAATAAGGAACCAAATCTCATGCCGACAACATCAGAGGAAACGATCTCATCAGTATTGTATCCGAAGGAATCGCATGCTGCTGCCTTCATAACTGCGTTAATGCTTTCCTTGGTTACGTCTGCACCCTTAACAACTGCTGTTAAGATGGTTGTGGAGCCTGTAGGAACCGGAACACGCTGTGCGGAACCGATTAACTTGCCGTTTAAATCCGGAATAACCAGACCGATTGCCTTAGCAGCACCGGTGGAGTTAGGAACGATGTTGGCAGCGCCTGCTCTTGCTCTTCTTAAGTCGCCTTTTCTGTGAGGTCCGTCAAGAATCATCTGATCGCCTGTGTAAGCATGGATTGTGCTCATGATACCAGACTGGATCGGTGCATAATCGTTAAGAGCCTTAGCCATAGGAGCCAGGCAGTTTGTTGTACAGGAAGCAGCGGAGATGATCTTATCATCTGCTGTTAAGACATTCTCATTTACGCTGTAAACGATGGTTGGAAGATCGTTTCCTGCCGGAGCGGAGATAACAACCTTCTTAGCGCCTGCATCAATGTGAGCCTGAGCCTTGTCCTTGGAGCAATAGAATCCTGTACACTCAAGAACTACATCAACACCGATTTCTCCCCAAGGAAGCTCTGCAGCTTTTGCCTGAGCATAAATTTTAATAGTCTTTCCATCTACAGTAATGGAGTCCTCGGAAGCCTCTACGGTGTGAATACCCTCACCATAGTATCCAGCGTATCCGCCCTGTGCAGTGTCATATTTTAATAAATGTGCTAACATCTTTGGATCTGTTAAATCGTTAATAGCTACTACTTCATAGCCCTCTGCGCCAAACATCTGTCTGAATGCAAGACGGCCAATACGGCCGAAACCATTAATCGCCACTTTTACTGCCATAATTCAATTCCTCCTAAGAATAAAATTAAATTTGATTGTTAAATATTAATCAACTACCCTTTATTCTACCTAATATTCCACTAAATAGCAAGTCCTTTTTTATTTTTAATCCTGTTCCCCTTAAATCTCATTCTTTACATAGCTGGCAAGATTATAGGAATGATCAGAAATACGTTCCAGATTGCTTATAAGCTCCAGGAACACAACGCCTGACGAAGGATTGCACTCGCCTGAGGAAAGCCGTTCGATATGCTTTTCCCTCAGTTCCTCTTCAAGAAGATCCACCTCATCCTCCCACTGGCTCACCTTACGGACATCTTCCATGTCCCCTTTCCTTCTGGCTTCTATGGAATGGAAAAAGGATTTGTAAGCCGCCTGACAGATGACCTCTAAATCAGAAGCACCAGTACCGGAGAAACTGACTTCATGCTGGACCATATATTCTGCCTGTTCGGCCAGGTTTTCCGCGTGGTCTCCTACCCGCTCTATATCATTAATGCTGTAAAATAAGTTGTTGACTACCAATTTTTGCTCCTCTGTCAGGGACAGATTGTTGATTTTGACCAGATATTCGATCAGCATCTTTTCCATATTATTGATCGTCTTTTCTGTTTTATACACTTCCTTTACTTTATCCGCATTTTTGGTGAGAACTGCGTCCATGGCCCGCTTCACGTTTTCCAGGGCGATCTGTCCCATATGCACTACCTCCATGGAGGCTGTTTCCACCGCAAAAGCCGGGGATTCAAAGATTCTCTCATCCAGGGGCTTCCTGGTCACAGCTTCTTCTCCCGCCAGCTCTCCATCACCGGTTCCTCTTTCCGGAACAACCAATCCGGATAAGTCCACCAGCTGCTTCGCAAAGGGGAACAGGAGGAGTGTATTGGTCAGGTTAAAGAACGTATGGAATATGGAAATCTGAACTGCAGTTATGTTATGGGCCGCCAAAACCGGGGTGGCCATAAAAAGGAGGAAAGAACCGATGCCAAATATAACTGCCCCCATCACATTAAAAGACAAATGGATCACTGCCGCGCGCTTTGCTGTCCTGGATCCGCCGATACTGGAAATGAGGGCGGTTACACAGGAGCCGATGTTTTGCCCCAGAGTGATAAAGATAGCGGCATTGGTAGTGACCACACCGTTCATGGCAAGGGTCTGCAGGATACCTACCGATGCGGATGAGCTCTGAAGGAGAGCCGTAACTATGGCGCCGATCAGCATGCCCAGCAAAGGATTTTTCCCTAAAATACGGAATGCCTCAGAAAAAATAGGGGCATCAGTATAAGGAGAAATTGCTCCTGACATAAAATCCAGGCCAATAAACAGCATGCCAAGGCCCACCAGGATCTCCCCTATGGTTTTCATCCTCTGCTTTTTGCTAAACAGCAGAAGGACTGCTCCGATTCCGATAAAAAGAGGGGCTGAAAAGGACGNNCAGGCCGTAATGGTGGTACCAATATTGGCTCCCATGATAACGCCGACAGCCTGAGACAGATTAAGCACTCCTGCGCTTACAAAGCCGACTACCATGACCGTGGTTGCTCCGCTGCTCTGGATAATGGCTGTAATGAGAGCCCCCAGGAGCACTGCCAGAAAACGGTTGTTAGTAAGCATTCCCAAAAACTGGCTCATCCTGCTTCCTGCACTCTTCTGCATTCCATCTGCCATGGTGTTCATGCCATACAGGAACATTCCCAGTCCCCCTAAAAAACCAAACAGACTCGATATGTCATTTATAGACATGTGTTACCTCCTTATAAACACTGATTATGGTTTTATTCCGGCTCGTCTCCCTCTTTCCGGAAGGCGCACCGTTTAAAATATAGCATAGGCGGAATTGCTTTTTCAATGTTTTTTAAAAATTATGTAAAATTTTGGTGAAATTTAAGTAAAACCAGTACCCCATGAATGCCAAAAAGCCGCTCTGCTGATTGAAAATCAGCGGGCAGCTTTTCCGTGGTGAAATTTAAAGTATCTTTTCATATAACTTAAAACAATGCAATCCATATTTTCCAAGTCCCAAATCTACGGTATCCACATACTTAAATCCGCATTTTTCATACAGCCTGACAGCAGGTAAGTTCTTTTCATAAACATCAAGTCGGATAGCTTTTGCGTGTTCTTTCATGCCATGCTGGACTGCAAAATTCATAAGTGCCATGCCAATTCCATTTTTGAGATACGCAGGATGAACAGCAAACGTATAAATCACAAATATACCAGAATAGTCAGCATTTATTCCCCATTGAACCTTATGATATACAGGTTCCGGCTTATGGCTTAATATCATTGAACCCACGATCTTTCCTGCTATCTTTGCGACATAAAGATTGTCATTTACAACACCGTTAACTGCGTCTTCACGGGTAGGATAGATGCCTTTTCTCCAACCGGGATAGTTAATGTTATTCTCAAGATAATCATTAGATCGTCATAGAGCTGCTCAAGTTGATCAATATCGTATTTTGTTCCCTTTTCAATAAGAATGTTCATATAAGACCTTTCACCTTTTAAAATTTTTCAACTGGTATGAATGCAGGAGCAGGCCTTTTAACCTAAGAGATACCGTTTGCTTTTCCAATCTTTATAACAAGAGATTTCACCTTACCGTCTCTCAGATTTATGGCAGCCGCTCCAAAAAGTCCTGCTTCCTTTACTTGCGACCTTTGCCCATCCAAGTATTCCAGTTCCATCTCCTCAATGCGGTAGCATCCCGGTATCATATCCTGCTTTTCAAAAAACTCATAAACGATCTTGGTTTTTCCTAAAAAGATGGCTTCAACGGTTTTGTCCTTCGGTATAAGATACCCGGGGATCGCCGGCTCAAAAAAGCAGCAAAGCTGCCCCTCTTCCATGCGGAAGGGTTTTTCTCCGAACATCATAATCTGCCACATTTGCAGGAATTCAGCCGTGGAACCGCTCAGTCTTGCCACAAAGCCTCTTCCATGAAGCTTATCATCGGCATTTGCGCTGCTTACAAGAAAAGAGGAATTCTCCAACAAGCTTCTTCCGTATACCTCCTCATCCAAAAAAGGAATGCAGGCATTGTGGAAATCCCGGAAGAATTCATCATATAATTTTGATTTGAGTAATTCCAGCAGATACTTATATTCCATGTGAAGCCAGATGGACTCATTTTCCAGCCAGCCGGGTGAAAATGCTTTTGCTCTCCCGATCTCAAAGGAGGCATTGTCCAGAGATTCATTGACTTTGTACATCTTTAATTTTGTATCATATAATCCGGTTTCCTTAACCTTATGATACAAGGATAATTTTTCTTCCCTGGA
>DJBG01000013.1 GCA_002429965.1 Hungatella sp. UBA5982
AATCTGTTCTTTGTATCACCGGCTGGCAGTAATAGAAGATAGGAATAGGAAAGGAAGTGTCATATGATAGAATATAAAGATAAGCAGGAATTAATAGATGAAATTTCAAAACGGGCGGAGTTATTTATAGAAGAATTTTCCCATATCCGGGATGCTGACAAGGATAAGCCAATGGATGGTGTGGACAGGACACCGGCGCAAATGGTGGCATATCAATTAGGGTGGTTGAACCTCCTTCTTCGCTGGGAAGAGCAGGAGCAGCAGGGAAGTACAGTGATCACCCCTCATCCTGATTATAAATGGAATAACCTGGGTGGCTTGTATGAGAGCTTTTACAGGCAATACGAAACATGCAGTTTACAGGAATTATGTGCCATGTTTAACGAAACGGTTCAAAAGATTATGGATATGACAGAAAGTTACTCAGATTCTGAGCTTTTTCAGCCCGGAGGCAGGAGGTGGGCTGCTTCCACTCCTTCCAATTGGCCTGTCTGGAAATGGCTCCACATCAATACGGTAGCGCCTTTCCAGTCATTTAGAAGTAAAATCAGAAAATGGAAGAAGCTGTCACCGGTCTCTCTGTATGGGCGGGCTGAGGAAAAACAGCACCAGTCCTAGCAGAATCGCAGTGATTCCCACCCCCTGCTGAAAGGAGATTGCTTCATTTAAAATAAAATAAGCCAGAATACATGTGCCAATGGTTTCACCTAAAATGCTCATGGATATAACGGTTGCAGGAATCCACTTTAACAGCCAATTAAAAATAAAATGACCAAATATAGTTGATATAAGAGCTAATCCCCCAAAGGCCATCCAGGTGGCTGCGGGATAACCGGAAAAAGAACTGCGCTCCATTATGGCACAGCAGCCCAGGAATAAAGAACTGCTTAAATAACTTATGACGGAATATGGAACCGCGGATAATTCCTTTCTAATTGCCTGGCCGATAAAAAAGTAGATGCTGATAAATCCTGCCGCCAGGAATGCCAGCAGATCCCCAAACAGGGCCTGGGAGCTTATTTGAAAATCTCCCCATCCGATCAGAAAGCAGCCGGCAATGGCGATCAGGCAGCCTCCGATGGCCAATTTATGGAATCGTTCCTTTAGAAAAACAAATCCGATGGCAATAGAGAATAGGGGCTGCAGTGTTACAATAACGGTGGAGCTTGCCACCGACGTATGTCTTAATGATTCAAACCATAGCATATAATGGGCGGATAAAAGCAGTCCTGACAAAATTCCCAGTGTCCATTGCTTTTTCGACAGGGACAGCAGTTGACGCTTATTCTCCTTGCTGGTCAGTAAAAATGGCAAAAGAAGCAAAGCGGCAAAAAATAACCGGAAAAATGCCGTTATGGCGGAGGGGGCATTTGCCAGACGCACGAAAATAGCGGAAGTGGAAAGGGAAAAGACACCGAAAAGAAGAGCCAGGTACAGTCCAATATTCGTTTTCAAGGTTATTCTCCTATGTTGTAAGATAAAATTTATAATGGAATCAAATGCATTAGTTATTATAGTATGATCATTTGGGAAAAGCCAGCTTTATTTCACAATTCCAGAAGATAGATCCCAATCCCAAAATGGTGTGCTGCTAAATTGACAACATTATGAAAGAATACCGGTGGAATATTTGAAGGTTAAATGGTATAATGGAAAAAACAAATGATAAGGAGCAGAAACAAAGTTATATGGATAAATTTCAAGCATTAAAGCACTATTTCGGCTACGACAATTTCCGGGAAGGGCAGGAAATTCTTATCGACAGCATTTTGTCCGGAAGAGATGCCCTGGGAATCATGCCCACCGGTTCAGGAAAATCCCTGTGCTTCCAGATACCGGCCCTCATGATGGAAGGAATCACACTGGTAATTTCTCCCCTGATTTCCCTCATGAAAGATCAGGTAACAACTCTCAATCAGGCAGGCATTCATGCCGCATATCTTAACAGTTCTTTGACTGCAAGTCAGTATTATAAGGCCCTGGCCTATGCGCGGGAAGGGCGATATCCCATTATTTATGTAGCACCGGAACGTCTTGTAACGGATGAATTTCTGGATTTTGCATTGAACACAAACATTTCCATGGTAGCGGTGGATGAGGCTCACTGTGTATCCCAGTGGGGACAGGATTTCAGACCCAGCTATTTAAAAATTGTGGATTTTATTGATAAGCTTCCAAAACGTCCGGTCATCAGCGCATTTACGGCCACTGCTACAAAAGAGGTCCGTGAAGACGTCATTGATATTCTAATGCTCAGGGAGCCTGCCGTAGTGTCTACGGGATATGACAGGCCCAACCTCTATCTGGGCGTCCAATCTCCCAAGGATAAGTATGCCACTTTAAAGAACTATGTGGAATGTCACCCGGAGCAGTGCGGGATTATTTACTGTCTGACCAGAAAGCTGGTGGAAGAGGTATGTGACCGGCTGAATCAGGAGGGATTTTCGGCAACCAGGTATCACGCAGGGTTAAGCGATGAGGAGCGGCGGAAGAACCAGGATGACTTTATCTATGACAGAAGCCAGATTATGGTGGCGACCAATGCTTTTGGCATGGGGATCGATAAATCCAATGTTCGGTTTGTTATCCATTACAATATGCCGAAGAACCTGGAATCCTACTATCAGGAGGTGGGCAGATGCTCCAGAGATGGGGAACCGGGGGAATGCATCCTGTTATACAGCGGCCAGGATGTGATGACCAATCAGATGTTTATTGACAACAACCAGGATAATCAAGAGCTGGATTCCCTTAACCACCAGATGGTTATGGAACGGGACCGTGAACGGCTTAAGAAGATGACCTTTTATTCCTTTACCAATGAATGCCTCAGGGATTACATTCTGCGGTACTTCGGGGAGTATGGAGAGAATTACTGCGGCAATTGTTCCAACTGCTTAAGCCAGTTTGAAACAGTGGATGTCACGGATATTGCGAAGGGACTGATAGGTTGTGTGGAGTCTTGCCGGCAGCGGTATGGCGTGAATGTGATCATTGATACCGTTCATGGAGCTAATACTGCGAAAATACGGAATTATCGGATGGATCAGAATGCCTATTATGGAGTGTTGGCAAAGGTTCCTACTTACAAGCTGAGACAGGTCATGAATTATTTGATGTTAAATGAATTCCTGACAATCACAAATGACGAGTATGCTATTGTGAAACTGTCCGGGAAATCAAAGGAAGTTTTAGCGGATGGTGAGGCGATTGCCATGAAAATGGCAAAGGAACAGGAACATCCGGTGAAAGCAAAGGAAGAGAAGAAATCAAAGAGAAGCAAAATATCAGCTGCATCCGGTTCTGCCCTCTCAGAATCAGATGAAGAGCTGTTTGAAACCTTACGGGCACTTCGCATGGAAATCGCCAAAGAGGAAAAGGTACCTCCTTATATTGTTTTCTCTGACAAGACATTGGTACATATGTGTATGGTAAAGCCGAAGACAAAAGAGGAAATGCTGTCGGTGTCCGGAGTGGGTGAATTTAAATATGAGAAGTATGGGGAGCGGTTTTTAACCTGCGTGAAGGAATTGAGCGGAGATTTCTGAATCTAAGAAAACCAAGGCAGATATAAAGTGCCTGACCATAAAGACGATGGTGTGAATTTTTTACGTGATAGCTGCGAAAAGAGGCGTAATGTAGATAATCTTGCCTTGACAATATAAACGTCACAGGGTAAAATTGTAAAACAAAAGTTTTGCCAATGTACATGTCTAAATGGACGGCATCCTAATGGCTGCCGCCAGTATTTTATTAGTATTTGTACATTGGCTGTTTCTGGCCATTTTAGTTCGACGATAGCACAGGGAGATTATCATGGAAGGTGAAACTATATATAAAATACTCATTGTTGAGGACGGAAAAGTAAGCCAGAAAGTGTTGGTGGATACCTTACAAGATACATTTAATGTCAGGGTCGTCTCGACTGGAACAGAAGCAATGCGAATGGTCAAACAATTTCGTCCGCATCTAATTTTGCTTGATATCATATTACCGGATACCAACGGGTTCGATGTTCTAAAGGAACTGAAAGGAACCCAATCCACTCAGAACATTCCCATTATCGTTATCACAGGACTGGATAACGATAAGGACGAGGAGAAAGCACTGTGTTTAGGTGCGGTCGACTATGTACGGAAGCCTTTTAACAAAGTTTTGGTGAATGCACGCGTGAAAATCCATATTAAAATCGTAGAACAACTGCTTACCATCGAAAAACTTAGTTTTTATGACGCTTTGACCGGCCTTGCGAACCGCCGTAAGTTTGATTATCATATGGAATATGAATGGCAACGGGCATTTCGGAAAAAGACTACCATCGGGCTGCTGCTGCTGGATTTGGATAACTTTAAGAATTACAATGATACATATGGCCACAGGCAAGGAGATACCATGCTAAAAGCTGTGGCAGGGGTTTTGGAAAAAACTTTAAATCGGGCCGGTGACTTACCGTGCCGTTGGGGCGGTGAAGAATTTGCTGTTCTCATACCGGAAACCAGTCTGGATAAATTATCATTAATTGCGGAGAAAATACGTTCAAGCATCGAGGCTATGGAAGTGCCCAGGAATAATTCGGATGAAATTACAAGGATAACTGCCAGTATTAGTGCGATATCCGCCATCCCATATCAACGCGAACAACTGGAATCCTTCCTTGAAAGCGCCGACCGTCTCTTGTATCAAGCTAAAAAAGAAGGCAGAAACCGGATACGGTTTTAACTGTTTAACCTATGAGAAACATGAAGAGCGGTATTTAGTCTGTGTGAAGGAATCACGTTCAATTGGTTGATGATCAAACACTAGGGATTGGGAATTGAGGCTGAAAAGCGGATTAGATAAGATTGTGGATCGGCGCCTGAAACTGGATAGAATACAAGAAAAAGAATGAAAAAATGTAAACAAATGAAAAAAGGCGCTGCTTGTTCTCACAAGCGGCTGCCTTTTTTTAGAAGGGCGCAATCGAAAGGGAATCCCTTTCTGCTGCCGGAACCTCCTGTCTCTCTCTGTTCACGGCTTTAGAATTATGGTATGATTGAAAAAAACCAGATCACAGGTACAGAGAGCAAAGGAAGGGAAAGTGGCTGGGCATTGANNGCAGGAAAGAGGAAACACCCTACGGGTATACCTTTATGCCCAAAAAGCATGGGCAGGAAAGAGGAAAACATGAAGATTTTTCATTTGTCTGATCTGCATATTGGAAAACAGTTAAACGGTTACAGTTTAAAGGAAAACCAGGAGGCGGTTTTAAATCAGATTGTGGATTATGGGTTGGCCCATCATCCGGATGCGATCCTGATCTGTGGTGACATTTATGATAAAACGGCACCTTCTGGGGAGGCCTACACCATGTTCGGCAATTTCCTGGAAGCCCTTTCCGGGATAAAGCCTCAGATTTCGGTACTGATCATAGCAGGAAACCACGATTCGCCGGAACGCCTGTCCTATGCTTCAGCATTTCTGGAACGGCACAATATCCATTTATCCGTGTTTCCGCCCAGGAACCGGGAGGAGTATTTAAAAAAGGTGGTATTACGGGATGAAAACGGTCCGGTGAATTTCTATCTTCTGCCCTTTTTAAAGCCAGGATACGTAAGGCAGCTTTTTCCTGACAACCAGCCGGATGGGTACGAGAGCGCCGTAAGAACTGTTTTGGAGAGGGAAACCATTGATGCCAGAGAGCGCAACATCCTATTATCCCATCAATTCTATGCGGCAGGCAATAAGGATCCGGAAACCTGCGAATCGGAACAGGCGGTCATTATGGCGGGCGGGTTTGACCGGGGGGGGCCAGACCTTCTTTCTGCCTTTGATTACGTTGCCCTGGGGCATCTCCACGGTTCCCAAAAGGTTGGCAAGGCTTCGGTCCGTTACAGCGGGACTCCTTATAAATATTCCGTCAGCGAAGAGAACCATAAAAAATCAGTCACTGTGGTGAATATAGGAAAAAAAGGAGAGGAACCGGAATTTGAATTCCTTCCGCTCCGGGGAATCCAGGATGTAAGGCGGGAAAGAGGAACCTTGTCTGAAATCCTTAAAAGAGCCACGGAAGAAAACCGCCATGATTTTGTCAGTGTCACGCTTACTGATGAAGAGGAGCCTTACCGGGTCAGAGAACGTCTGGAAGAAGTGTTCGATCATTTGCTGGAGCTTCGGGTGGACAATGAGCGGACCAGACAAAAGCGCTTGGAAGAGGGAGAGGCGGTGCCTGTCCTTAAGCCTTTGGAGGCATTCCGGCAGTTTTACAAGGCGGTAAGGGGGGAAGAGATGACAAAGGAGGAAGAAAAGGCTATGGAGCGGATCGTGCAGGAAGCAAAGGAGGAAGAGGGATTATGAAGCCATTGCAGTTGATCATGTCGGCTTTTGGTTCCTATGGAGGAACGGAAACCGTGGATTTTGAGAAAATCAGCCACGGCATCTTCCTTATTACAGGAGATACGGGAGCAGGAAAGACCACCATTTTTGATGCCGTGTCATTTGCCCTGTTTGGGGAAACCAGCGGACAAAAGCGGGAACCCTCCATGATGCGCAGCCAGTATGCGGCAGAAGACCAGGAGACTTATGTTTCCCTAAAATTTTCTGAAAGGGGTGGGAGGTATGAAATTACAAGAAGCCCTTCCTATACAAGGATCAGCAAAAGAAGAAATAAAAACGGGGAATATTCCGCTGTTCCTGTTCCGGCAAAGGCAGCCCTACTCTTGCCTGATGGGTCAGAATATGCAGGAAGTCTCCGGGATATTAACCAGAAGATCCAGGAAATCATAGGTGTGGACCAGAACCAGTTCTCCCAAATCGCCATGATTGCCCAGGGAGATTATTTAAGGCTTCTTCATGCATCTTCCAGGGAACGGAAGGAGATATTTTCCAGGATATTTAACACCGGAATTTACAGCCGCATCCAGTTGAAGTTAAAGGAACAGAACAATTTTTTTTATGACAGCCTGGAGAATAACCGCAGGTTGTGTTTTCATGAACTGGATCATGTGGTTCTTTTGGAGGAAAGTACTTATCAGGAACCGTGGCAAGAGCTTTTGGATTTTAAGGAAACAAAGACGGAGGAGATCCAAAGCCTTTTAGGCTCCATTTTGGAAGAGATAGATAAAGAGGAACAGAAGCTTCGTGAGGAACGGGATCACAAGGGGAAGCTTCTTTCTGAAGTGGAAGTGCAGTTAAGCCTGGCTCAGGAGGTGAACCGCCTCTTTGACGGCCTTATGCAGGCAAAGGCTCATCTGGATATTCTGGAAGACCAGAAGGGGCAATGGCTGGAAATAGAGGAGCAGTTAAAGGAAGCTGCCCGGGCGGAAAAGGCAAAGAGCCCGGAAACCCAGTTTTTAGATAAAAAGAAGGAATATGAGACTGCTGTAAAGAGAACCGGTCAGCTTAAAAAGGATTTGGAAGATATGACCCTTGTCCTTGCATCTGCGGAAAAAGAGGCAAAGGCAAGCAGGGAAATCTCTGAGGCAGAAGTGCCTAAGCTGTCGGTCTTCATTGACCGGATGCAGGAGGCCATGCCGCTCTATGGCCGTTGGAAAACCATGGAAATGGCTTCCCTAAAAAAGAAACGAGAAGAAGAGGAAGCAGGAAAAGGCTTACATAGTATTGAGACAGAGCTGTCCCGGATAAAGGAACGTCTGTCTGCAAACGAAACAAGGCAGGAGCTGCTGGAAGAAGGGACAAGGAATCTTCCGGAAATAAGACAGAGGAAGGCGGTGCTCCTGGAGCGGCAGCATGCCATGGAAAGCCTTGAAACGGCGGCCAGGGCCGGGGAGGCTGCAGAAAACAGAAAAGAAGAATGCCAGAAAGCGGCATTATGTACCCAGAGAGATTATGAACAGGCTGAAATGCTTTATAATAACAGGTTCCGGGAGTTTCTGGCATTGCAGGCCGGAATTATAGCTAAGGATCTGACCGAGGGAAAGCCATGCCCTGTCTGCGGTTCTACTGATCATCCCCGGACAGCGGAGCTGACGGATGGCGCTGTCACCCAGGAAGAAGTGGAACAGGCGAAGAAAGCCAGAAACCATGCGGAAGAACGGCGTTCACAGGCCTTCCAGGCTGCTGTCAGGGCGTTGGAAGCCTGCCGTCACTTAAAGGAGCTACTGGAGGGGGAGGAAGAAAAATGGCTTGGGACTACTTTCCCTCAGGACCAGCTGCATGCCCGCCTGTCTGATGAGAGAGAACGGACCGGCACGCTTCTGGGAGAGGCGGAGAAGGAAGAGCAGGAAGCTTTGGAATTGGACCGCCTGCTAAAGGAGCTCCTGGAGGAAAGGAAAGCGGACCGGGGGAGACTTGAGGAGTTGGAACTTAAAAAAGAAGCGGCCATGAAGGTCTGGCAGGAGAAACAGCTGGATAGGGCAGCTGCTTTCGCAGAGGCAGATCATATAAAGAAGCTTCTTCCATACCCTGAGGAAGAGGAGGCCATGGGAATGCTGGCAAACTCTAAAAAGAGGAAGGAAGAGCTATTAAGAGCAGAGGAACGGGCGGATAAACGGCTCCGGGAGATTATAGAAAAGGAAAAAGAAGGAAAAGGACGTCTGGCCTCAGAAGAGGAAAATAAAGAGATACGAAGGCTTGCATTAGAGCAGGCATATGCCGCCTATCAGTCCGCATTGGAGGTGCTGGGATTTGCCGGAGAAGAGGATTACCACAAGGCAAAGCAGGCGCCGGAAACCGTAAGGCGGTGGGAACAGGAAACCGGGAATTATGAAAAGGAGCTGTTAAAGGCCCGCACCGTTTGCAGCCAGTATAAGGAGCAGACAAAGGGGCGTGAAAGGATAGAAACGATACAATGGAAGGAACAGGCGGAAGCTCTTAAGGAGGAACAGAGGCAGATGCAGACCAGGGAGGCAAAGGTCACAGCCATTGGCAGCCGGGCTATTCAGGCTGCGGAAAATCTGGGCAGGCTGTGGGAGGAGAGAGAACAACTGGAAGAGAAATACCGGCTGTATCATACCCTGTTTCAGGCTGCCAACGGGAAAATGGCAGGTACCGTTAGCCTGGATTTTCAGACCTATGTCCAGAGGCAGTATTTTAGCCAGATGATCCATGCGGCAAACAAACGGCTGGATGTCATGACAGACGGACAGTTTCTGCTTCAGTGCAGGGATATAGATACCCTTGGAAAGCAGGGGGAGGTTGGCCTGGATCTTGATGTATACAGTATGGCAACGGATAAGGTGCGGGATGTTAAAACCCTTTCCGGTGGAGAATCCTTTATGGCAGCTCTGGCCATGGCCCTTGGCATGACGGATATCATCCAGCGCACGGCAGGGAATGTGAGTATGGATGCGCTTTTCATTGATGAAGGCTTTGGTTCTCTGGATGAGGAATCCAGGCTGAAGGCAGTCCGTATCCTTCAGGAGCTTGCCGGAGGACACAGGCTGATCGGGATCATTTCCCATGTGACAGAATTAAAGGAACAGATCGGAAAGAAGCTGGTGGTAAAAAAGACGGAAAAGGGAAGCAGGATTTTGTGGGACATGGATGCCCTTCCCGGCGGTGTGTGACAGGAGGTTAGGGGGAGGTTCCATATGAGCAGCTCAAGATAGAGCCACGAAAATTTTTAATAGAAGCGGTGGTCTTGTTAAGCGTCCTGAATTAAAAGCATCTGGCAAGCCCTATAGCTCGCTAGCCATTTTAATAGTCGCTGTTTCANNATAAAATGAAGATATCATTATGGATAATAATGGTACTACAATATTGGTAGTTAAAGGATCATTTTTTAGGCTAACAGGATAATTCCAAAGAGGCAATTCCAATGGTTCAATTAAAACTTTGACAGGAAAAGAGAAACCTGTATAATAAATTTGAAATGGGAATGAAGCGCTCCCTTGATAGGAATATCAAAACCGCATTTTGCTGATGGCTTCTGTATATTTAATTTGAATATGCAGAAAGTATCAGCTGGTTTTCGGCTATTCCTATATGCCATATTTTTTTGTGGTTTTGCAGCATTGCGTATATATTTAATGGAAACAAATCCATTTATACAGCTCAAAAGAAATTGTACAACATAAGACTTCTTAACAAATAAATCAATGGATGAAACGGGTATTTTGCTCTATAATGAATAGAGCCATGAAACAAGGATTAACACAAACAGAAAGGAAGATACCATGTTAAACTGCGAAAGAACCAGTGTCATGAACATAGAAAATGCCATCAGGGGCGCAAGAAATCCCATGAATAGCTGGAACCGGATGGACAGCGAATATAATGAGGAGGGAGAATACATCCTTGGACCCAATGACCTTGGCCTTGCAAAACGGCTGAGAAAAGCAGGAGGCGACCACCGCAAATACATCCGGCAGATCCTGGTGTCTGTAGATATTACGGCCCCTCTTTACTGGTGGAAAGAATACGATACCTACAAAGTTGCCACCGTGGCCAATTCTACCAGCACCATGCACAAGATTCACAGCAAGTCTTTTGAGCTGGAAGATTTCAGCCATGACCGTATGACGGAGGGGACGCTGGCTTTTATGGAAACCGTGGTNNTACATAGAGACTAAGAAAAAAGAGGACTGGTATGATTTAATCCAGCTCCTTCCCTCCAGCTACAACCAGATGAGGACATGCACATTAAACTACGAAACCCTGATCAATATATATTTTGCAAGGCGCAGCCACAAGCTGGAAGAATGGCATGCCTTCTGCCGGTGGATTGAAACTCTTCCTTATGCAAAAGAACTGATCATTGGGGAAGAAGAATAAAGGAAAAGGAGGGGTTGACCTATGAACATTGTTGTTGCAGTGGATAAAAACTGGTCTATCGGCAATCAGGGCCAGCTTCTTGTTTCCATCCCAGAGGATAAAAAGCTTTTTCGGGAGGAAACTTTGGGTAAGGTGATCGTCATGGGACGAAAGACACTTGAGAGCCTTCCCGGAAAGCAGCCGCTCTATGGAAGAACCAACATCGTATTGACCAGAAACCCGGATTACAAAGTAAAGGGAGCAGTTGTCTGCCACAGCCTTTCAGAGGTCCTGGAAGAACTTGGAAAATATCCTGAGGAAGATTGTTTTATCATAGGAGGACAAAGCATTTATGAGCAGTTCCTCCCATATTGTAATACGGCCCATGTGACTTATATCGACTATATGTACAGTGCCGATACCCATTTTCCCAATCTGGACCAGGATCCATCATGGGAAATGGCGGCGGAAAGCGATGAACAGACCTANNTTATGCTATACTTACCGCATGTATCAGAGGAAAGGTTAAAATTCAGGCGTTTTTCGGCCATTTGCTTGTGAATCAACTGGATATACAAGCTTATCCAGTTGATTCATCAGGATACAAGATCTGGCAAAAAACAGGCAAAATTCGCCTGTATCTATAAAATTTTATTGATATTTTTTTAAAAAATGTTGTCAGTACCCATTAAAAATGGTAGTATGATACGAGTACTATTTCACCTGATCGTTGGGGAAGGCAATCAGGAAAGGTGTACAGGTATATTCACGAAGACATTAGGAGGGTGAAGATGTATAAGATTTTAAAAGCAGAGATGTTAGCTGACAAGATCTATCTGATGGATGTGGAAGCACCTCGGATTGCCAAAGCCTGCCAGCCCGGAGAATTTGTTATTGTCAAGATGGATGACAGAGGAGAGAGAATTCCCCTGACCATCTGTGATTATGATCGTGAGAAGGGAAGCATTTCCATTGTATTCCAGACAGTAGGCGCAAGCACAGAAAAGATGGGTGGATTAAAGACAGGCGACAGCTTTGAAGACGTGGTGGGGCCTCTGGGCAATGCGTCCGAATTTGTGCACGATGACATAGAAGAACTGAAGAAAAAGAAATATTTATTTGTAGCCGGAGGGGTTGGAACAGCTCCTGTTTATCCTCAGGTAAGATGGATGAAAGAGCACGGCATAGACGTGGATGTCATCATGGGGGCAAAGACCAAGGACTTATTGATTTTGGAAGATGCTATGAGAGAGCAGGCCGGAAATTTATATGTAACCACGGATGACGGCTCTTATGAAAGAAAGGGCCTGGTAACTGAGGTAATTAAGGACCTGGTTCAGAACCAGGGAAAGANNGTCATGGTAGACGGAACCGGCATGTGCGGCGCCTGCCGTGTCACGGTCGGCGGTGAAGTGAAATTTGCCTGTGTGGACGGACCGGAGTTTGACGGCCATCTGGTTAATTTTGATGAGGCCATGAAGCGCCAGACGATGTACAAATCAGAAGAAGGGCGCGCGGTTTTAAAAGATCGTGAAGGCGATACTCATCACGGCGGCTGCGGATTGTGTGGAGGTAACGAGTAATGGATGTATTAAAGAAAGTACCAGTAAGAGAACAAGACCCAAAGGTAAGAGCGACGAACTTTGAAGAGGTTTGTCTTGGATATAATGAGGAAGAGGCAAAAGTGGAAGCCAGCCGCTGCATTAATTGCAAAAACCCGAAATGCGTAGCAGGCTGCCCGGTATCCATTAATATTCCCGGCTTTATTAAGGAAGTGGAAAATGGAAACCACGAGGAAGCTGCCAAGATTATTGCCCAGTCCTCTGCACTTCCTGCTGTCTGCGGCCGGGTATGTCCACAGGAGAGCCAGTGCGAAGGCAAGTGCATCCGCGGAATCAAGGGAGAACCCATTTCCATCGGAAAGCTGGAGCGTTTTGTGGCTGATTGGTCCAGAGAGCACGGTTTCGTACCGGCTGCCCCGGAAAAGANNATCGGTTCCGGTCCTTCTGGTTTAACCTGTGCCGGCGACCTGGCTAAAATGGGCTATGAGGTTACTATCTTTGAAGCTCTTCATGAGCCGGGCGGCGTATTGACCTACGGCATTCCGGAATTCCGTCTTCCAAAAGAAGGGGTAGTTCAGCCGGAGATTGACAACGTAAGAAAACTTGGCGTTAAGATTGAAACCAATGTGATAATCGGTAAGTCCGTGACCATTGATGAGCTTTTGGATGAAGAAGGATTCCAGGCCGTGTTCATCGGTTCCGGAGCAGGTCTTCCCATGTTCATGGGAATTCCCGGAGAAAATGCAAACGGTGTATTTTCTGCCAACGAATATTTAACCAGAAGCAACCTGATGNNGACGTTGCTATGGATGCGGCCAGGACAGCCCTTCGTCTTGGTGCAGAGGTACACGTTGTATATAGAAGAAGTGAGGCAGAGCTACCTGCAAGAGTGGAAGAGGTTCATCACGCGAAGGAAGAAGGAATCATTTTTGACCTTTTGTCCAACCCATTAGAGATCCTCACCGATGAAAAGGGCTGGGTAAACGGAATGAAATGCATCAGAATGGAGCTTGGCGAGCCGGATGCTTCCGGCAGAAGAAGACCTGTGGAAATAGAAGGATCTGAATTCATCATTGATGTGGATACCGTTATCATGTCCCTGGGTACTTCACCTAACCCACTGATTTCAAATACAACAAAAGGACTGGATATCAATAGGCGCATATGTATCATTGCTGAGGAATCTACAGGAAAGACCAGCAAGGAAGGCGTTTATGCAGGAGGAGATGCGGTAACAGGTGCCGCAACCGTTATTCTGGCTATGGAAGCCGGACGGGCTGGAGCAAGAGGGATTGATGAATACCTTTCTTCCCAGGAATAATCCAGATATTCAAATATCCGCAGCATTCGCCGGTGCAGGAATGCAACCATTCCTGCGCCGGATTCAAAGCCTGCAGAAATAAAGGGCCGCCATTTCACTGGCGGCCCTTTTGAAAGGTCGTGACACATATTTTNNGTCGGCGCAGGGGGCATGTACGTCTGGCTTTCCCAGGGCGTTGTCGCTCTGGCTAAAATGGGCGGGCAGGTAAAGGTAGCCCATTCTCTTGGAAAGGGCAACAGGGAGGAAGCGGCAATCTATGCTTCCGGATCGATTCAGATGGGACTTTTGTTTGCACTGCTGTATGGGGTGGTGTCATTTTTCGGGGCAAGGTCGTTGATCGGTTTTTTCGGGCTGAACGATGCTTCCATTGCCCAAGATGCCCAGGTTTATTTAAAGATCACCTGTGGGCTGATTGTATTTTCCTTTATGAATACGATTATTACCGGGATCATGACAGCTATGGGGGACAGCAGAACACCGCTGTTTGCTAACTTCATCGGCCTGGTTTTGAATATGGTACTGGATCCTGTCCTGATCTTTGGGGTAGGTCCTCTGAAAGGCTCAGGAGTGGCGGGGGCGGCCATTGCTACAGTCATGGCCCAGGCAGTAGTTACCGCAGTATTCCTCATAGCCATACGAAAGGACCAGGTGGTGTTTGATAAGGTGAAGGTGCTTTGTAAGGTTCCCTGGGATTATATGAAGGCTATGATCCGGATTGGTTTCCCTGCTTCTGTTCAGAACCTTATCTATACCAGCATTTCCATGATCCTGACCCGGTTTGTGACCGGTTTTGGAGATACTGCTGTGGCTGTGCTCCGGGTGGGCGGCCAGATCGAATCAATATCATGGATGACGGCAGATGGATTTGCAGCAGCCATTAATTCTTTTGTGGGGCAAAATTATGGAGCCGGACAGTATGGAAGAGTGAAAAAGGGCTATTTTACGGCAATCGGAGTTATGTTTGTCTGGGGATTGTTCTGCACGGTTCTTCTGGTCGGTCTTCCGGAGCATATATTCGGATTGTTCATCCATGAACCGGAGGTCATTCCCATGGGAGTGCGATATCTGGTGATCCTGGGCGTTTGCCAGATGTTCATGTGCATTGAACTGACAACAGTAGGGGCCCTCTCCGGCCTTGGCAGGACCCTTCTCTGCTCGGTCATCAGCGTTGTGTTTACTTCCGCAAGGATACCTCTTGCCATGGTTTTAAGCAGCACGGCCCTTAGGCTGGACGGAGTCTGGTGGGCGTTCTCCATTTCAAGCATCATCAAAGGAATTTTATTCTNNTTTCTCTCTTTCCTTATCGTGTCACGAAAATTGCCCGGAGATAATCACCTGGCCCGTATGGAAGCCAATAATGATCTGTGAACGATGAGGGAATGAAAGAGAGTGAGGGTTGAAAAGGCGAAAAATCCAATTATTACATAAATATATCAAAAATTAACAATTTAGGACTTGAATTTTACCCAGGTTATACGTTAACATATAAGGTAGAAAAAAGGGGAAAAGGAACTGACGATGAAACGAAAAATACAGAATATGTATGAAAGTAACAGGAGAATGCTTAAAAGGCTTCTCTGCGGCCTGTTGGTAAGTGCAATGGTCTGCGGCCAGACTGTTCCCGCCTGGGCCACGTCAAAAGCGGAAAAAGAAAAACAGGAAGCGCAAAAAAAGCTGGAAGAGGCAAATAAAAAAGCCCAGGATGCAGAAGGCAAAAAAAGCGCTGCCCAGAATCAGGTGTCCAAGCTGACATCTGATCTGACTGCTCTTTTGTCTGATATCAAGGTTCTGGAAACTGATATGGCTAACAAGGAAGCAGAGATCAAGCAGGCAGAGCTGGACTATGCAGCGGCTAAGAAAGATGAAGAAAAGCAGTATGCTTCCATGAAAAAGAGAATCCAGTACATGTACGAGAAGGGAGATACGGAATACCTGGATATTTTCCTTCAGGTGAAGAACATGTCTGATCTTCTTAATAAGGCGGAATACGTAGAAGGAATTTATACATATGACCGGGATATGCTGATCACCTACCAGGAGACAAAGCAGAAAGTGGCCGATTATAAGTCAAACCTGGAAGAGGACAAGGCTGAGATGGAGGTCATGGAACTGGAGTACAAGGAACAGCAGTCCGCGCTTGAGACGCTGATCTCCACGAAGAAAAAGGAAGTTTCTAATTTCGACAGCCAGCTTGCACAGGCCAAGCAGGATGCGGCTGTTTTTGCCCAGACGGTAGCAAAGAAGAATGAGGAGATCCGCAAGGCGAAAGAAGAGGAGGCCAGAAAGAAGGCAGCCGAAGAAGCCAGGAAAAAGGCGGAGGAAGAGGCCAGAAAGAAGGCGGCGGCAAACACCAGCTCAAAGCCCAAGTCATCCAATGCCAACAACAAGTATACCGGTCCGACTGCCGCCAAGAGCAACGGCGGAACAGCGGAAGGCCGTGCGGTTGCAGATTACGGACTTCAGTTTGTGGGGAATCCCTATGTATTTGGAGGAACCAGCTTAACCAGTGGTGCAGACTGCTCCGGGTTTGTTCTGTCTATTTACAAGCATTTCGGTTACTCCCTTCCAAGAAGCTCTTCGGAGCAGCGCTCCGCAGGCCGTGAGGTATCCTATTCCGAGGCCCAGCCTGGAGACCTTATCTGCTATGCAGGCCATATAGGGATTTATATCGGCAATGGACAAATTGTTCATGCAAGTTCCCCGGCAACAGGAATCAAAGTAGGGACTGCCACCTACCGGACGATTCTTTCTGTCAGAAGAATTGTATAGGGAATCAGGAAAACAGGGGGGATCCGCGTATCCCCCCTGTTTCCTTAAATAATGCTTGCGGAATTCGACATTATATGAGAAAATGTAATCAAGTATGATGTGATATATTTAACAAAGTACTGTTCACAATTATTACTTATTCGAAAGGAGTTTTAACATGATTTATTCACAGGAAGTAGAAGAGATGTGCATAGTGGCACAGGGCGTTCATCACGGCGCTGCTCCAATCCCGGAAGAAGCAAAATGGGTGAAATCCAGAGAAGTTAAAGATATCTCCGGTCTGACACATGGCGTTGGCTGGTGTGCTCCTCAGCAGGGTGCATGTAAGCTGACTCTTAACGTAAAAGAGGGTATTATCCAGGAAGCATTAATAGAGACTATCGGCTGCTCCGGTATGACACATTCCGCTGCTATGGCANNGCAGCAGAGATTCTGCCAGGACTGACCGTTTTAGAAGCATTAAATACAGACCTTGTTTGTGACGCTATCAACACCGCTATGAGAGAATTATTCTTACAGATCGCATACGGCAGAACACAGAGTGCATTTTCTGAGGATGGACTTCCTGTAGGTGCAGGACTGGAAGACTTAGGAAAGGGTCTCCGTTCTCAGGTTGGTACCATGTACGGAACATTAAAGAAAGGTCCTCGTTACTTAGAGATGGCAGAAGGCTATGTAACCGGTATCGCTCTGGATGAAGAAGATCAGATCATT
>DJBG01000029.1:0-11553 GCA_002429965.1 Hungatella sp. UBA5982
CTTCTCGTAATGCCGGTCCGGCACCAGTTCATAGGGAAGATGGGGCGGGTTATAGGATAAGAACAGCGCAAAAGGCTGCTCCTCCTCTTTTCTGGCTTCCATATATTCGATGGCCTTATCTGTTTCAAATTCCGCAGACCATTTCCCTGGTTTTATTTGTTTTTCATCATCCTGCCAGTAATGGGGATCCAGATGGTCATCCCAGGCTCCATAGGACAGCCAGTAATCAAACCCATGCCTTCTTTCCCCAGGCGGCGTATAAGCATCCCAGTCTTTAGCACCTGATTTTGGATCAGAGGTAAAGTTAAGCTCCGAGGCATCCAGATGCCATTTGCCAATATAGCCCGTACGATATCCTTCCGTCTTCAGCACATCTCCGATACAGAACTCCTGGGGCCTTAGCATGACCTTTTCTTCCAGTCCTATCTTGCAATTGGTCCACATCCCCACGCGGAAGGGGTATTTCCCTGTCATCAGCGAAGCTCTGTGAGGAGAACATAAGGGGTACGTACTGTAAGCATTGGTAAACCTCATGCTCTCCTGGGCAAAGGAGTCAATGTTTGGAGTCACCACCTGGTCCATGTTCATAAATCCCATGGCGTGAGCCCGCCACTGGTCGGCAAAGACATACAGCAGATTAGTTTTCATTCTTTTTTCTCCTTATTCTTCCACAGTTCCTACCAGTACAGCTCCCAGTCCTTTGAAAGCCTGGTAAGAGCCTCCATGTAAAAATAATCACCCCAGGTGTTGCACTCATCAACGCCCCGGTTCGTACAGGTATTCTCCTTGGAATCCCTGGCGTAGGTGCCATGAAGCAGCAGTCCGTTGGATTTTTTATAATCCTTGTTGGCGCATTGATCTGTCAGTGCCCTTAGCATCCGGTCAGCCGCATCTAAATATACCATGGCTTTATCTTTATCCAGATATTTTGCCATTTCCAGGATTCCGCAGACAGCAATGGCAGAAGCTGAGGAATCTCTCGGCTCTGTGCTTCCCGTATCAAAATCAAAATCCCAGTAAGGAACTAGATCATCCGGCAGGTGCTCGATAAAATAATCGGTTACACTGCAGAATAAATCCATGTATTCTGTATTTTTTAAATACCGGTAACTTAAGGCGATTCCGTATATGCCCCATGCCTGACCTCTGGCCCATGCAGAACCATTGCGGTTTCCCTGGTGGGTCACGCCATAAGTCGGTTCCCCTGTTTCCACATCAAAGAAATGAGTATGGTAAGTGGAATCATCGGGACGCAGAATGCATTTCATAGCAGTTCTAATGTGGTTCTCCGCCTTTTCTTCATAAGAAGGATCTCCCGTCACTTCCGTTGCCCAGTAAAGCAGAGGAAGATTTAACAGGCAGTCAATGATCAGCCTGTATTCCTTCGGCTCTCCCGGATTACCCCAGGCCTGAAGGAATTTTCCTTTCTCCCGGTAACGTTCTGCCAAATGATCCGCTGCCAACAGAGCCGCCTTTTTGGCGTGCTCATTGCCGGTCAGCTTGTAGGCTGCCACACAGGACAAGCTGAATAAAAACCCCATATCATGATGGTTTACGTCAATCTTGTTCTCGATTCTGTTAAGGAAGCTTTCTACCTGTACTTCCGCCGCTTTCCTGAATGCCTCATCAACCGTATGTTCATAAGACAGCCAGATCACTCCTGTCCAGAATCCTGTTGTCCATTCAACATTTTCTGTTGCTTCATAAAATCCGTTAAAACTGTTGGAAGACTGGAATTTATCCGTAAATACCGAAAGGTTTTCTTTGACGATCTTTACAGCATCATCAAGAGCCTTTTGAACCATGCCCTCTTCCATTCCAGGATAAGTTTTTATTTGTTCCAATGTCTGTGCCATTTGCTTCTCCCTTCCGTTTCCAGTTAGCCCTTGATTCCGCTGGCTGCAACGCCCTCTACAAAGAACTTCTGGCAGCTTAAGAATACAATGATAACCGGGATCAAAGAGCATACAGAGGCTGCCATGATCCATGCATAATCCGCTCCAAACTGGGATATAAACATCCGAATACCCAGCTGAATGGTCTTTAATTCCTTTGTCTTTAAATAAATCAACGGTCCCATGAAATCATTCCATACATTCGTAAACGTAAAGATGGTCAGGGTTGCCATTGCCGGCTTGCCAAGAGGAAATACGATCCTTCCGAATATGCCGTACTCGTTTAACCCGTCGATCCTGGCTGCTTCGCATAATTCGTCAGGAATACTGATATAAAACTGGCGGATTAAAAATACACCGAATGCGGAAAAGGCCTGCATCAGGATCAATCCTAAGTGGGTATCGTTAAGACCAAGCTTGGAAACCAGAATAAACTGGGGAACCATGTAAACCTGCCATGGAACGGCTATAGTGGTAACATACATAAGGAAGATTAAATCCCTGCCTTTAAAACGTGTCTTCGTAAAAACGTAAGCAGCAAAGCAGCTGGTGAACAGCTGGATTATGGTCGTGATGACCGTCAGCTTGGCGGTATTGATAAAGAAGGTCACAAGGGGCAGTTTCTTCCAGATAATTTTATAGTTCTCCCAATGCATTGAATCGGGCCACCATTTCATTGGTATGGAAAATACGTCTTTATTAAGCTTTAAAGAAGAAATTACCATCCAGTAAAACGGTACCAGCATGAAGAGGGATAAAGCAATCAATCCCAGATACAGAAGTATCNNGTCCTTTGTTTTTGTTTTCATCGCTTTCCCTCCTTACATCAAATCCTTAGACCACTTTTTTTCACCTGCAAACTGAATCAGGGTGATAATAAGCACTACTGCAAACAGAACAATGGCTCCCGCACTTGCCGGTCCAAACTGCCAGCTGGTAAATGCCTTTTCATATATATAATTAACCAGGGTCTTGGTGGCGTTGCCGGGACCTCCGCCTGTCATAACATATACAAGGTCAAATACCTTAAAGCACTGGATCGTAAGCATGATCAGCACAAAAAATGTGGTGGGAGTCAACATGGGAATGGTAATATACCGAAGCTTCTGAAAGCCATTGGCACCGTCTATTCCGGCCGCTTCATAAAGAGATCCTGAGATTCCCTGAAGGGCTGCCAGATACACGATCATATAGTATCCCATATACTTCCATACACTGACCACGGAAATGGCCACCATAGCCCACTTCACATCCACAACCCACCTGGGCGGCTTTGAAATGCCGATGAATTTCAAGAATTCATTGATCGGCCCAAAATCCGGCTGAAACAGCATATTCCACACTGCTCCTACTGCCACGATAGAGGCAATATAAGGGAAATACAGCGCAGTACGGAAAATAGCGATTCCTTTTAACTTATTGTTCAAAAGAACTGCAAGTAAAAGCGACAGCACTAAGGTTGGGAATACCGTAAGCAATGCATATTGAATGGTGTGAACAAAGGATTGAACAAATATTCTGTCACTAAAAATCTGAGCAAAATTCTTTAAACCTACAAACTCCATGGGAGCCTGAGAGCCATCCCATTTCATTACACTTAAGACAAAAGAAAAAATTACAGGAATGAATACAAAAATAGCGTATCCGATTAAATTAGGCAGAATAAATGAATAACCAATCAGGTTACTTCGGATTGCCTTCATTTGATGAGACTTCATTGTCTTTTTTACTTCTTTCATACAGGGTTAACCTCCTTTTCACCTGCTTTTTGCCACAAAAAGAGCGCCTTGCTGTAATTTTAGAAAAGGCGCTCTCCGGGCAATTAATTATATTTTACCAGCCTTTGATCTCTGCAACACGTTTGTTCAGTTCTTCAATTCCCTGATCAACGGTATACTGCTTGATCATGATCATTTCATGAACTTCATCAAGTACCTTACGGATTTCTTCGATCTGTGGGTCTAAAGGACGGTCAAATGTATAGTGGGTATAAGACAGTGCTTCAATATTTGACTCTCCCTCTGGGAAGAACTGTGCGGAAGCGAAGGTCTTTAAGGATTCCTCTGTCTGGATACCGGTAAATACGCCCTGTTCAGCCAGGATATTTGCTGCTTCTTTGCTTGTTGCAAACTTCACGAAATCCCAGGATAAGTCAGGCTCGTCAGTGTAAGCACTGATTCCAAGAGGAGTAAGAGCTCCTACCGTATAGCCAGCTTCTGCATCTGCAGGATGTGGGATCCTTGCGATACCCCAGTTAAAGGAAGTTTCATCTGCTGCACGGGACTGGATCATGGTTGCGATAAACCATGTTCCCATTGGCATCATAGCGCACTGCTGATTCTTAAATACAGAAGAGTAATGGATATTTGCTGTCTTTAAAGTTGAATAATCCTGAATATTGCCTTTATCCTGTAAGGAAAGAGCTGCCTCATACCATGGCTTTAAATAGGAATAATCCTTTTCAACAACAGTGTGCTTGCCATCCTGAACGGCCCAGTTTGTTACAAGTGCCTGCCAGGTGTGGTTATGTCCACCATAAACCTTTGAGCTGCCTTCTCCAGAAGTCATCTTTGATGCAAGATCATAATATTCATCCCAAGTCATATCATTGGAAGGATAAGCAACGCCTGCTGCGTCAAAAAGATCCTTATTGTAATATAACACATACCAGTCGGAACGATATGGAAGTCCGTAGGTAACTCCGTTGTACTGAAGCTGCTCAGCAGCGCCATTGTAAACAGATGTGTCAAAGTTATCTTTCTTCATAAAATCATCCAGAGGAAGAAGCTGCTTCTTATCTGCCATCTGAAGCATGGAGCCCATATCCTTTACCCAGATGATATCCGGATCCGGCTGTGCTGCGGATAAGCTGATTCCTAAGGAATTGTTGTATTCGTCAGCTGATGTATCAATGACTTTGATCTCTACATTAGGATTTTCTTTCATGTAGGCATCAACTACTGCCTGGAACTGTGGTGATGAATCGTAATCCCAAGTAGTAACGGAAAGAACTTTCTTCTCACCTGTTCCCTGTGCTTTGTCATCTGCTTTTGTTTCTTCTGCCTTCTCAGTTGTTCCTGCTGCTGTATCTGCCGCACTGCTCTCGGCTGTTTTGCTGCCGCAAGCAGTTAAAGATGCGCATACCATTCCGGCTGCTAACATCATAGTTAAAACCCGTTTTAATTTCATTAGATTGAAACCTCCCTTTTTTTAGAACTACGCGCGTGTGTTCTTTATGCTATAACGATACCAGATTTGAGTTCATATCGGAATAAACGATTTGCATAATTCTATTATTTTTTTAACCCCTACCAGGTTTTCGCAGATTCAAACATATATTTTATTCAGATTTTTATACTATTTTAAGATTAATTTCTATTTCATTGAATTTCTACGGAATAAAGGATATGATATTATTAATTAATTAAGAGACAGTGGCTCAGAAAGGATCCTTGCCATGCCCCGCACATTCCAGTACAAATTTCTTCTATATAATCTTCTGGTAGTTATAAGCATTGCCTGCGCCGTAAGCTTTTATAACTATCGCTCTTATTATAAGGATGCAATTCAGAACGAAACGGAAAATTCTGTCAACCGCATCCAGATTCTGTCCGACCGGATGGAAGTGGCCTATGAGGAAATGGTCAACATTGTTGTGACCTGTTCCGAAAGAAAGTCTTTATTTTCTGCTCCCTCCTTAAAACGGTCAGACAACGGTGAATCTGCTTATATTAAGCTGTACGCCTCCAATGTGTTGAAGGATTTCTGTGCAATTTCAGGATACAGCAAATATATTTATAAAATCGCACTTTATAACGATGGGGAGGTCCTGCAGGCAGGAAACGCCTATGGCTCCACTCACGATGTCTATGACATCCAAAGTGCTCTNNACACAGTATCTCCTTTCCCTTGAGGACAACCCTTATTCTCCAACGAATTACACCCCAAAGCTTCTCCCTCTTTTAAGGCCTTTAAAATATGCCTACGGCAGCCAGCCGGAAGATGCGTGGATATTTCTGGCGATTTCTCCCCGCCTGTTTTCTGATACCTTAAATAGCATGGGGGATGGACAGATTCTCTATGCAGCCACTTTAGATGGAAGCATCATTTCTTCTGTAAATGGAAATGCTTATGATGTCTCCGATTTGCTGGTCACTTTTAAAAACCTTAAAGACCCTCAGGGCAATTTCCGCACCTTGCTAAACGGAAAGGACTGCATTATTTCCTATCAGAGACAAGCCGTCAGCGGGCTGATTTTCTTTCAGATCCTTCCAATTTCAGACCTTAACTTAGATCATGGCGTGATTGGGGGTACCATTGCCCTCATATTCTTTTTCTGCTGTGGCATCGGCCTTACTTTGTCCTGGTTTATATCCCGCCAGTTGAGCGCTCCAATCAGCCGTCTGAAAAAACGCCTGGAATTCATCTCTCAGGGAAACTTCAACCCGGACCGCTCCATTGAAACAGATGATGAAATCGGCAGTATAGGAAAACAGATTAACCAGATGTCCAACCGGATCTCCGACCTTTTGGAAACCAGACTTCAAAGCGAAAAAGAAAAAAGGGATTTAGAAATCAAAATGCTTCAGGCCCAGATCAATCCCCATTTCCTCTACAATACTCTGGATTCAATCAAATGGATCGCAACCATGCAGAAAAACAGCGGGATTGTCCAGGTGGTCACTGCCCTCTCCTCTCTGCTAAAGAACATGGCAAAGGGATTCAATGAAAAAGTAACCCTCCGTCAGGAATTGGATTTTTTGCAGAATTATGTTATTATAGAGAAGATCCGGTATATTGAACTTTTTGATGTGACCACCCAGGTTGACCAGGAAGTTTTATACGATGCCAAAATTGTGAAACTGACCCTTCAGCCTCTTGTGGAAAACGCCATCTTTAACGGGATCGAACCAAGCGGAAGAAACGGGCTGATACAGATACATGCTTTTGCTGAAAACGGCGTTCTCTATATTACAATAAGGGACAACGGCATCGGCATTTCCCCGGAGGGCATTGATACACTGCTGACAGATACTTCCCGCATCACGAGAAGCAACATGAGCGGAATCGGCCTTCCAAACGTAGACAGGAGATTAAAGCTTGTTTACGGAGAAGAATACGGATTAAAACTGGAAAGCGAATTAGACCAATACACATTGATTACCATTGCCCTTCCTCTGGAATTTTAGAAGGGCTGACAAAGGGGTATAAAGACAGCATGTACCGAATTATTATTATAGACGACGAGCCGCTCATACTAGCTGGCATCGCTTCCCTGATCATATGGGAAAACTATGAATGCACTATTATTGGAAAGGCAACCAACGGCCCTTCTGCCTATGACATGATCATGGATCTTCATCCGGATATCGTCATAACGGATATCCGGATGCCCGTGCTGAACGGTTTGGATCTGGTGGAAAAATGCAAGGAAAACGGCTGTGACTTTGCTTTTATTGTATTAACGAACCTGGAGGAATTCCATCTGGTGAAAAAGGCCCTCTCACTGGGCGCTTCCGATTATCTGGTGAAAATCGATCTCAATGAAGAGGCTCTTGTGGCCGCTCTGGAACGGGCCAAGGAGGCCTTTGACCTGCTGGCAAATAAGCAGCACCGGCTTTTGGACAGCCAGCTTAAGAATAACCAGGAGGATCTGGCAAAGACAGCGTTCCGCCGTCTTTTTCTTTCCCAGGAGAAAGTTTCTGATATCCCTGAAGAACTGGAGGCGCAGTATCCGGCTCCTTTTGTCATCCTGTTTTCCTTAAACCCTATCCACATTGACTTTGAAACAGGCGGTGGAAGCTATGACCTGCATTCCGTCAGCAGGCAGCTTATCGATATACTGGGCGGAATTGCGGCAAGATTTTTCTTTCATTTTACCGTCCTGGAATACCGGCAGGATACCTTTCTCATTACAGCTTCCTTAAAAAAGGAAGCCTTTTCCCAAAGCGTTATAAGGGAATTCTGCCAGAAGTTCAGCGTTGCTTTAAAGACTTATTTTGAACTTTCCGCCGTTTACGGCGTCAGCAGGGCAAAAGAAAAGATTTCAGAGCTTCCGCAGGCATTCTCAGAAGCCTTGACGGCACTGGACTATTACTACTTTGACTCTTCATCCCCGGTGGTATTTTACGAAGGACAGACCTCTCACTTCAGCCAGGCAAAGAAATTCAATATCAATGTATTTAAAAAGGAACTGGCTGCTTATATCAGCCAGAATGATAGTGAAAAGCTGGCCACCATCTTTGAGGAGNNAACAGGCCTCGTAAGGAACAGGCCACCAGCGCCTGCATCAACATTTACACCTATCTCTATTCATTTTTTGAAACAGGGGATGACAGCTATCAGGAGATCTTCCCTTACACCATCAACATTGCTGAACAGCTGAATCATTTTAACAGCCTGGAAGACATCTTAGAATGGCTGAGAAGCTTCTGCCACAAGCTGTGCCGTCTTTTAGAGGACCGGAAATCCACCCGTTCCGACAAGCTGGTGGATCTGGCCAGAAGCTATATTAAGGAGCATTACATGGAAAAGCTGACCCTGGCCGATGTCGCGGAAGCTTTAAACATAAGCTCCGGGCATTTAAGTAACACCTTTAAAAAACTGACAGGGACCACCTTATCCGATTATATTGCCCAGGTCAAGATACAGCATGCCATGGAACTTATTGATACCCACCAGTACTTAATGTATGAAATCTCTGATAAACTGGGGTTTGATAATCCCTATTACTTCAGCAAGGTATTTAAAAAGGTTACTGGCATATCACCAAGAGAACACGAAAACCGGATCACCTATCCGTTTACTGATGAAGGGAGTTAAATCCATGCCTCCAGTCAATCTTTTGATCAAACCGGCTTCCGGTATGTGCAACATGAGATGCCATTATTGCTTTTATCACGACATCACGGAAAAACGAGAACAAGGCTCTTATGGCTTTATGTCGGATGAAACTTTAAAAAATGTCATAAAAAAATCCCTGGACTACGCGGACACTTCCTGCACCATCGCCTTCCAGGGAGGGGAACCAACACTTGCCGGTCTTCCTTTTTTTGAGGAGGCCGTAAGACTTTCAAAGGAATATAATAATAAAAATCTGGAAATACATTTCGCCCTTCAGACCAACGGCTATGGCCTGGGCCCGGAATGGGCGGAATTTTTTGCAAGAGAACATTTTCTGGTGGGGATCTCCGTAGACGGGACCATACATACCCATGATGCCTACCGGAAAAACGGAAACGGCAGCGGCACATTTTTAAATATCATGAAAACAGTGGACTGCTTCAACAGGTATGGAGTGGAATATAACATCCTTACAGTGGTGAACCGGAGAACCGCTTCCTCCATTGGANNCATTGGAAAGATTTACCGGTATTATAAGAAAATGGGCTTTTCTTACCTACAGTTCATCCCCTGTCTGGATCCTCTGGATGCCGCTCCGGGAACCATGGAATATTCCCTTACACCGGAGTTATACGGACAATTCCTGTGTGATTTGTTTGACCTATGGTATGAGGACTTTAGCGCCGGAAGGGAAATCTACATCCGCCAGTTCTATAATTATCTCTCTCTTTTATTGACAGGGAAAGCAGAAGCCTGTGACATGAACGGTTTTTGCAGCATTCAAAACGTTATCGAAGCCGACGGTGAGGTATATCCCTGCGACTTCTTTGTTCTGGATGAATACAAGCTGGGCAATTTAAACAATGCCGGTTTTGATGAGATACACAAAAAACGGATGGAAATCGGTTTTCTTTCTCCCCAGAAAGCGCCTGACAGCCAGTGCCAGGCCTGTACTTACTCTCCACTGTGCAGGGGCGGCTGTTACCGCCACCGCGTCATGTCCCTGGAAGAAACCAGCCGCAATTACTTCTGCAAATCCTATCAGATGTTTTTTGACCATTGCCTTCCAAGGCTTATGCAGATTGCAGAAAAAATCAATCATTCATCATAACATGGAATTGAATAGTTAAAACTTTACCAATATGAGAAATAAAGCAGTACCGGATAGTAATTTTCCGGTACTGCTTCTTAATGTAATTAAAACAATTTTTCTCTCCCTATGCTTACCATTCTTTATTTAATTCTTTATTTAATTCTCTACTTTATATTGTTCTATAATCTCTATAATTGTTGGAGAACAACACATTCCCCTTGGACTTAGTTCTTTGCATTTTCCTAAAGTGCAGGCACCTGTCATTTTCCTGATATCATCTAACGTTTTTGCACCATTAACTAATGCATTTATAATTTCCCTCTTTGTAACCTTCGAACAATAGCATATAATTTCTTCGTGATCCATTGTTTTGCTCCTTTTCTCTTGTTTGATAACCGGAAATCCGAAATATCTCAAAGATAAAAATTACTTTATATAAGCTTGTAGTTTTCTTTGTATGTTCATTTTATTGACTTCAAATTATGCTCCTATTGGCTATCTTATTTTTTAGCTGAAATATAGATTTAAGTTATCATCGTTACAATAAGTTTCATACGGTTCTGCTATTCTATCTTTATACCAAACACCTTTGCCGTCAGGCATATAGCCACGCTTATGATACATTCTTTGAGCACTGCCATATCCGCTGTGTAAACCTACTCCAAGATAAACTATATCCGCATATTTTGAAGCAATTTCCTCTGCAGCATCCATTAGTTTAGAACCTAAAACGGATAAAAGCACGGTAAAATCCCGTGCTTTTATTGTGTATACGGATTCCCATTTTGTATTATGGATCATGATTCTCAATCCCCGTAAGTCCCTTTTGATTTAACCAGCTTCGGCCGATAACCCGCTGCCGTAAGCGATGCCATAATGGTATTCTTATGTTCTGTTCCAAATGCCTCCAGGGTAATGCGAAGTTCCACTGCCGCATTCCGGTTGATGCTGATAAACTGGTTGTGCTCCAGACGGATGACATTTCCCTGTTCTTTTGCAAGGAGTGCGGACACCTTTGCAAGCTCTCCTGGTTTATCCGGAAGAAGAATGGATACCGTAAAGATGCGGTCTCTCTGCATCAGGCCCAACTGGACAATGGAAGCCATAGTGATTACATCCATGTTTCCTCCGCTTAAGATGGAAACTATTTTTTTATTATCCACGTTCATATGCTTTAATGCGGCAACCGTTAAAAGTCCTGAATTCTCCACGATCATCTTATGGTTCTCAACCATGTCAAGGAATGCCACGATCAGCTCAGAATCTTCTATCGTGATGATTTCATCCACATTTTCCTGGATGTAGGGGAAAAGCTTTCCTCCCGGACATTTCACGGCAGTTCCGTCTGCAATTGTATTGACGCCCGGAAGGGAAACCACCTTTCCCTGACGTAAGGATTCCTGCATACAGTTGGCACCTGCCGGCTCCACGCCGATGATCTTGATCTTGGGGTTTAACATCTTGGCCAGAGTGGAAACTCCGGTACAAAGACCGCCCCCTCCAATGGGAACCAGGATATAATCAACGGTAGGAAGTTCCTTGATGATCTCCATGGCAATGGTTCCCTGTCCGGCCGCCACGTCTAAGTCATCAAAGGCATGGACAAAGGTAAGTCCCCGTTCTTCTGCAAGCTGGTAGGCGTAATTGCATGCCTCATCAAAGACGTCGCCTTCCAGAATGACCTCCGCACCATAGCCCTTGGTACGGTTCACTTTCATCAGG
>DJBG01000029.1:11589-24854 GCA_002429965.1 Hungatella sp. UBA5982
TTCTGATGCTTCTTCAAACTTTTCCAATGTCAACATACTTTACGCCTCTTCTTTCTCTTCTACGTGAAACAATGCGCTTACAAATTCTTTTGCATTGAATTTCTGCAGGTCATCAAGTTTCTCTCCTACCCCAATATATTTTACAGGAATTCCCAGCTCCGACTGGATAGCGACTGCAATTCCTCCTTTCGCGGTTCCGTCAAGCTTTGTAAGGATAATCCCGGTAATATCAGCAACCTCCATAAATTGCTTTGCCTGGACAAGAGCATTCTGTCCTGTGGTCCCATCCAGCACTACCAGAGTTTCCCGGTACGCCTCAGGGTATTCCTTGTCAATGATCCGGTTGATCTTTTTCAGCTCTTCCATCAGGTTTTTCTTGTTATGCAGGCGGCCTGCGGTATCACAGATTAAAANNCGCCTGCCCTTTTGGCCCACTCGCTTAGCTGCTCAATGGCTGCCGCACGGAACGTATCCGCCGCAGCTACGATCACCTTTTTTCCGTCATCCTTCATCTGCCCGGCCAGCTTGCCCACTGATGTTGTCTTTCCCACTCCATTTACACCGATGATCAAAAGAACGGACCGCTGTTTTTCAAATTCATAGGCATTTTCCCCCAAATCCATCTGTTCCATGATGCTGTCCATAAGAAGCTGTTTGCATTCCAGCGGATCCTTGATATTTTGTTCTTTTATCTTTCTTCTCAAATCCTCCATGATTGACATGGTGGTCTGGATTCCTAAATCTCCCATGATCAGGATCTCTTCAATTTCCTCATAAAATTCATCATCAATGGCTGAAAAACCGCTGAATATGGAATCCACGCCTGCAATGATGTTATCTCTTGTCTTCTGCAGCCCAGCAACCAGCTTCCCAAAGAATCCCATTTTCTCACTCATAGTCGGCCTCCTTAACTTTCTAAATCTTCTTCAATCAGGTTTACAGATACAAGCGTTGAAACGCCCTTCTCCTGCATGGTAATACCATACAGACGATCTGCAGATACCATGGTACCACGTCTGTGTGTAATAACAATAAACTGCGTATATTTTGTCAGCTTATGCAGGTATCTTGCAAAACGGTCCACATTGGAATCATCAAGGGCTGCTTCGATCTCGTCCAGAAGGCAGAATGGAGAGGGTTTTAAGTTCTGGATTGCAAACAGCAGCGCAATGGCCGTCAATGCCTTTTCCCCGCCGGAAAGCTGCATCATATTTTGAAGCTTCTTGCCGGGAGGCTGGGAGATGATCTGAATTCCCGCTTCCAGGATATCCTCATCTTCCACCAGCTCCAAAGCGCCCCGTCCTCCTCCGAAAAGTTCCTTGAACACCTTGTCAAACTCCATCCGTATTTCACNNAGTTCATCGATGATCTTTAACAGAGTGCCCTCTGCAGTTACCAGATCATCGTGCTGGGTCTTCATGAATTCATAACGCTCTGATACCTCTTTGTAATCCTCAATGGCATTGACATTGACATTGCCCAGCTTCCTGATCTCCTCTTTCAGAGACTGGATCATGCGCTTGATCTCAGGCAGTGACGTCCATTCCTGGTTCCTCAAATCCTTTGCAGTGGAAAAAGTCAGTTCATATTCATTCCACATGTAATTGATATGGCCCTCCAGCCACTCATCCAGCTTTTCTTTCTGGCTTTGCAGGCGGAAGAGTTCTTTATCCAAAAGGCTGATCCTTCCCGTAAGTTCCTCTCTTTTTCGGAACAATTCCTTCTGCTCCCTGGAACTGGCCTCTTTTTGCGTGGACTTCTCGTTTATGATTCCTTCCAGCTCATCTGAGTATCTCTTTTCCTCCTGGATTTTGCCCTTTAATGCTTCAATTTCCTTTTCTTTCTCTTCGATAATGGAATTGGAGCCATGGGTCCCGTTTGAAAGACCGGATAGCTCTTCCTCCAGACGATGGATTTCTTCCTTTACACGCCGGATATTTTCCAGTTCAAAATCATCTTTTTGCTTTAAACTTGAAGTTTTCAGCTGGACTGACGATAAGTCCTTGGAATGCTGTTCCCGGTCTGCTCTGGCAGTTTCAAGCCGGCCGTTTAAACGTTCCAGCTCTCCGACTGTTTCCTGATTCTGCATTTCCAGTTTATTAATAGATGAAAGAAGCTCCTGCTGGCTGGCACTGATTTCACGTATCTGTACTTCAAGCTGGCCGTTTTCCCGCTCTAAGTCTCCGTAAGATTCCTTGATTTCTTCTTTTTTATCTTCAATCCGGCGTATATTTATTTTAACCGTATTTTGTTTTAAATAAAGCTGCTGTTTTTCCGTCCGGATCTTTTCCAGTTCTTCCCTGCTTTCCCCAAGGAGTCCCTCGTTCAACACCAGTTCTTTTTCCAGCCGCTCCACATCTGTAAGAGCCTTGGAGCAGATCCCTTCCAGTTCCTCCATCTCACGCTTACGCCCTAAAAGGTTGCTGGCATTTTTAAAGGCGCCGCCCGTCATTGATCCGCCTACGCTGAGGAGCTCTCCTTCCAGCGTTACGATCCTGAAAGAATACTGGTACTTTTTTGCAAGTGCGATGGCGTGTTCAATGGTATCCACCACAACCACACGGCCCAGAAGATAATTTAAAAGGCCTTGATANNCGCTTCCACCAGGGTATTGGCAAGCCCCAAAACCCCCGGTTCCGTAAGAGCCCTGTCCTGGCGGAAGGAATCTCTGTTGCCGATGCTGGTTAAGGGAAGGAAGGTGGCTCTTCCATACCGGTTTTTCTTTAGATATTCAATAAGCTGCTTGGCAGTTTCTTCGGAATCAGTAACAATATTCTGAATACTTCCGCCAAGAGCGGTCTCAACGGCAATTTCATATTTTTTCGGCACTTTGATTAAATCCGCTACAACCCCGTGAATGCCGTGGATCCGGTCCCTTACCTCCATGATACGGCGGATGCTGCCACCATAGCCTTCATACCGTTCAGCTAAGTTTCTTAAAGATTCCAGCTTTGTATAACTGGTATGATACTCCTGCTGTTTGTCATTTAAGTTTTTGTTAAGCCGTTTGACCTCGCCTTCCAGCTCCTCTGCCCGGTTCTCACTGAACGCCTGGGCTTCCTGGCTTTCCGAGATTCTGGTTTCTATCTCATCTGCTTCCTTTTGAAGAGCTTCCAGCCGTTCATCCTGCTCCGACTCATCACTTTTAAATTTTAACAGCTTCTGGCAAACCTCAGAACGGCGCACATCTACCTGTTCCAGCATGGTTTCATACCGCTGCTGTTTTGCGGTCAGAGAAGCTTTTTCATTGAGGATGTCAATGATGCCGCTCTTTCCTTCCTCAATCTGCTGTTCAAAAAGGTGGATTTTCTCATCTTCTGAACACAGGACTTCTTCCGCTTCTTTAAGTTCATTTACTGCGGATTTCACCTGGCCGGCAATCAGGGAACGTTCCTCCTCATAAGTGGCAGCCTGAGCCATTTTCATCTGGATTTCAGCATGGATAGCCCTCATACGTCCGGCAATGTGCTCCGCATTCATCTGCTCCGTATTGATCTGTTCCTTTAATACATTGATCCGGCCTTCCAGGCTTCCCATTTCCATGTTGGATTTATTTTTCTCATTCCCGGCTTTGCTGATAACCTCCTCCAGCTCCGCTAAATATGTATCCAGAACATCATATTCTTCCCGGATCCCTTCCGATGTCTGCTTTGCCTCCTCCAGATCATGGGATACAATGGTATCCTTTTCCTGGTTTTCCTTCAACTGTACCTGGATGCCCTCAGTCTCCATCAGGAACTGGTTGACATCGTATTTTTTTAAATCTTCCTTTAAACGGAGATATTCCTTTGCCGCCTCAGATTGCCTTCCCAGAGGGCCTACCTGCTTTTCAAGCTCTGTGAGAATGTCATTGACACGGATAAGGTTTTGTTTTTCATTTTCAAGCTTCTTCTGGGCGATGAGCTTTCGCCGTTTAAATTTAACAATGCCGGCGGCCTCATCAAATAATTCTCTGCGCTCCTCCGGTTTTCCGCTTAAAATTTTATCAATCTGTCCCTGTCCGATGATGGAGTAGCCTTCCTTTCCGATACCGGTATCATAGAACAATTCATAAATATCCTTTAAACGGCAGGCACTGCCATTGATCATGTACTCACTTTCACCGGAACGGTATACTCTCCGGGAAACTGTTACCTGGTCGTAATCAATAGCCAGATGGTGATCGGAATTATCAAGGGTAATGGCAACATAGGCAAAGCCCTGGGGTTTTCTCAGTTCTGTTCCGGAGAAAATCACATCCTGCATGTTGGAGCTTCGAAGCTGCTTTACCTTTTGTTCACCAAGCACCCAGCGCACGGCATCGGCGACATTGCTCTTGCCGCTGCCGTTAGGGCCTACAATGCCGGTGATCCCATTATGAAATTCAAAGACGATCTTATTGGCAAAAGATTTAAAACCCTGGATTTCAATACTTTTTAAATACATAGTTCACGCCGACAGGCTCTACTGGGCCTGCCCTTTCTTTTCCTATTTACTGTCCATACTTTCTGGACATAGAGGGATACCTGCAGGGTGTTTCCTATTTACTGTCCATGCTCTCTGGACATAGAGGGATGCCCGCAGGGTGTTTCCATATTCTTAAGGCTGAGAATCCCATGATAGGCAGCCACCTGCTCCGCTGCCTTTTTGGTCCGTCCGGTTCCCTGGCCGATTATCTCCTGGCCAATAAGGACCTGAGCCTCAAATACCTTGTTATGATCCGGTCCCTCTTCCCGCAAAAGCTCATAGCTCAAGGGCTCTTCTGTCTTACTCTGTACGATCTCCTGCAAGATAGTCTTGCTATCATAAAAGAGCTGCTTATGTTCCAGATCATTCATAATGAAACGAAGGATAAACTCTTTTGCATTAGCAAAACCACCGTCCAGATAAATGGCCCCAATCAGCGCTTCCATAGCATCCGATACAATCGACGCACGCCCCCTGCCTCCGGTGGCCTCTTCCCCCCTGCCCAAAAGAAGATATTCTCCAAGCCTTATATCCTCTGCACAATAGGCAAGGGTCGGCTCGCAGACAATGCTGGCGCGTATCTTTGTCAAATCCCCCTCCGGTCTTTCCGGATACTTGTGATACAGGCAGTCACTGGAAACCACTTCCAGCACAGAGTCACCTAAAAACTCCAGGCGTTCGTTGCATTCCAGCTTATTTAACCGGTGTTCATTGGCATAGGAGCTATGAGTCATTGCCTGTGTCATGAGACGCCTGTCCGAAAAACGGTAGTCGATCCGCTCCTCCAGTTCTTTTAAATTCTTGCTCATCATACACCTCTTCTTATTATGAAAGAGGGTGCTGCGGACAGACCTAAAAGTCCCCGGCAGCACCCACATCTATTAATTTAAAGCATTCTTGATCTGTTCTACTGCGTCATTGACACTTACGATGTTTTCTGCCACTTCCGTTGGAATCTCAATATCAAATTCCTCCTCAATGCCCATAATAATCTGGAACACATCAAGGGAGTCAGCACCAAGGTCATCCACAAATGTGGAGTTCATGGACACCTCATCCGGCTCAATATTTAATACCTCTGCAATTATGTTTTGTAACTTCTCAAATTCCATCTCTTTTCCTTCCTCTCTCCTATTCTTGATTTTCATCATTCTTTTTAAGACTTTCTCTTATCTTATCATTAATTCCCTGTTCTTTGAAGGTTACGCACTGAAGTATGGAGTTCTTCACTTCTGTTGCCTTTGAATTCCCATGGGTTTTTACAACCAAGCCATTCAGTCCCAGAAGCGGTGCTCCGCCGTGCTGAGATGCATCAAATGATTTTAGGCTTTCCTTCAAAGCAGGTTTTACTAGCAAAGCTCCGATTTTGCTCCTTAAACTTCCCATCATACCGCGTTTTACCTTATCGATTAAGGTTGCTCCTACTCCTTCGTAAAGCTTCAGGATTACATTGCCTACAAATGCCTCACAAACAATGACATCTGCACCGCCATGCGGAATCTCCCTGGCTTCAATGCTTCCGGTAAAATGGATATCCTTGCACTCCTTTAACAGTGGAAAGGTTTCTTTTACAAGCGCATTTCCCTTTTCCTCTTCTGCGCCAATATTGACGATAGCCACTCTTGGATTCTTAACTCCCACTACATGCTCCATGTAAAGGGATCCCATTCTGGCAAACTGTACCAAATGAGATGGTCTGGCATCCACATTGGCTCCGCAGTCAATCAGCAGGGAAACTCCTTTTTCCGTTGGAATAAGCGGAGCCAGCGGTGGTCGTTCCACCCCTCTTATCCGTCCGACAATCACCTGTCCACCAACCAGTATGGCACCAGAGCTGCCAGCCGATACAAAAGCATCCGCCTCCTTCTGTTTTACCAGATTCATCCCCACAACGATGGAAGAATCTTTCTTCTTTCGTATGGCATTAACCGGAGGTTCATCCGTCTCGATTACCTCTGACGCATTCACAATCTGTATCTGATCCTTTTGATACGTATGTTTCTTCAGTTCTTCTGATACAATATGCTCCTGCCCTACTAAGAGAACCTGGATTTCTTTATTCGCGTTTACCGCCTCTACGGCTCCGGCAACCATCTCTGCCGGTGCATAGTCGCCGCCCATGGCGTCAACAGCTACTTTTATCATCATGATTCTCCTTTCAGATATCGCCTAAGATAATCTATTACATAATATACTAAATATTATACTATAAATCAATAATAATATTGAGAAATTTAAAGGCTTCGGGAAACCAACCTTTTTTCCACCTTTTTCATGACGAACAAATAGGAAATTCCTGTAAACAGCGCCGCACTGACCCAGGCCGCCGGGTCACAGGCGCAGGACAGAGGAAAGCTGAGCAGCCGCATGGCCAAAGCAGCTGTTGCTAACCTTGCAACNNCCAACTCCACCACTCCGCCCATCATGGGCAGAAAGCCATGGCCGCAGCCCTGCATGGTATTTCTGAATATGAAAATCGTTCCCAAGGGAATATAAAAGGCGGCGCACAGATAGATATAGGTTTTCGCCCAGGGCAGCATGGCCGAAATGTCCACATTGCCGGAAAAAAACAGACTTAAGGCAAAGGGAATCGTCAGGCAAATGACGGCCGAACAAAGCACGGAATAGGCGCCCCCTATCCCCAGCGCAACCTTGACGCCATAACGGATCCTTTTAATATCTCCCTTACCATAGTTCTGTCCGGAATAGGTAGCCATAGTCTGTCCCGTGGCGATCATTCCCTGGACTACAAGATTCTGAAACTTGTTGGCTGCCGTATATGCCGCAACAGCCGTTGAGCCAAATAAGTTAATGGCCGACTGCATGATTATGGTTCCAGAGGCAGTGATCCCAAACTGGAGAGCCATAGGAATTCCCACGGAAAGCTGATGCCTTGTATCCGCACTGGTAAGCTTCCACTGGTTCTTATCAGGAGCCAAAGCCGGGACCTTCTTATAAATGTATAAAATACAAAGAACTGCAGATATACCCTGTGATACATTGGTAGCCCATGCCGCCCCTGCCACTCCCATTTGAAAGACGATAACAAAAAGAAGGTCCAATATTAAATTCAAGCCTGAGGAAAACGCCAAAAACAAAAGAGGGACCCGGCTGTTTCCCACTGCTCTTAAAAAGGAAGAAAACAGGTTGTAAATTATGTTGGTAACGATCCCTATGCATATGATTGAAATATAGGTATATGCATCTTCGAAAATGTTATCAGGCGTATTCATCAGCCGTAGCAGAGGTTTCATGAAGAAAAGGCTTATGGCCGTCATGAGTATTATGACAAAGGCTGACAGGATGGTGCCATTGGCTACGGAGTGCCTTGCTCCCTTTTCATCGCCCGCCCCAAACCGTTGACTGGTGAGGACTGTAAATCCCGTACTCATTCCCTGAGAAAATCCAATGACTAAAAACATGATGGTTCCCGTAGAGCCAACCGCCGCCAATGCGTCAGGTCCGACAAAACGGCCTACGACAATCGTATCGACCATGTTATAGAGCTGCTGGAAGATATTACCAATGAAAAGGGGGAGCGTAAATTTTAAAATGACGGAAAGAGGATTTCCTTTTGTCATAGCAGTTTCCATAATCTTCATCCTTTGTCCATGTATTATGCCAGCTCTTTCCAGGTGGCGCAAACGTTATTTTACCATGTTCCCTGTCTGTTGTCACCGTTCTTTTGAAAAAATATGGAAATGATTCTTTGCTCATTCATAAACCGCAGCCATAACGGNNGCATAACGGCTCCATAATCCCCTATCCTCTCTCCTAACTGGGCAGGTACGATCCTGCACGCGGCGGCCGAAGATGCAAGAGCCTCCCTTCGTATTTCCTCCCACATGGCTGTTTCCATGTATTCATGTGCTCTTGCATATATGCTGCCGGCCACTATTACCTCCGGGTTCAGGATATCAATAAGCATGGACAGTCCTAATCCAAAATACCTTCCCGACTCACTCAGTAATTCTGTGGCATCCTTATGGCCTGCTCTGGCGGCTTCCGCCACATCCTTTGCCTTGATCTCCTCCTTTTCTCCTGTCAGGAAGGAAGCCTTTTTTCCCTCCTTTTCCATCTTCTCCGCTTTATCTATTGCCATTTGACGGATTCCGCCGCCGCTGCAAAATCCTTCCAGGCTCCCTGCCTTTCCGTATCCCACCGGCCCATCCTCCTTAAGGCGTACATGGCCCACTTCTCCTGCCATACCGCATACTCCTGTATATAAACGCCCATTCAAAATCAATCCTGCACCAAGGCCGGTTCCGAAAGTGAGGAATACCATATGAAGAGATCCCTTTCCAGCCCCATATTTCCATTCTGCAAGGGCGCAGGCATCGGCATCGTTTAACATCCTGGCTGGCATCCGGAGCTTTTCTGACAGATAGGAAACAACAGGAACTTCGACCCATCCCGACAGGTTAGNNTTAGGTGGAGAGCAAATGATCCTGCGGTCAGGACTCAAAGGCCCACCGCAGGATATCCCGATACGGCAGTCAGACCGGGAGACTCCATGGGTTTCCAGCATCTTTTCCCCATAGCCGCATAAGGTGTCCAGCACTGTTCTCCAGTCTGATGTTGTCTGTATTTCCTTCCGATCATTCCATATAATAGCATCGCCCTCCAGGCGGCAAAGAAACACCGCACACTTTGTTCCTCCTATATCAAATCCCATTATATGCATCATAATACCTCAGTCCTTCTATTATTATAAGTAAATTCGAATCACCTGACGGCTCGTCGTACGGCTCTCTTGCCTTCGTTAAGAAAAATATGCCAACAGAGCAGGAACCGAAGTACCGTCCCTGCTCTTTCACTGTTATGAAATGTATCTGCGCTTATGCCGCATTTTATTTTATTGTTTCTTTTGTGAGAACGGAAACTCCTGTATCTACGTTCTTGTCTCCTGTATCCTTGCCTTCCAGGGCATTAACTGCTGTCTTTATACCTTCATATCCCATAACATCAGGATTCTGAGCCATGGTTGCCAGGAGATAGCCCTCCTTAATCAGCTGAAGGATCATGTCGGATTTGTCAAAGCCTACGCCGATTACAGTCTCGCCTGCTTCCTGAATGGCATTGCCGGCTCCTACGGTAGAACCTTCATTGGCTCCGAAAATACCTACACAGCCCTGGGTGATATAGTTTGCAGCAATATCTTTGGATTTTGCCGCGTCGCCTTCTCCGTACTGTGTTTCCAGAATCTCAAACTTTGTTCCCTCAAACGCAGAGCGGAAGCCTTCTTCTCTGGCTACTGTGGATGCGGTTGCAGCATTCACATTTACGATGCCGATCTTGCCTGATTCGATTCCATTGGCCTTTAAGGCTTTGATCATTTCGTCACCTGCAGTTTTTCCTGCAGCTTTGTTATCTGTTGCAAGGGTCTGGATTGCCGGCAGGGATGCTGCGGAGTCTACATATACTACTTTCACTCCTGCGTCCATTGCTTCCTGTAACGATGCAGTTACTGCATCAGGACCGTTAGCCGCCAGTAAAATGGCCTGTGCGCCTCCTGCTACGGCATTGTTAATACATTCGATCTGTTTTGCGTCATCCTTTACATCCGGAGCCAGCCACTTATAATCTACATTTCCAAGCTCCTTTACAGCCTTCTGGGCACCTGCATCCACGTTTACCCAGTGCTGGTCCATTTGATCCATAGTGATCAGATAAACCTTGTGCGAGCCTCCGCCGGAAGCTGCCTCTTTCGCAGTTTCTGCTGCTGTGGTTGCAGCTTCAGTTGCAGCCGCTGTTGTTGCCCCAGTTGTAGCTGCTGCCTCTTTCTGCCCGCTGCTGCATCCTGCCATAGAGGCAATCACTCCCATAGAAAGAATAGCCGCCAATACTTTCCGCTTCATAAACCTTTTCCTCCTTAAATTTGGATATTTTAAAATCTGCCTATATCAAAGCCTCAGGCTCCAATACCTTGTTTATGGTTCTAACTTATTCTTCTTACCAAGCTTACCGCTTCTTACAATTACATCGATCAATACGGAGATCACTACAATGGCGCCGATGACAATGTTGCGGATCGCAACCGGAGCACCTGCAAACTGAAGGCCATTCTGCAGTACGCCCCAGATTGAAGCACCGATCACCGTACCGATGAGAATTCCCTGGCCGCCTAATGTTGACACTCCTCCGATTACGGAAGCCGCCACAGCATACATTTCATAGGCATTGCCGGCATCCATGGTGCCCATGCCGCTTGTCGCACAGATCACCAGTCCTACGATGCAGGAACAAAAGGAGCTGACCAGATAAGCCTTTGTGGTGGTGGCGACGATATTTACCCCGGATAGCTTGGAGGCCTCTATATTGCTTCCGATTGCATAAATATGCCGCCCGGTTCTAGTTTTACTTAACAGGAAATTAAATACCAGCCATAAAACAATGGCTATAATCACCGTATTATACACTCCTGCGGCCTTTCCATAATAAAAGAAATCCCGAAACCCCTTTGCCCCGTCTCCGATGGCATNNTATTATTTACGATCTGTGCAACGCCTCTGGCAATCGTCATGGTGCCTAAGGTTGCGATAAAGGGTGGAAGCTTGCACTTAGCTACCAGCAGGCCGTTGACCACTCCTACGATCAGACAGCACATCAGGGTTAGAAGTACCGCTACCCACGGATTTATGCCCTTTGTCATCATGGTCGCAGATATCATGCAGCTCATGCCGACAACGGAACCAATGGACAAATCAATGTTACCGGTGATCAATACATAGGACTGGCCGATGCCGATTAACAGGATCGGCGCAATCTGGCGTAATAGATTCGCAACATTTTTCCCGGAAAAGAATGTAGGGTTTATGATGCCAAAAACAACACACATGACAATGAGTCCCACACTTACGGTGACTACCTGCCCCATCCCGCGAACGGCAAACAGCCTTTTATACCAACTCTGTCTTTTACTATTCATGTTACCTCTCCTTGCTCTTCTCTTAACTGATCTTACTTTCAAACTGAGTCGCAAATTTGAGGATCTGATCCTGTGTCGCCTCAGTTGTCATTATTTCCCCTGTAATCTTTCCGTCGCACATGACAATGATCCGGTCGCTGATGCCCAGGACTTCCGGCATTTCCGACGAAACGAACAAAACGCCGATCCCTTTTTGCTTTAATTCGTTCATCAGGTTATAGATCTCTACCTTAGCCGCCACGTCGATTCCTCTGGTAGGTTCATCAAAAATCACCACCCGGGAATTCCTTGCCAGCCATTTGCCCACCACCACCTTTTGCTGGTTACCGCCGGATAAGCTTCCGGCATTCACCTCTGCATTGGGCAGCTTGATTTGTAAGGAAACCACTGTTTTATCCGTCATTTCCCTCTCTTTTTTCCTGTTAACGATCCCCAGCCTTCCGCACAGCATATCCAGATTGGGAAGAGAGATGTTGTCACGTATGCTGAGCTTCGTGCAAAGGCCATCCTTTTTCCTGTCCTCAGGAGCCAGTACAATGCCTGCTTTTATGGAATCCTCCACGTTATGTATGGTGACCTCTTTCCCATCCAGTAAAATCTGCCCTGTTTCCTTAGGATCCGCTCCGAATATGGCCCTGGTGGTTTCCGTTCTTCCTGCCCCCATTAACCCTGCAATGCCCACGATCTCGCCTTCGTACAGTTCCAGATTGATGTCACGGACCATCCGCCCGGCATTTAAGTTACGGACCTCCAGGATTCTTTTCCCTTTTGGACATGAAACACGGGGGAACTTCTGTTTTATTTCACGGCCGACCATGTGGGAAATGATCTCTTCCATCCGATTCTGATCAAAATCCATGGATGTGATAAATTTTCCGTCTCTCATGATGGTGACCCGGTCCACGATATGCTTCAGCTCTTCCAGACGGTGGGATATGTATACGATTCCGCAGCCTTCCTTTTTCAGCTTTTTAATGATTGTAAATAAGTCATTGATCTCCTTAGATGTCAGGGCTGACGTAGGCTCATCCATAATCAGGACCCTGGCATTCATGGAAAGCGCCTTGGCAATCTCAACCATCTGCTGCTTGGATACCGCAAGGCTTCCTACCAGCTCCTCCGGATCTAATTCAATATTCATACGGCCCAGAATCTCGGCCGCCGCCTTATTCATCTCTTTTTCAGAAAGGACCATTCCCTTTGTCCGCTCCCGTCCCAGGAAAATGTTTTCCGCTACCGTCAAATGCTGACACATGTANNAACCGAATACCTCAATGGTCCCTCCATCCCTTTCATAGACACCGCTCAATATTTTAACAAGTGTTGATTTTCCTGCACCATTTTCACCCAACAATGCCATAACTTCGCCTGACTTTAAGTAAAACGAAACATCGTCAAGCGCTTTTACANNACAGTATATCATCGGAAACCCATGGATAGTAGGGGAGATTCTTCCGTTTAAGGGGGGTATTCTTTGGCAATCAAATCCCTTGCAGAAATGAAAAACAGGCAGCCAGACCGCCTGTTAATCCTTTTCATTACCAGCCTACTTTATAAAATTCCTCTTTCGCGTATTCTGCCGCCACCTTTCCATCCTGCAGAATTATCATACGGTCTGATACATCCATGTTGTCGGCAAGGTTGCTGGTGAGAATGAGTACCGAGATCCCGCTGTTTTTCAGCTCCTGGATCAGATCCAGCACATAACGCCTTAAGTACATGTCCCCTTTTGCCAGCGGCTGTACACACACGGCGACCTTAGGGTGAAGAAGATGGATCCGGTAATAGGCAAGGCCGTATCTTTCCCGCAGGCTTAAACGGTCAATCTTTCCCGCATCAATACAGGATCCCACCTTTTTCATATATTACTTACGCACACTGCGAAGACAGC
>DJBG01000189.1 GCA_002429965.1 Hungatella sp. UBA5982
CGGCGAAACCTCTTCCTACCGCTCCAACCCTCTCGGTCTTGCGGAATTCACTTTGTCCCGCCGCGATCCGGAATACGTGGGACGTTCAAAAAAGGTATTTGAGCTGGAACAGGCAAGGAAAGCCGGAACTTCTCCCTTAGAAGCTGACCGGTCACTGGAATCTGCATTTAAGGCCCTGGCCGTTTACTTAAACCAGCAAGAGCTGAAGGCAGGAGAAACAGAGATCGGAAGCATGATTTACGCGGTAAAGCCGGGGGATGGCTCTGCTCGTGAACAGGCAGCCAGCTGCCAAAGAGGGCTGGGCGGCCTTGCCAATATAGCAAAAGAGTATGCCACCAAGCGTTACCGTTCCAATGTCATGAACTGGGGAATGCTCCCTTTCCTTCTGGATGAGGAACCTGATTTTGAAGTAGGGGATTTCATCTATGTGCCTGGAATCCGCACTGCCCTTGACGGCAATATGAAGCATATTCCGGCCTATGTGGTGAAAAATAAGGAAGAGAATCCGATTCATGAGATAGAACTGCACATTGCTGATATGACCCCGGAAGAACGGGAAATCGTGAAGGCCGGATGTCTGATTAATTATAATAGAAACAAAAACCAACAGCAGTAATTATAAAAACATAACCCCTGGATTGGGATCTGGTATAAAAAGCCAGATCCTAATCCAGGGGTATTTTTTATTTAAGGATTTTTTCTACCTGTGTATCATCAAGAGCTACATGATAAAACAGTTCATAGAAATCCTTTACTTCTTGCTTTATATCAACGCTATACTGTTCGGGATATACAAGATTGCCCAGCCACAGAATCCCGATCATCCTGTTGACAGAAGGCGGACTGCTCATAAAGCTATATGGAACGGAAGGTATCTGATAGACCTTCCCCTCTTTCACTGCATTTAATTCTCCCCAGACCTTATCCGTTGTTATGGTTTGGTACAGGGCCTCAGAATCTGCAATGATAATATCCGGCTGCCACAGAAGAAGCTGTTCAAAGGATACTTCACTTCCGCCGCCGCTAGATACCTTTTCAACTTTGGCTGCATTTTCCGCTCCTATTTGTTCGATGACCCGGGCATGAATGGAACCCTCTGCATTGGTGTGAAGTCCATCATCTCCGGTAGCGAAATACACCGATTTCTTTTCTGCAAGCTGTTCCCCGGCTGTTTCAGACTTTTTCAGTATGTTATTGCAATAATCCGCCAGTTTCTTTGCCTGATCAGTCTCTCCGGTAAGCTCTCCCAGCTTTTCATAAGCAGAACTCATGGTATCTAAATCTGCCTCTATAAAGATGACAGGCATGTTTAGCTGCTCCTGAAGGGCATCCATATCCTCTTTTACGCTTTTTTTCGCTTCTCCGATATCAATGATTACATCCGGACTTTCCGCAATGAGAGCCTCCATGTTAAGATTCGCATTCTTCCCATAAAACTGGCCGAATTTAGGAAGTGCCCAATATTTTTCGTCAATGTACTGCTTTGCACCTTCAGAAAAATCAGAAGCAAGTCCGGACAGCTTATCTGGACAAAGGGTATAAAGCACGATCTGTGCCAAAGGTCCGGAAGGAGCAATCTTGTTAATTTCCTTTGGCAGTGTAACTTCTCTTCCTGCTGAATCCGTGAACACTCTGGTGTCTGACTGCGCCCCTGCTTCGCCTGCTTTTTCTGTTTCTGCCTGAGTCTCTGCTTTTACAGATGCAGTTGACTCTGCCTGACTGGCAGGAACCTCCTTACCGCTTCCTTTTTGGCAGCCATTTGCCAGCACTGCAGCAGCAAGGAATGCAGCCAGTACCAGCCCTTTTCTCATTTTTTTCATATAATCCCCCTATTCCGCCGCTTTTGCGGCATATATTTATTATTTGGAAAGCCTTACCGGCAATCCGGNNCTCTGTAAGTTTTTTATTCGTAATAAGAGTGCCTGCCAGCTCCCACACGCCAAAATCAAAGAGGCCGGGAGCGAGAGCCACACTGGGTCCCACTAATATAACTTTGGCATTCCGCGACAACTCTAAAAGTCTTGGAAGTGTTTTATTAACCAGGGTAAATCCAGTGATAAAAACATAATCTCTATCTGAAAGTATATATTCACAGGCACTGTCCGGGTAATCGCCGTCCATTGGATTGCGTTCCAAAATTACACAGGATTTTGCTTCTTTTAAATATTCCTCTGCAAAACAGAAATGTCCGATGGTCGCCACCTTTTTTCCTTTGATATCCTCACGATAGGCCATAAAAGCATCTTCCTTAGATAGCTGCCTGATTGTGCCTTCCTTTTCCAACTTACTGATCCGCTCCGGCTGATTATAATAAGCATTTACCGCTGCGGCACCTATGCTGGCCTCAGTAAAATTCCATGATTTTATCAGCCCTGCAGCTTCCTTCCATGACATGTCCAGTACGTCTTTTTCTGTTCTTTGGATGGTCTGAAGCGGATTTGTCGCTGCCACACCAGTATATCCGCAGACAGTCACTGAAGTCCACTGGATTCCGACAAAATAATCTTCTATCTTTACGTCATCTGGTATTGGTTCTATCAGATTGTCATACATTTCCCACATATTCATCACCTTCCCCCAGGCATACACACTTTTTTTCCGCTTTTTAAATCTTCATAGATCTCAATAGGCACCTGGTATACGCCTTCCAAAAGCTCTTTCGTCAAGATCTTGTCCGGCTCACCGAAAGCGGCTATCTTTCCATCCATCATCACCAGTGCTTTATGGGCAAAATAAAAGACATGCTCCGGATTATGGGTGGATTGTACAATTAAATATCCCTTTTCTGACAAGGTCCGCAGTTCCTCCATAACCCGGATCTGGTTGCCGTAATCCAAGCTGGAACAGGGTTCATCCATAACCAGTATTTTTGCCTCCTGGGCGATAGCCCTTGCAATCAGCACAAGCTGCTGTTCGCCACCGCTGATCTGCCCAAATATACGGTCCTTTAGACCGTCAATCTTTAAAAGCTTCAGAGCATTCAATGCCCTGTCTTTTTCTTTCTGTCCCGGACTTGCAAAGCGGGGCAGCGAGGCAGTTGTTCCCATCAACACCATATCCAGAACCGAAAAAGAGAATGCAGTATCATGGTTCTGGGGTATATAGGCAATCCTTCCGGCCAATTCCCGTTCTGAGAAGTGCCGGCGTTCTGTTCCATCAATCAGAACCTCTCCATGGTACCCCTTTAACAGACCTAACATGCAGCGAAAAAGTGTACTCTTTCCTGCACCGTTTTTTCCAAGAACACAGACCAGTTCTCCTTTGTTGAATGAAAAATTGATCCCCTTTAATACCGGAAAACAATGATAGCCGAATTCCAGATCTTTTACTGTCAGCTCCATACTTCCCCTCCTTTATAACCGGTTTCCTTCCCGCAAAATAAGATATAAAAAGAACGGAGCACCAATAAATGCAGTCAAAATGCCGATGGGGATCTCACTGGTAGCCAAAAGCCTTGCAAAATTATCCACGATCAACAGAAAGCTGCCACCCATAAGCAGAGAGGCCGGTAATAGCCTGCGGTAATCGCTTCCTACCAGCATTCTGGCAAAATGCGGGATTACCAGTCCCACCCAGCCGATATGCCCGCTTACCGAAACTGCTGCTGAGGTAATTAAAGTTGCGCTGACTACAACGATAAAACGGAGCTTCTTAGCATTGATCCCCATGCTCCTCGCTTCATCTTCACCAAGGCTTAAAACATTGATNNACCGAAGAAGGTAAATCGGAAGGATTCCTATGAGGATCCATGGTGCAGCAAACATAACGTCTTTCTGCCGGATGGATGCCAGGCTTCCCATAAGCCAATAGGTAATGACCGGAAGGGTATTGGTCGGATCTGCCACCAGTTTTAAAAAAGAAACCGCTGCGGAGGCGAGGGAACTTACCATCATGCCGGACAACACCAGTCCCAGCACGGGATTATACTTTACCCGGCTGCTGATGAGACAGACGATTCCTACAGCACCAAGACCAAAAAGAAAGGCGCTGATTGTCACACCGTTATATCCGAATGAGAAAAACAATCCCAGAGCAGCACCTAATCCCGCGCCAGAGGATGCACCCAGAACATCCGGTGATACCATGGGATTTTTAAAGATCCCCTGATAAGCGGCGCCTGCACAGGACAATCCTCCTCCGATCAATGCTGCCATAAAAACTCTTGGAAGACGGACCTGGAAAACAACCGTCTCTGCCTGGGCCGGCCAAGTGGTTTTTATAGGAAAAACCGCCGAAAGAAGGACCTTTAAGAGCGTGGCCGGGTATACCGGGTACCGTCCAAGCAAAAAGGAACCCAAAAAGCAGACAATAAATAAGAGCACTATGATTCCAAAACGTCTTTTATATATCCAGTCCCTTTCTACCATGTGTTTCCTTTCCTTCCTTTTCCGTACATTCTCTCAAAAATTCCATAATTTCTGCCCGAATGTGCTCTTTTTTTTCACGATCAAACGTAAGAATTCGTCCATCTGACCGTTTTACAAGCTTCTCTTCCAAATCCCGAAGAAGCTTGTCCGGGTCCGGCTCTGTGGGAACTCTGGTTCTCATGGCCTCCAGATTTTTCTGGCTTTTCAAAACTCCGATGCAAGGCACCTGGCTATCAATGCAGCAAAGAACCTCCTTCATAAAATCCGGTACAAAAAGTTCTATCCCTCCTATTTCATCCAGAAGGAGGAGCTTATTATGAGCGGAAGAACGCAGAATTTCTATCCCATCGGTTTTAAAAAACTGAAGGTTCTTTTGAAATCCATTTTCATTCCGTTGAATAAAAACATTCGTCATTCCTTTTTTATAGGCAGCTGCCGGAATCCATTCTTCAGCTGCCGGGACCATACGAAATCCCATGGTCAGCCCATCTTCATTCAGCAAACGTTGGGNNCAGGGTTTTAGGCATTCAAAAAGCAGGGTCGTCTTTCCTTCTCCGGAATCACCTTTTAGAAATAAAAACTTCCCCATTACTTTTTTCGCCCTTCCCGCAGGGCTCTGACAGCAATCAACTCTCCTGCCACGCTGATGGCGATTTCAGCGGGTGTTTCTGCGTAGATTTCCAAGCCGATGGGGCTGTGACAGCTATCGATTTGTTCTCTGGTAACACCGTCCGCCATAAGCTTTTCAGTCAAAGTTTCCAGTTTCCTGCGGCTGCCAATCACACCGACATAGCAGGCATCTTTCGTAAGAACCTGTCTTTGAACANNTCCCCTGGTCATGACGCAGACATAATCACATTCCCTTAATTCAAGGTAATCAAAAATCCTTTCATAATCCCCAACAATGGTCTTCTCTGCCTGAGGAAACAGTTTTTCATTGGCAAATTCCGGCCGGTCATCAAAAACGGTACACCGGAATCCTACATGTGCCAGAACCGGCACCAATTCCTGTGCCACATGCCCGCCTCCGAACATATAGACGCAGCCGGCCCTGACCAGAGGCTCGCTGTAATACTTACGTTCACCAAAGTTTTTCTGAACCGCTTTATGTTGAAGGAGAATTTTTCTATCTTCTTCATCAATTTCCTTTATTCCTGTTAATCCCGCTGATTTGCTGTAGATGCCCAACCCCCAGGTGGTTTCGTCGGTAATATCCATAAGAAGCCAGCTATCTTCATCCTTGTCATAGGCGTCTTCTATCTTCCTGCATAAGTCCTTAAATTCCTGATTTCCATGATCCAGATACTGGAAGTAAACCACCACATCACCGCCGCAGATCATACCCAGATCAGCTACCTGTTCCTTTCCCAGTACAAAGCTGTGCATATAGGAGGCCTTTTCCTCAATCGCTTTTTGTGACCTCTGGATAGACCGGTATTCCACCGCTCCGCCTCCGATCGTCCCTTCCGTGGTCCCGTCCCGTCTTACCAGCATATGGGATCCTGCACCTCTGGGAGTGGATCCAGAACTCGCAACAATGGTCACTAAAACCCCATCTTCACCTTTTTCCAGTGTTTCTAAAACTGTTTTAAACAGCTTCCTCATTTCAATACCCCCTCAAAATATTTTATAAACAGTTCTTCTGTTTTTTCATTTAATTCTTTTTCCATGCTTAAGAACCGGTTTAGAAAATCCTTTGTTTTAGGTGTAAGTTGGGAAAATCCGCCCTCTGCTCCACCTGACCGGGTGATCAAAAGAGGATATCCAAGCTGCTTTTCTGCCTCTTTTATGATCTTCCAACCTTTGCTGTAGGACATGTACATCTGCCGGCAAGCCGTCTGCATGGAACCGTTATGCTCAATCAGCATCAAAAACTGGGCAATCCCCGGCCCAAAGAAAATCTCGTCGCATTCCAGAAACAGATTTGCATTCGGGTGCATGGAAGCCCGTCCCATATAATAGTTATCTCCATAGTCCACATCCGTTTCGATGGATTCTATGATTCCTTTATCATCAACTGGAATTTCCTCAATTAAGACATCTATTTCCGTCTGCTTTAAAGCTCCCCTCAGCCCTTGTCTTCCATCGTATGACAGGAGGGAGGGGATCAGCTCCTTGCTGATCATAATCGGATGGCCTCTGCGGCCGTCAAAGACCGGACAAGCAGCTAGCCGGCTGCTGTTCATAACTTTTTTAATGGTTTCCGGCAACAGCATGGGGTATTTTGCCGGGAGAATAAGTACCCGGTCGCACAAATCCTCAATGTAATTAAGGCCTGTAAAGACGCTGTCAAATATCTGGGTATTTTCATAATTCTCATTTCTGAGGCAGATCACTCTTAGCTTGGAAATGTGTTTTTCCAATTCCTTTGCATCTTTTCCGGTTATGACCACGATCGGATCTACACCGGACCTTTTCAACGTCATGATTATCCGTCTAATAACGGTTGTACCTCCAATGGGCATCAATGGTTTAAATGTACTGGTGGCACTTTTATGCCCAGCCGCTAAAATAACCGCACCTGTTTTCATACCGGATCCCGCCTTTCCGTTATATTTTCAGAAATATAACGGTTTTATTTATTATAATCCTTTTTCCAGAATTTGTAAACCAGAGAAAAAAGTAAAAAAATAAAAGCCCCCNNTGTCCGTTACCGATATACATGGCCACATGGTTGACGGTTCCTCTGCTGTCTGCATAATAGATCAGATCCCCTGGCTTCATCTCGCCGGATTTCACTGCCTTGCCCATACCAGCCTGAGAGCCGGAATAATGAGGCAGTCCAATGCCAAAATGAGCGTAAACAGACATGGTAAACCCGGAACAGTCAGCCCCTTTGGTCAGGCTGGTTCCGCCCCAAACATAAGGATTTCCCAAAAACTGCAGGGCATAATTGACGATCTGGGTCCTTAACGACGCCTGTACATTGGCTTTTTCCTCCAGAGGAGAGAACTTGATTGCCTCAGGAAGAGCATACCGGACATCCACGTAATCTGTGGATACATAAGCGTTGCTGTTCTCCTCCAGCTCGATCTGTATCCAGCCGTCAATCTGCTTTAAAACAGGATACCGTTCATTGTTGGATATCTGTGTCCATATCTTTGAATCAGTGGAAGGTTCGGCTCTGGCGTTTAACATATCCGTGTTGACGATGGCCATAAGCTCCGCCACCTGCAGAGCCTCATCCTTTGCGGCCTGTCCTGTCAGGATAAAATCAGACTTCACATAGCCCGTAATCTTACCGGACTGAATCTTATACCAGCCGTCATCTGTTTTCTCTAAAATATTTCCCGCGGCTTTGCTTGGCATCTTTGCAATGACCTTGCCGTTTTCGTTAGGCTCTTCTCTCACATTCAAATAATTATCCACGTCGGAAATACCGATGTTCTTATAAAGATTGAATATCATTGCCTTTAAATCCAGTTTTCTGGCCTCATTCAGTCCATATTCCAACTTGACATAATCTGCGGATAAATATCCGGCCGGAACCTGCACCCAGCCATCTGTCTCTCCTAAGACCTCATACCGCTCATTGGAAAGCGCCTGCCCCACCACATCCGAACTGGTGGATGGTTCCTTCCTGATGTTCATGCTGTCGGTCTGAACGACGGCTCTCAGCTTTACCAGATCCGCTGCTTTCTTTTTTGCATCTTCCCCTGTTAAAACAAATTCGGAATTTATGAATCCTTCAATTCCGCCGGAAGATATTTTATACCAGCCGGAGTCCATCTTTTCCAGGATATCGCAGGCACTGTCTCCCTGGAGCTTTCCGATTACATCCTCCTCGGTACCCGGTGCTTTTCTTACGTTTAAATATCCCGATACCTGGATAATACCTAAATTCTTGTAGGAACTTACTACCTGTTCTTTTTCCTCTTTTTCCTTTGCTGCCTGGGCTTCAGACTCAGCTTCTGCTTTTAAACCTGCCGATTCCTCCAGCTTTATTGCAGAGGCTTCCGATCCGGTGGCAAGTCCTGCCGGTTTCGCTATGTGATTCTTTACTGCCATTCCTACCGCTGAAATGGCTGCCACACAAAGAACCGCTGCACCTCCCAGCACCAAAAGTTTCTTGTAATCATTCTTGCTGCGTTTTTTTCTGGCCTTATCCAAACGGATTNNATATAATCTTTTTTCTCGTTGTTGTTTTCCATCCTGTACTTTCTCTCCATCTTTCTGTATTCTATTGGAAAGCCGATTCAGACTACGAGCCTATCTGCCTAAGTATAGCATAAAATGTCATACTTTGCGATATAGCTCCAACAAAAAAATTATTAAGATTATATTACAAATATTAAAAAAGACACATATAGGTAAGGCAACTTTGAAAAATATAGCTTCCGGTTACAAAATAAATAAAAAAGGGCATGAGACCCTTATAAAAGTTTCCCTGCCCCATATTTTCACCGGTTATTTCGCCAGTATCATTCTGTCGTTGGAAAATTCCTCACCGCTTGCCTCTTCAAATTTCTTAAGAAGGTCCTCAACTTCCAGCTTCTTTTTTTCTTCGCCCGATACATCATAAATGATGCGGCCTTCATGCATCATGACAAGACGGTTGCCAATCTGGATCGCATCCTTCATGTTATGGGTGATCATTAACGTGGTGAGATTTTGCTCTTTCACAATCTCCTGGGTGATTTCCAGAACCTTTTTAGCAGTTTTGGGGTCAAGTGCGGCGGTATGTTCATCAAGGAGAAGCAGTTTTNNGTCGCCATCAGCAGGGTTAGCGCCTGTCTCTGGCCTCCCGAAAGAAGTCCAACCTTATTGGTCATACGGTCCTGAAGTCCAAGTCCCAGCTTTTTAAGCGCTTCATGATAAAAGGCTTTTTCACTGGTTTTGATTCCCCAGGCAAGGCCTCTTCCCTGCCCCCGCCGATAAGCCAGTGCCATATTTTCCTGTATTTCCATTCCGGCGGCAGTCCCCAGCATAGGATCCTGGAATACCCTTCCGATATACTTCGCTCTTTTATACTCCGGATCCCTGGAAATATTGATCTCATCAATCTGGATCTTTCCGGAATCAATCGGATACACTCCTGCTATCATATTTAACATCGTGGACTTCCCCGCTCCGTTACCGCCGATCACAGTGACAAAATCACCTTCGTTCAGATGGAGGTCAATGCCATTCAATGCCTTTTTTTCATTGATGGTGTTCTTATTAAACGTTTTTCTGACATTCTTAATATCCAGCATGGTTATTCTCCTCCTTCTGTATAAGATTTCCTGATGCGCCATTTATTTGCCATAACCGGTACGCAAAGCGCCACCGCAACGATCCCAGCCGACAGCAGCTTCATATCATTGGCATCCATACCCATTCTCAAAACCACCGCACGGATCACAAAATATATGACAGATCCCACAACTGCGGAGATAAGCTTGCTTGAAAAGGAGCGCAGTTTTCCCATCAGCACATCACCAATGACAATAGCGGCAAGGCCGATGACAATGGCACCGGTGCCCATACCGATATCTGCGTATTTCTGACTTTGACAGACCAACCCTCCTGAAATTCCTACGAGCCCGTTGCTGATGGTGAGGGCCAGAAGCTTCGTCCAGTTTGTATTGACGCCCTGGGCGCGTATCATCGCCTGATTATTGCCCGTAGCGCGCATGGCGCTGCCGATTTCTGT